>JARLGS010000684.1 GCA_031292695.1 Mycobacterium sp. | reverse complement strand
GGCAGTACCCGCGTAGGCCTTGCGGCCTCTAGGATCGGTGAAGCGACTCGGGTCATCCCCGAATTCGCCAAGCACCCGGGCGCCGAGCACCAGACCAAGTCCGGGAAGACTGCGTAGGATCTCGGCGTCCGGGTGACGATCAAAATGCTCCGCCATGGCGTGCTCGAGCTCGGTGATCTGTCGGTTGAGCGACACCAGCACGACCACCCGCGCGGCAGTCGCCGCGCCGAAGGCCTCGGCGATCTGCGAAGGGCCCTCGGGCTGCTCGGTACGCAGCGCGCTCTGGAGCTCGATGGCGCGCTGTTCGATGTTGCGCTGGCGACCTGCGCGGCGCAGCGCCGCGGCGATCTTTGTGCGCGAGAGCCCCCGGGCCCGCTCGGGCGTCGGGGCGATGGTGAGGATCGCCAGGGCATCGGTTTGCGCCAGGTCGGTGCCGAAGGCCTCGAGCGCTGCCGGAAAGTAGTCACGCAGCGCCGAGCGCAGGGCATTGACCTGGCGTTGGCGGGCCCAGACAAGGCCCTGATGGGCCCGGGCCAGCACCCGGATCGCGCCAGCCTCCTCGGTGTCGCCGGCGACCAGTCGGTGGTTATGACGGTCGGTGCGCACCAAATCGGCCAAGAGCTTTGCGTCGCCGGCATCCGACTTGGCGCCGGATGTCGTGTGGCGATCGCGGTAGCGACTGGCCGCCAAGGGATTGACGCCATACACCTGGTACCCGGCGCCGACCAGCGAGTCGACCAATAGGCCGCGATCGATCTCGATGCCGACGATCACCTCACCTGGCTCCTCGGCACAATCGGCCACGAGCGCGTGCAGCTGTGCAAGCCCGGTGACCCCTGTCGAGAATCGACCCCTGCCGAGCACCACCCCGCCCTCATCCATGACCAGCACGTCGTTATGGGCCTCGGCCCAGTCGACGCCCACGAAGATCACCTTGTGCCTCCCCTCGGATTGAACCCTGTGCGTTCGAGCCCCGAGAAGGCTGCGGCGTCCTAATGGTGTAGTGCTCAGATGGCACGCCATCCCACCAGCCGTCGACCTCCTCACCGAACGGCAGGGGCACGCTCTAGCCATAGGGCTCGAAGGCCCGGGTCACCAGAGTGCTCACCTGCCGTTGGCTCTGTGGATCAGCTTATTCGGAGCTGATCCACCGCCATTAGGTCCTGGCGGGCGTAGGGTCGAGCAGGTTCAGGTCCGGGAACGGATCGATCGCCGCGCCGCCGCCCGGGTGCACCTCGAGGTACAGGTAGGGCGCACCGCTGGCCGCGTCGCCGGAATTGCCGACGGTGCCGATCGTCTGACCGGTGGTCAGCTGGGTCCCCGGGCCGATGCCGCTCGCGATGCTGTTCAGGTGGGCGTAGTAGTACTGCGTCCCAGTGACGTCCTGGAGCCAGATCCAGATTCCACCCAGGCCCGTCGCGGTGCGGGTCATGCTGATGATC
>JARLGS010000683.1 GCA_031292695.1 Mycobacterium sp. | reverse complement strand
GGGGACTCCCAGGTAGACGTGCCAGGCGAACGGATCCAGCGGGCCAAGCGGCGGTAACTGGTCATGCCAGACCGGCACCAGGTCGGTGGTCGCGCGAGCCATATCGGCGATGCCCGACCAGTCGTATCGAACGCCCGCGTTCTGATCGTCGGAGCTGTTGGGGTTGATGCTGTAGACGATGTGCCGACCGGATGCCCGCAGTGCATCTCGCATGGCACTGAACACCTGCACCTGGTGCTGGTGGTCGGCCTCGCTGCGGCACCAGTCGTACTTCAGCATGTCGATACCCCAGGCCGCGTAGTCCTTCGCGTCCTGGGTTTCGTGGCCGACAGCCGCGAGCGCCGGTTGAGCGCTGCAGCCTTCGTTGAACGGGCTCGCGTAGAGGCCTAGCAGCATGCCCCGATCGTGGGCGTACTTGGCCAGGTCGGTCATGCCGTTCGGGAAACGTGTTGGGTCGGCCTGCAATTCACCGTTGGCTGTGCGCTGTGGCGCGGCCCAACCGGCGTCGAGGTTGACGTAGCGGTAGCCGGCATCACGCATGCCAGAGGACGCCATGGCGTCGATGACGGCTTTGATGTTGGCCTCGGTGAGCGCGACGCCGGAGTTCCACGAGTTCCAGCCCATCGGCGGCATCGGCGGCATCGGCGCCTGAGCCGGCACGCCAGGTGGCTGGACCGGCCGCGCCGAGCAACCGGATTGCAGCGCCGCCAGACACAGCAGCACCGCGACCAGGGACCAGAGCCGCGTCATCGGTGTCCTCATCGTCAGGAGCCGGGTGTACCGAGAGTAGCGAGCCAGGCTGGGAGGGAGCTGCGGTCTTATTGATAACCATTTTCGACAAGCCGGGGCGGGTGCGGTATCGTCGGCGACGCCTTAATGACAATCATTTCCATACAGTCGACGGAGGTTTCCATGAAAGCCGGTATTCACCCCGACTACCACCCCGTCGTCTTCCAGGACGCCACCACCGGCAAGACGTTCCTGACGCGGTCCACCGCAACCAGTTCGCGCACCATCGAATGGCAGACCGCCGACGGGGTACAGACTTACCCGCTGATCGTCGTCGACGTCACCTCGGACTCGCATCCGATGTGGACGGGCAAGCGGCAGATCCTTGACACCGCCGGCCGGGTCGAGAAGTTCAACCGCAAGTACCGGCGATGACCTTGCCGTCGGCATCCCCTTGCCCCGGTGGCACATTCGTCTCCAATTCACGCACTACCCGGCACCGGCCGCGCTCCAGGTGCCACACGCGGGACGCGGCCACCACCACTGGAGCCTGGGACTGGCAGCTCCGTGCCCGCTGCCGGGGGTTACCGGCCGAGGTGTTCTACACCACCGACGACGACCGCGGCGCCCGCCGGATCGCCCACGAAGAGAACGCCAAACGGATCTGCCACAGCTGCCCGGTACTGCACGAATGCCTCGGCCATGCCATGGAAGCCGATGAGCCCTACGGAATTTGGGGTGCGACCACACCGAAGGAACGAGCCAACCTTCGACTTGGCGCAGCCCACGCCGACGGTGCGCGCTGACAGCAACAGCACCGCGGCCGCCACCCCGGTAGATGACTGCGGCGCAGATCTCATATGAAGTTGATAGCCAGACTAATCAAATTCTCGGTACGGTGGTGACAACACCGCCACACCGAATGGAAACGATCATGGGATTTGGACCGCCAAAAGGCCGGCCGACCGTCACCGACGCGGAGATCGCGGCGGTCATGGATCCGCCATCTCGCGTCCGCACGCTGCGAAACATGTTGGGCGCCACGGGTGACGTGCTCGATCCGCTGATCGACCTGTACCGGCCGTACGTGGCGGGCCTGCACCGGCTGCCCCGCGACGGCCGATTCCTGTTGGTGGGCAACCACACCGCCTTCGGCTTCGCCGAGGTCTTGCTGGTGCCCTACTACACGCGTCGCGAACTGGGCGTACGAGTTCGTCCGCTGGCGGAGCGGGCACTGGGCCAAATGACCGGCTTCGGCGGCGACCTGGTTGCCGCCTACGGCGGGGTGGTCGGTCACCCCGACACCGCACGAGAACTGATGCGGCACAACGAAACCGTGCTGGTGTTCCCCGGCGGTGGCCGCGAGATGCCCAAGTTCAAGGGCGAGGAGTACCAGCTGCAATGGCAGGGCCGGGCCGGATTCGCCCGGGTGGCCATCGAAAACGGCTACCCGATCGTGCCGGTCGGACTGGTGGGCAGCGACGACGTCTACCGGAGTGTCGTCGAGCGGGACAGCATGCTGGGCCAGCTGAGCCAGTCGGTCGCCGAGCGGCTCAGCGGCCGCAGCGACATGGCCATGCCGCTGGTGCGCGGCGTCGGCCCGACCCTGTTCCCGCGCCCGCAGCGCATGTACCTGGAGTTCGGCGCGCCGGTCAGCACCACCGCCCCCGCTCGAACCAACCACGCCACGTGGGTGGAGACGGTCAAGTCGACGACACAGCAGGCGCTGGAACAGATCCTGGCCGACCTGCAAGAGCTCCGTGCCGGCGATCCGTACCGGAACCTGAACCCGCTGGCATGGGTGCGGGCCGCCCAGCCATCGGAGTACATCAGTCAGGCCGGTTGAGCCGAGGCTCAGCCGGACGACACCGAGCTTGCGCGTACCGCTGGCCCTCTTGGCCACCTTGGTGCAGCTGCTCTGCTTTGTGCCAAAAGTCCTTGCATTGACATCTCTTTGGCACCAGCGCGGCACGGCCCCAGGCGGGAACGATGGTCCACAGCATCGGAAGGAGCGGCAGATCATGATGTTCTGGTACGGCCATGAGATGGGCGGATGGGGCTACGCGGGGATGGCGATCGGGATGTTCTTGTTCTGGGCTCTGGTGCTCGGCGGCATCGTCGCACTGATCCGCGTCGCCAGCGGCGACCGAACGAATCAATACCCCACCCCCGCCGAACCCGACGCTCAACAGGTGCTTGCCGTCCGATTCGCCCAAGGTGAGATCACCGAGACGGAGTACCGCGAGAAACTCGCTGTCCTCGGTGAGCACGCGCGAACCTGACCTCTCAAGACGCCGGCCGCGCCGCGTTCATCAGTCAGGAGAGACGAGCACCGCGATATCCCACACTTTTTGAAGACCTACTTTGCACGACAACCGTTTTCGCTCAGTGCCCCTTCGCCACCCGACCGCAGACCGGCGTGCCCACCGCGATATGCGGACAGTTCGGCGCCTGGGTCGGGTTCGGTGCGGGGCAGGACTGATCGCCGCTGACGGTGCTGCCGTCTGGGCAGTGTCTGCCGGCCGGCAATGACGGCAGCTGCGGCCTGGCGAATCACCAGCAATGCGCCCAACGACCTTTCGACGGTATCTCGGAGCCGCTGCACCATCTTTTTGGCAGCCGCGTTGCTGACGCCGAGAGTCTGGGCCAGTTCCGGAGCGGTCAGGCCGTGGCGATAGGCCAGGTCCAGGACCTGGCGATCGCCGCCGGACAGTCCGCCCTCTGCCTGCCTGATCAGCTCGGCGAGCTCATTCCGCGCGGCCAGCACATCAGGGCCGGCATCAGCGGACTCCTCGTCCGGCAACGTGTCGGTCGCCGTTTCGCGCTTGCGGGCGCGCAGCGTACGCAGCGCCTGGTGCCGGGCGATGGAGTACAGCCACGGACGTAACTTGTCGGGATCGCGCAGTCCCGGCAGATCGACGGCCGCCTTGAAGAACGTCTCCTGGACACAATCGGCGGCATCCGAGTCGCCGGTGATGCGCACACAGAAGTCGTACAACCGATCGGCGTACCGGTCGTAGATCTCCGCGAATGCCGATCGGTCTCCGGCTGCAGCGGCGCCCACGAGATCGGCGTCGGCCGCCACATTCCAATCGAACTGCACTGACATCGCGTTCGGACTCCAAACACTGGTAGCTGGGCCCGAACTCGCAGCTCACGTAGATCTGCCCGAGCCAGGGGCCACTACCTTCAACAGGATTTACGGTGCACTCTCCCGATCGGTTCACTTCCTCAGTCCGGACGGGCGAATTCGCGACCCCGCTTGCCGAGTTCGCAACGGCACGCCGGACACGGGTGTCCGCCCCGTATCGCTTGCTGACGTGAGGCGGGCATCCGCACCGGACGGCGCCGGTGGCCCGAACGCCTTAGCCGCGTTCGATGAATTTCCGAAAAGTTGTCCCCGTCATCCGCGCTCGATGCTCTTACAGACAGCACGGCCGCTCGGGCCGGCGCACAGGAGAGGAAACCAATGATGAACAGCATCCACCGCAGCACTGCCCGGCGGCTCATTGTGTCGATCGGGATAGTCGCAGCCGGTGCGGCCGCACAGATCCTGCTACCCACCGGCACCGGACCCGCCCAGGCCGACGCCTGCTACGGGGAACTTCAGTATTCGTACTACTGCTCACCTGCCAGCGGCGCGCAATCGCAGGCCCCTGATCTCACCCCGTTCTCCGGGGCACCTTCGACGAATCTGTGGCCGGCCTTGCCGGGATGCACGGGCGGGCCGCTGGCAGCTCTCAGCGGGGAATGCTAGCGAGCGTGGTGCTTCGGTAGCGGTCACCAGCCGCGACGAAGAGTGTCCCGATCATCAGCGACGAACCTTCGGGATTTTCGATTGCGCGGCAACGGGGTCCGTCATTGCGACCCGCGGATGCGTTCCCCGACGGCCGCAACCCGACGTCGCGCGCGAGTGACCCGCGGGACGTATTCGGCGGCTCGTCGGGCCGCGTCCAGAATCGTGGCCATCGGCTGCAACGGGGCACTGGGGACACGCGTCGGCTTGCGATCGACTTGTGGCGGCTGATTTCCTTCCCACCAGACCGGCTCGGTCAGCCGCTGCACGAACGGCACCGAATCCTCAACCGACGCCTTCCCCCAGTCGATCGCGCGATCGATGGCTTCCGGCGCGGCCGCCAACGTGACCGGAGACAGCGTCGGGCTGAACCGGATAACCCGGTCGGCGAATGGCGCGTTGCGAACCATCTGAAGCTGCAACGCCTGAGTAATGGGTTGCAGCCAAAGATGTCTCGGATTCCATTGGGGGTGGAAGCAGTCCCAAGCGATGAAGCACGCATTGCGGGTACCCAGCCGACCGTCCTGGATGCGCTTCCATGCGAGCTCAATCGGGACGTTGCTGGCAGCGCCCCCGTCGACCAACGCGGCAACGTCCTTCTCCTCGAGCAACTGGTCGAGGAGGCCCCACATCCGCGGGTCACTGGACTCATGATGCAGAATTCCCGGAATCGCCGACGAAAAGCTCGCGGCGTCAACGACATTGAAATCAGCCGTCAGGTCGTCGCCGCCCAGCACGATCGGCTTGACGACGCGTGAGTCGATGAATGCGCCGACTTGCCACAGTCGGTTGACGACGCCTGGTGCGTAGCCCAGGTTGAGGTGTTCGAGCGCCCGCACACCCATCAACGTGAAGTGCGACGGATGGAACCGCCCGGGCAGCCGATCGAAAGACTGTTTCCTGACACCGGCGACGACGGTTTCGTAGGGGATCGCGAGGTCCGTCATCCGCATGGGCTGACCGTCTTCGCGGGTGAACATCTCCTTGGCAAACTGGTCGAACTGCAGCGAGAACATTCCGTTGAGGCCGTGGCGGCGCCGGGTCCTGGCCGGGCCCAAGACTCCTCGGTAGGTGACGGTTTTCGCCCATGCGACATAGTCGTCGATGGGCACCGGCAGCACGCGGGCCATCACACTGCCCACGACGGCGCCGAAGGAGTTCGTCAGCATGTAGGCGGGCGGCAGACCCGCCGCGAGCATGCGCTGCATCCCACCCAGGTAGACGTAGCCGGCGCCGCCCCCGCCGCCCAGGACCGCGACATAGGTCTTGTAGCCAAGCTCAGCGTCAAGGTCGACCGCGGAGAAGTCGTTGCTGTGGCGATCCAGCAGCAACGAACGTTCGAACCCCACGTCCTCGGCGAAGTTCGCGAGAATTTCCTTCGCAGCGGTTAATCGCTCGGGTGCGCTGGTGCGTCCGCGTAGTGGGGTGTACAGCGCGTCGATCACTCGGTTCCGGAAGCTGCTGATCTCGTCACCGACCCTGACGTCGCCGCGGCCCCTGGTACCGCTGGGACCGGCTGCGCCCGGTTCGAACACGGTCAAACGCACGAAGCTCAAGAGGTAGCGCAGACGCCGGAACTGCTCGCGGCTGAGCACGTCCGGACACTCGAGGTCGGCACGAACGAGCGCAGCCTCCATGTGCTGCAGCGCCAGCGTGGGGTTGCTGCCTGGCAGCCCGGGCGGTTCTACTGTCTCGGTCAACTCTTCGACCAACTCGCCGAACTGGTCGAGCTCGGATTTCGCCATGCGACCAGTCTCGGTCACCCAGCAGGTGGCCGCGGCATCAACCGAAGATCTTCCGGCGCAGCTTCCTCGAATTGGGCGGCCAGTCAATCGAACTCAGGCCACCTTCGTGGACTGTCACAGTAGCTACGCCAGGCCGAGGGGGGCGGTCCATCGGATGTGGGTGCCGCCCTCTGATGCTTGGTCGATTTCGCAGCTGCCGCCGACTAGTTCGGCGCGGCGCAGCATGTTGGCCAGGCCGCTGTGGCGGGTGTTGGTGGGGTTGATGCCGCAGCCGTCGTCGGTGACGTCGATGCGCAGTTCGTCGGCGACGTCGATCTTGACTGTGAGGTGCTGCGCGCCGGAATGTCGCACCGCGTTGCTGACGGCTTCCACCGTCACTGCCTCGGCGTGATCGAGCAAGCAGGCATCGGCAACCGTCATCGGTCCAGACATGTGGACCGTCGTGGCGATGCCGCTGTCGTCAGTGAGATCGGCGACTGCACGCTGAATCCGTGTCCGAAGGTCGCCGAGTCGCTCGCCAGGGGGTTGGAGCTGATGGATCGTCGTGCGGATCTCTTGGACAATGGTCTGCAGGTCGTCGACCGTCCGGTTGAGACGCTCGGTGACGTCGGGCGAGGATGATCGGGCGATGGTGCCGTGCAGGCCCATCCCTACGGCGAACAGGCGTTGGATGACGTGATCGTGCAGGTCCTGAGCTATGCGTTCGCGGTCGGCGAAAACGGTCAGCTCGCGTTCGTGCTCACGCGCCGCGGCCAGTGTCAAGGCCATGGCGGCGTGGTCGGCGAAGTCGCTGACCATTTCCAGGTAGCTAGCGTCGAATGGCTCCTGGTGCTTGGGCCGGGCCACGGCGATGACCCCGATGACGGACTGTTCGGCGCGAAGTGGCATCACGATCGCGGGCCGTTCGCCGACGTCGGTGAATGCCTGGATCGGGTGGCGGAAGGTCTCGGTTATCACCGGTGCACCGGACCGGAACACACTGCCGGTCGTCGATCCCTCGACGGGCACCAGCTGGCCGACGACCTCATCCGCGTGCAGCCCTACCGCGGTGGTCACAAAGAGTGTCTGGACGTCCTCGAACGAACTTTGGTCATCGTTCGGGACGAGCACGATGGCCTGTTCGGCGTTGGTCAGTTCGCGGGCGCGGTCCACGATCAACTGCAGTGGCCGGACGGGCGGGCCGCCGCCGGATAGCAGCTGGGTGGTGATCTGGCGGCTGGCCTCGGTGAATCTTGCCGCCGCACGCTCGCGTTCGAAGAGTTGCGCATGGTCTACCGCGACGGCCGCCGCGGACGCGAGCGTGCGGGCGGCGTTTTCGTCGGACTGTGTGAACGTGCGCGATCTTTGCGGATCGGTCAGATAGAGGGTTCCGAACGTGTCTCGCCGGATGGTGATCGGCACGCCGAGCAAGGCACGCATCGGAGGATGGTGTTCGGGAAATCCGCATGCAGCCTGATGCGCTGAAATGGCGCCGACTCGCAGTGTGCGCCCCTCGTCGAGCAGTAGACCGAGAAGTCCCTTTCCGGCGGGCAGTTCGCCTATCAGTCGCACGGTGTCGGCATCCATTCCCGCGTGCAGGAACGAGGCCATGCCGCCGCCCTTTCCGCGTATGCCGATCGCACCGTAGCGCGCCCCGGTAAGCTCCATCCCGGCCGTGATGATGCGGTACAGCGTCGCCTCCAGGTCCGAGTGTCCCGAGGAGTCCAGGATGGCCTCCCCAAACGGGGCGTTGGCCATCCCGATGTGGAACAGTCGCAACGCTTCGTCGCGGGCGCGCTCGGCCTCGACGCGTGCAGTCATGTCGGTCACTTGAACGCAAAGGCCCCACACGTCACCATCGACGATGTCGGGGACGTAGGAGGCCTGGGTATATCGCGTCTTACCGTGTCGGTCGACAAGAGTGCGTTCGAATAACTGTTCCTCGCCAGCGAGCGCCGCTTGGAGGTAGGGCAGGTTGAGCGCGTAGACGGCCTCTCCGAGGACTTCACTGATATGGCGTCCGCGGATTTCGTCCGGGGTCATCCCGAAGTACTCGAAGTACGCGTCGTTGGCGATGATGTTGTGCAGCTCGCGGTCCCAGTAGCCCATCAATCCGGGAAGCCGATCGAGCAGCATCCTCGACCGGCGCATCTCCTCAGATGCCGTCAAACCCTGACCACCGCGGTCGTCGACGCGTGACCCTAAGTCGCCGTGATCCACAACGCCATTCTCGCTGGCGATTCGCTATTCATAGCTTCGTCTGCCCGGCCAGATGAAGTGCAATGTGGGTCGCCCCGATTGCGCATATGGCCAGTATGTCTGCGCGCCATCCTCACGTCAGGCGATCCCTGAATTCTGCGTTGTCGGGGGAAAACTGCCCCGCCGCCATGACGACGAGACGGCGGAGCCGGCCTCAGCCGAGGCCCTCTACGAAACGCTCGTGCCCGTGTCATACCAGGCCGAAAGCGCGATGATGGCGTTCCTGCTGGAGCCGCCACGGTCGGCGGAAGGAGCGGACGCGGCAGAACGAAACCTCGAAGCACTGGGCGAGGAGCACAACGGCCGTCGAAAGGCGAAGGGGGACAGCAAGAAATGACCATCAAGAGACGGGCGGCAGTCGACGACCGCTGGATGAAGACGGTGAGCGGTCACTGCGGACGCCGCTGTTGCGATGGAGTGCCATCTCCCACCCCCTCGGTCTGTGCCTCACAAGTGCCGCATGTCCGCTACCCGAGTTCAGTGGACAGTCAGTTCCAGCCGTTCGAGTCGGCGGACGAGGATGCTGGGCAACCACTGGCCAACATCGGCGGCCTCGATCCAGGCTGTCTGCTTCAGCAGCATCCGCAAGACGATCTGGGCCTCCAACCGTGCCAGTGCGGCTCCGACGCAGAAATGCGCGCCCTTGCCGAAGGCGACGTGCCCTTTAGCGCCGTTGCGGTCAAGCCGGAATTCATTGGGTGCATCAAACTGGTGGGGATCGCGGTTGGCGGCTCCCCACATGAGCAGCAGGCGCGAGTCGGCACGCAGGTCGACCCCGCCCAGCGTGGTGTCTCTCACGACGTGGCGATAGTGGCCGCGAAACGGGGACTCGTAGCGCAGCGTCTCCTCGACGAAGGTACCCAGCAGTTCAGGCTGGGCGCGGACCTGTTCTTGAACGTCGCTGTGGCTCACCAGGATCCATGCAGCGCTACCCAGTAACGAGGCGGTAGATTCTCCCGCTGCACTGAACAACGTCAGCATGATCCCCAGCGCCGGAAGCTGCTCTAGCTCGCCGGAACCGTAGCGGGCGGCGAGGTCGCCGATGAGACCGTCCTGGGAGCTTTCGCCGGCCTTCGCGAAGTGCTCCATGACGTACCCCGCCAGCTCCATCGCTGCCCCGCCGGCGGCTTCCAGTTGGGCCGGGCTGACCACGCCGTCGAGCAGAGTTGTTGTTGCGTAGCCCAATTGGATCAGCCGGTCCACATCATCTTCGGGTAGACCGAGCAAGCGGGCGACCACCATCATCGGCAGCCGGTTGGCGACGGCGCTCATCCACTCGATCTGACCGTCGATCCAACCTTCGGACCACAGCTCCATCGCGGTGGCTTCGGCGAACTCTTCGATGACGCGGATACGCCTGGCGGACAGGTGCGGCACCAGCAGCTTGCGGTGGGCATCGTGCACCGGGTCATCGGCGGTGGCCAGCGCGTGCTGCGACCCACCCAGAGTCCCCATGTCGAACGGGGTGACGGTCCCGTCGTCGTGATACACCATCGTCGCGGTCAGGTTCGAAGAAAAGTCCTCCACGCGGGTGACAGCGTCCATGACGGAGTCCCAGCTGCATACCGCGTAGAAGCCGGAGTCACCGATGCGGTGCACCGATGCGCGGTCGCGCATCCGGTCATAGAGCGGGTAGGGGTCCTGTAAGGCGTCAGTTCCGAAGAAGTCGTGTGCATCCGCCAAAAGGGTCATGCGCTCAGGGTGAGCGCGGCACAGGGCGGCGTCAACGGTGCACGGCGAAGGTGAAAACGGGCTGGCCACAGGTCCGGGTGCAGTCTTCTCAGGTCGATGAGCCGACCAGCGCCTTCGCTGAGAAATCGGCCACTACCTTTCTCACAGTGATAAAACAACTTCATGAGTTCGCAGCGATGGGTCACCTGATCGGTGGCCACTGACGACTGGCTGGTGGGCAGGGATCGCCACAGCGAGGCCGCTGAACGGATCTACGTTGCAGCCGCCGACCTGATGTCGCGGCAGGGCTACGACGCGTTCAGCATCGACGAGTTGGCTGGCATCGTGCACTGTTCACCGGCGACCGTCTACCGCCACGTCGGAGGCAAAACCGCCATCCGCGACGCTGTGATGGGCCGTCAAGCCGAACACATCCTCGACTCCGTTCGCGACGCCATCAGCGGACTGACCGGCCCAGAACGCATCGTCACCGCCACGACCGTCGCCTTGCAGCGGCTGCGAGCCGATCCGCTCGCACAGATCATGCGCTCGATGACCACATTCCCCGGCAACGACTGGCTCACCGACTCACCCATCGTGACCCACTTCGCCACCGAAATGGTCGGGCTAAGCACGCCCGATCCCCTTGCCGCACAATGGTTAATCCGCACATTCCTGGCACTGTGGTACTGGCCTCTCAAAGACGCCGATGCCGAGCACCGGATGGTGCGCCGATTCCTTGGGCCGCCCTACGCATTCGACACCAGCTGGGTCGCCAAAGGCCCCCCGCCCAGCTAGTCGTCGGCGTCCGCTTGGGCTTCGGCTTCGACTTCGACCCATAACAGCGAAAGTGCGCGGCGCGACGTCGTTGGCGCCCATCATTGACAGTCGTCATTGACGGGCGCCAACGAATGCAGTTAGCGTGCTCATATGAAGACCCCTCGCGCCGTCGCGGACTCCCGCGCAGCGGCCGGAGGCGTTCGACAGATCCGCATGCAGGAAACGCGAGCCCGGCTCTTCGACGCCGCACTGGCTGAGATCGACCGATCTGGACTGGCCGGTGCTGACGTCACCGCTATCGCCAGCGCGGCGGGAGTCGTGCGCGGCACGTTCTACTTCCACTTCCCGACCAAGGAACATGTTCTGGTCGAGTTGGAAGTCAGTGAAGAGGCCAGGATCGTCGCGGAACTCGACGCCGCACAGGCCAGCACCGACGATCTGGTGTCGGTCCTGTCGCTACTGGTTCGCCATGTGGTGGCCGCCGAGCACCGGTTGGGTCCGGTGCTCTTCCGCGAGATGTTGGGGTTGCACTTCTCCGCGAACCGACCGGTGCAGGACGCAGTATCGGAGCATCCCTTGGCAGAGTTCGTCATTGCCGCAATCACTACAGCGCAGGAGGCGGGCCGAGTTCCAGCGGACTCAGACGCTGCCGAACTTGGGGTGTTCTTCATGACCGGACTCTTCGCGCTGCTCGCAACTGGCGCACACGCCTCAGCGACGGCGGACGCCGTTGTGGGTCGGTATGTCACGACCCTCGTCAAAGGAATGGAGACGCGATGAACGACACCAGAATCGACGGCTACCGGGACTTCCTCAAGAGGCGCGACGGGGAGGCCGATCTGCTCAACCGCCGCTTGGCCAATCGCGAGGACTTCTTCGATGGCCTTGAAACGAACCCCGTCCGATCACTGCACCCCGCCGACCGAACCACCTTCCTGCGCAACATGCGTCGACGGAAACCCGAAGCGGGCCTGAACCGCAAGATGCTTTTTCTGTTGGCCACCGCCAAGCTCAACCAGGCCGAACGATTCGGGGTCGGACTCGGCGAAACCTACGGACTCAACAGCGACGAGAACCTCCCGCCCGAACGTGTCTATCTCGAACTCGAAGAGCATTACCACACCCGACTCTTGGCCTACGTGCTCGACATATTCGACCTGACATTCCAAGTAGTGCCACCACCATTCGTCATGCGCCAGTTCGTCAAGACCGGGGTGTTCATGCCGGAACGCCTGGGCTTCGTCTTCGTCGGAGCAGCCGAGATGGCCGGTTGCATCATGTTCGACGAACTGCGCCGCGTCGGCGTCGAACTCTTCGCCGACGAACCCGAAGTCTGCGAACGAATCGAACGGCTCTACAGCGAAATCCTCACCGATGAAGTCGGACACGTCGGTTACTGCGCGTCACGCTGCACACCAGCTGAACGCGCCGTCATGCGGTGGCTCTACCCCCGGATTGGGAGACTCTTCGCCTATCAAACCGCCGAGATCAGCCTGCT
>JARLGS010000682.1 GCA_031292695.1 Mycobacterium sp. | reverse complement strand
GGGTCGTCCTACAGCGGCGCCACGGTGGGCAGCGGCGTCACCGGCCTGTCGGTGGCGGGCAGCACCAGCGGCACTGCCTTGCTGGCAGTGGCGACCAACGATTATGTCGGTGGGGCGCTGGCTGGCATCAGCAACACGGGCAACCTCAGTGCCGCGACGGCGCTGTACATCGCCAGCACCGGCAGCCTGGGCTCGCTGGTGAACAGCGGTACCATCGCCGGCAACATCAGCAACCTGTCGGCGGGCGCCCTCAGCATCAGCGGTGGTACGGGCTCGGTGGTGGGCACCTTCACGGGCGGCACCATCAGCAACACGCTGAGCAATGTGGTGCTGGCGTCGGGCAATCTGCTGCTCAACGACGCGGTGAATGTCGGTACGGGTACGCTGGTCAACAGCGGCGCTTCGGTGCTGCTGCAGAGCATCGTCTCGGTGACGGGCGGCTACAGCCAGACGGCTGGCACGCTGAACGTCGGCGGCAACAGCCTGGTGGCCAGTGGGTCTGCCAGCATCAGCGGCGGTTCTGTGGTGGCGGGTCTGTCGTCCACGGGCAACTATCTGGCGGGCAACAGCACGACGCTGGTGTCGGGTGGGGCGGGGTCGTCCTACAGCGGCGCCACGGTGGGCAGCGGCGTCACCGGCCTGTCGGTGGCGGGCAGCACCAGCGGCACTGCCTTGCTGGCAGTGGCGACCAACGATTATGTCGGTGGGGCGCTCTCCGGGATCAGCAACAGCGGGACCTTGAGCGCGGCGACGGCGCTGTACATCGCCAGCACCGGCAGCCTGGGCTCGCTGGTGAACAGCGGTACCATCGCCGGCAACATCAGCAACCTGTCCACCGCCGATCTCAGCATCAGCGGCGGCACGGATGCGGCACCGGGGGTTTTGACCGGGGGCGGCGGGGCCAAGGGCAGCATCAGCAACAGCTTTGCCAATCTGCGCTTCGTCTCCGGCACCCAGTTGATCAACAGCGCCATCAATGTCGGCAGCCATGCGGTGATCAACAGCGGGGCGAACCTGCTGATCAACAGCGCGGTCAACATCACCGGCAGCTATACGCAGACGGCGGGTGGTCTGGTGATCGGGGTGTCGTCGGCCAACGCCTATGGGACGCTGCTGGTCAGCGGTACCGCCAATCTGAGCGGTGGCAGCATCACCCTGAAGGACCTGACCAGCACCGCGCTGGCGGCGGGGGAAAGCTTTACCATCGTGCAGGCGGGTGGTGGCCTCAGCCTTGGCAACCTGGCGCTGACGGCGTCGGGGTATACGGTGACCGCGTCCACCATCACCAGCGGCGGCTTCAGCGATCTGGTGCTGTCGCTGAGCAGCGGCACGCCGCAGACGGTGACCAGCAACTACACGGCGGTGGGTGTTGTGACCGGCGGTTCCGCCGTGGGCACCGGGGCGGTGCTGGACAAGCTGGTGTCGATCGCATCGAGCTCCACCCCCAGCAGCAATCCGACGGTCGCGGCCTTCCAGGCGACGGTGCTGGCGCCGCTGGCCAAGCTGTCGGCACCGGCGCAGCAGCAGGCGGTGGCGCAGCTGTCGCCCAACCAGTTGACGCCGCAGTTGACGTCTGTGGCGATCACGCCGACGAGCACGGCGATTGCCCAGCATCAGCAGACCGTGGCGTCGCTGATGGACAGCGGTGGTCCCGGCGCGGCGGCGGGGTCCGGCGGGCAGAAGGGCAGCATGTGGGGCGAGGTCATCGGCGGCGGCGCCCTGCGCGGCAGCACGCCGGAGGCGGCGGGCTACAAGTCGACCACCACCGGGCTGGTGGTGGGCGGCGACTGGTACGCCACGCCGGAACTGGCAGCGGGCGTGGCGTTCAGCTGGCTGAACAGCTCGTCCACCGGACAAGGCACGTCGGCCGGCAGCCAGACGCAGGTCGGCAGCTATCAGCTGACCGCCTACGGTTCCTGGCGTCCGGATTGGGCCGATGACCGGTTGACGGTGGATGGACAGTTCGGGGCCGGGTATAACCACTTCGACCAGCGGCGGGACATCAGCTTCCTCAACGCCCGCGCCAAGGCCAACTATGGCGGCGAGCAGTACATGGGCAGCGTGACGGTGGGTTACGACCTGCCGGTGCAGAGCTGGCTGACCGTGACACCGCAATGGCGCCTGCGCCTGTCGCGTCAGGACAACAACAGCTACAGTGAACGCGGCGCGGGTGCCGCCAACCTGCAGGTGGACAGCCTGCAGACGGACTCGATGACGCAGGAACTGGGGCTGAAGCTGGACAGCCGGATCGACACCTGGCTCGGCAAGCTGGAGCCTGACTTCCGCTTCGCCTGGGTGCACGACTACATCAACGGTCCCATCGCCACCAGCAGCGTGATGGCCGGGTCCACCTTCACCAGCACCACCGGGCGGACCAACCCCGACGGTCTGGCCCTGGGGGTGGGGGCGACGCTGCAGCAGAGCGATGAGGTCAGTCTGCGTCTGGAGTATGACGGTGAACTACGGTCGGATTATCAGAGCCATACCGGCGTGCTGCGCGCCACCTTCCGGTTCTGATCGCCACCCCCGTGACGGACTACCCGCCCCAGCCCCGGTTCGGCTGGGGCGGGAAGCGTCCCCTACAGTCTTTCCGTTTGATATTGAACCGCTGGAAAGACTTTAAGCTTTTGGTTTGTCGTGTGATTCACGCTTCAAGCGATACCGTTTGAACCGATCACACTCTATGTGGAAGAAGGCTGCCGTTGGCCGCT
>JARLGS010000081.1 GCA_031292695.1 Mycobacterium sp. | reverse complement strand
TTCGTTTGCACCACCGACGAGGACATGGCACAGCTGGCGTCGTTCTATCCCGGCGCGATGTCCGAGGCGCGCAACATCGCCCTGGCCGATCTGGTCGCCGCCCAGGGCGCTCCCGAGCTGGTGATCATCGGGGCCAACGATCCCGAGGCCATGTTCCTGCACACCGAGGAATGCCGGAAGCTGGGCCTGGCATTCGCCGCCGACCCCAGTCAGCAGCTGGCCCGGCTGTCCGGAGATGAGATCCGCAAGCTCATCGACGGTGCCAAGTACTTGTTCACCAACGACTACGAATGGGACCTGCTGCTGCAGAAGTCCGGCTGGTCGGAGGCCCAGGTCATGTGCCAGATCGAACTCCGTGTCACGACGCTGGGAGAGAAGGGCGTCGACATCGTCGGGCGCGACGGCACCTTCGTGCACGTCGACGTGGTTCCCGAGACGGAGAAGGTCGACCCTACCGGCATCGGTGACGCTTTCCGGGCCGGTTTCCTCACCGGCCGCGGCGCCGGCCTGAGCTTGGAGCGCGCCGCCCAGCTGGCCTCGCTGGTCGCCACCCTGGTGCTCGAGGCTCCCGGCCCGCAGGAGTGGACCTGGGCCAAAGACAGTGCGCTGCCGCGTCTTTCGGCAGCCTTTGGGGCCGAGGCCGCGACCGAGATTGCAGCTGCGCTGGGGTAACCCGGCTTCGGACCACCGCCGAGATCGACGTTTGGGCCGGATTCACTCGCACTTTCCGGCCCAAACGTACGTTTGGGCGGAGTTACAGCTCGACGGGGTAGACCGGCTCGCTGATCTCCGGCGTGATGCTGCCTTCGATGAAGATGGCGTGCCACAGCATGAAGACCAGCACGGTCCAGAGCCGGCGGCTGTGATCGGTGACGCCGGTGCGGTGCTCTTCGAGCATCTGCCGCACGGCGTCGAGATCGATCAGGTCCCCGGTCTGGGTCGAGTTGACGGTCTCGTAGGCCCAGTCCAACAGTTCGCCGGAGCGCAGCCAGTGCCGGATCGGCACCGGGAATCCCAGCTTCGCGCGGTGGAGCACGTGGGCCGGCACGATCGGCTCCAGGGCTCGGCGCAATGCGTACTTGGTGGTGGCTCGGGTGATCTTCTGGTCGTACGGCAGCCGCGATGCCACGGCGAAAACCTCGGGGTCCAGGAACGGCACCCGCAGCTCCAGTGAGTTGGCCATGGTCATCTTGTCGGCCTTGA
>JARLGS010000681.1 GCA_031292695.1 Mycobacterium sp. | reverse complement strand
GTGACCGATGCGCTGTCGGGCCTCTCCCAGATGAGCATCGACCCTGGCACCGGCGTGTACGGCTCCTGGGTCTCGTATGCTGCCAGCTCGGCGATCACGCTCCCGGTCGGGGACGGCACGAAGACCGTGCGCGTTCAGTACAAGGACAACGCCGGCAACATCGCGACGATGACGGACACGATCGTGCTCGACGCGACCACGCCCGCCGGAACCATGTCGGTCAACAACAACGCGACCTACGCGACGTCGACCTCGGCGTCCGTCAACTCCACAGTCACCGACGCCGGTTCCGGCGTGTCCCAGATGCGCATCGACCCGGGTACGGGCATCTACGGCTCGTGGATTGCGTATGCCGCAAGCTCGCCGGTCACGCTGCCCTCGGGTGACGGCACTAAGACCGTCAACGTCCAGTACCGGGACGGGGCGGGTAACGTCGCCACGCTGACCGACACGATCAAACTCGACACGACCGGCCCGACGGGCACGATGGTCGTCAACGCCGACGCCGCGTACACGAACGTCGTCGCCGCGACGATCAACGCGACGATGACCGACGCAGGCTCGAGCGTCACGCAGATGAACGTGGACCCAGGCACCGGCGTATACGGCGGCTGGATCGCCTACAACGCGAGCTACGCGATCACACTGTCGGCGGCCAACGGCACCAAGACGATCAACGTCCAGTACCGTGACGCCAACAACTTCACGACGACCAAGACCGACACGATCGTGCTCGACACGGCGGCACCCACCGGCACCATGTCGGTCAACAACGGCGCAGCCATCACGGCGACCCTCTCGGCTTCCGTGAACTCCACGGTGACCGATGCGCTGTCAGGCCTCTCCCAGATGCGCATCGACCCGGGCACAGGCACCTACGGCTCCTGGGTCTCGTACGCGGCCAGCTCGGCGATCACTCTGCCCTCCGGGGACGGCACCAAGACGGTCAACGTCCAGTACCGTGATAACGCCAGCAATGTCTTGACGCTGACCGACACGATCATGCTGCAGGGCCCGCCGGCCGACACGACTGCCCCGACGACCACCTCTGACGCGCAGGCGTCCTACGTGGGCACGGCCACGATAAACCTGACGGCCATCGACAACGTTGGCGGATCCGGAGTCGCGGGAACGGCGTACACGGTCGACGCTGGAGCCGTGACCACAGGCACCGTGGTCACGGTCGGTGCTGTCGGCACGCACACTCTCAAGTTCTGGTCTGTCGACAACGCCGGCAACAAGGAGGTCGCGCAAACCGCGACGTTCGATGTTGCGAGGGGCGCAAGCTTCGCGTTTACGGGCTCGGCACAGAGCCTCGTCGTCCCGGCTGGTGTCACGACGCTCACCGTCGATCTGTACGGCGGGGCAGGCGGCGACTTCCCCTCGTACGAGGGTGTCGGCGGCTTGGGCGGTCACGTCCACGCCACGATCTCGGTCACGCCGGGCGACGTGCTGTCGCTGCGGGTTGGCGCAAAGGGCGCTGACGGCAACGGTGGTGACGTCATCGGTGGCTGGCCCAACGGCGGCTCCGGAACGGGCGGTCACGGCGCTGCCGGTGGCGGATCGACTTCGATCATCAGGGCCTCTCAGATTCTCGCTGAGGCTGGGGCGGGTGGCGGCGCCGGTGACGGTGGACCACCTCCGAGCAACCCGGACTGCGACGGAGGCCCCGGTGGGGCACAGGGCACGCTTCCTGGCGGCAACCAAGCTGGCGAGACCAACTCGTGCGGCGGTGGCGGCGGCTGGAACGGCGGCGCAGGTAGTGTCGAGGGCGACGCGGCCGGTGCTGACGGCGGGACAAGCTACATCGCGGTCGGCACGGGTTTGCTCGATGCCGGGGTACGCACTGGCAACGGCGTAGCCACGGTGACCTGGGCAACGCCT
Organism: Mycobacterium sp.; assembly: GCA_031292695.1. Lineage (GTDB taxonomy): Bacteria > Actinomycetota > Actinomycetes > Mycobacteriales > Mycobacteriaceae > Mycobacterium. The sequence continues at coordinate 215 of JARLGS010000681.1, read as the reverse complement.
GACCTCACCGCGCCAGTGACCACGTCCGACGCTGCCGCCTCCTACAGCGGGCCTGCAACGATTCACCTGACCCCGACCGACGTCGGCGGCTCGGGTGTGGCGTCGACCAGCTACACGATCGATAACGGTGCGCAGAGTACCGGCACCTCGCTTACCGTCAGCGCGCTCGGCACCCATACGCTGCGGTTCTGGTCGGTCGACGGAGCCGGAAACGT
>JARLGS010000680.1 GCA_031292695.1 Mycobacterium sp. | reverse complement strand
TTCCTCAAACTGGCCCCTGCACTGGCCGCGGGATGCACTGTGGTGCTCAAACCGGCTGAGGAGACGGTGCTCGACGCGTTTTTGATGGCTGAGGCTGCGGCGGCAGCGGGCTTGCCCGCCGGTGTGCTCAATATCGTGCCGGGCGGCCGGGAGGTCGGTGCGTATCTGGTTGCACATCCCGACGTGGACAAGGTGTCGTTCACCGGTTCAACGGACGCAGGGCGCTCGATTGCCGAGACGTGTGGCCGGCTGCTGCGTCCGGTGACCCTGGAGCTCGGTGGCAAGTCTGCGGCGATCGTTCTCGACGATGCTGACCTGGTGGGCGCGATGGAGGCATTCTTCGGTGCGACTTTGCTGAACAACGGCCAGGTCTGCTGGCTGAGCACCCGGGTGCTCGCCCCGCGTAGCCGCTACAGCGAAATTGTCGACACGATAACCGATTTGGCGCGGTCGCTGACCGTCGGTGATCCACTGAACCCGCAGACCAAAGTCGGTCCGCTGGTGTCGGCACGTCAACGCGAGCGGGTGGAAGGTTACATCGCCAAGGGACGCAGCGAAGGTGCCCGGTTGACGACCGGCGGTGTGCGGCCGGCAGGGTTGGACCGTGGCTGGTTTCTGGAGCCGGCCATCTTCGCCGATCTGGACAACAATGCGACGATCGCTCGGGAGGAGATCTTCGGTCCGGTGTTGACCGTAATCCCCTACGCCGACGAGGACGAGGCCGTCGCCATCGCCAACGACAACGACTACGGCCTCGGTGGAACGGTGTGGTCGGCAGATACCGAACGGGCCGCACGAATTGCCCGCCGTGTCCAATCCGGCACCGTCGGGGTCAACCACTATGTGAACGAACCGGTCGCCCCATTTGGCGGAATCAAACACAGCGGCATGGGCCGCGAACTCGGCCCCGAAGGACTCACCCCGTTCCAAAACCACAAAACCATCTACCTGCCAGCCAACCAATAGCGTTGGTTCCCAACGATTTTGCGCTCCCAGGATCGGAGTACGTCACCGATGTCCGCGCCCACCGCAACTGCATCATCTGCCGGGGTACACGAGTACACCACGCAACTGATCGTGCAGCGCCGCACTACACCCGCCGAAGGAGTGGTGCTACTAGACCTCGCTCACCCCAAGGGTGAAGACCTACCGCGCTGGGAACCGGGTGCACATATCGACCTGAT
>JARLGS010000679.1 GCA_031292695.1 Mycobacterium sp. | reverse complement strand
TCACAGTCCGACAAACCATCCCCACCGGGCACCACATAGTCACCGCCGCCAACAAGATCCGGCAGCCGCGGATGCGGACTGACCCCGGTGTCGATCACGGCCACCTTCTGCCCGGCGCCACGGCCAAACCGCCACGCCTCAGCCAAATCCAGCATGTCCATGTAATGCGGCTGCACCCGGTAGTCAGTGCCCGGCAAGGTACCCACCTTGGTGCAAAAAGCGCCCTGGCGCATCGGCTGATCCGGGCCCGGCGGCCCATCCGGCGGCGTGGCGCCCACATCAATCTGCGGCGGCTCCACCGCCCCCGCCGGCGGGGCACCCCACAACCCTGTCAATCCCACCACCGCGGCAGCCGATACCGCCGCACACAACTTTGCACGACTCACCGAAACCACCCCAGCTACCGGTACCGGATCGCGGCCAACACACCCATCAGCCAAAAAGCCAACGGAAAAATGCCGGTCAAGCACACATACTCGACCCACTCCACCACTTTGCGGAACGTCGGGGTGTAGAAGCGGTTAGGCACCACCACACCGGCCACCAGCCCGGCCACCGGCACCACCACCATCACCGACACCCCCACCAGCAGCGCCGGCATCGTCCACAACCCCACCACGTAACGCCCGGCCACCCCGATCACCAGCGTCACCGCCGCCAACGCCAGAATCGTCGCCTGCCAGCGATCGGTAAACGAGCGGCCCCGCAGCAACACCGCGCCAGCCACCAGACCCGCCAGCACCAGCGCCAGCCAGCGTCGCGGCGCGTGCGGATCGCACAACCCCACACCACACAGCACCGCCAACCCTGTTGTCGCGACCAACAACCCAGTCAGATAGGAGTGCGCCCGGTCGGTGGCCACCGTGACCTCGCGCACCGATTCGGGCCCGGCGAACGTCGCGACCTGGCCGCTGGCCACCGCATGATCAGCCGGCAAATCTGGGCGCGCCTCAAAGATCCAGCGGCCCGCCGCTGACGGAAACACCGGCAAGCGAATCCCGGCCGCCCAGCGCGCCATGGTGGGCGACAAATGCATCCCTATCAGCGCCACCAGCAGCAGCACCGCCAACAGGATCGGCGCCGAGGTCACCAGCACCATGCGCACCAACCCCACCACCACACCAGCGGCCGCGGTGACGATCACCGCCGTGCCCAACGCAATATGGCGGCCCGTGAACCGCACCACCAGCACCGCCGCGAACAGCACCGCCGCCAATC
>JARLGS010000678.1 GCA_031292695.1 Mycobacterium sp. | reverse complement strand
TGGTGTTAGCAGGCAGTCATGATGGCGGTCCCCGGGCAGGTGCGCCCACGGGCGGGCGGCCACTTTCTGGGACATCCCGGCCACGTTCTGGGACGACGCAGAACACGAGGACCCGCACAACGACGGCTTCAACGCAGCGCCTGGCACCGACCTCGTTCCGCCAGGTGCCGCAAACGGCGATACAACGCCAGATCGATGCCGAGCTGGCGCAGGCCGAGACCCCCGCAGCGATCGCCGCCGCGCAGCGAAGCACCGTAGCGGCGCCGGCGGTGTCGACTGCCTATCCCTCCGTTCCCACGGCGGACCGGGGTGATCCGGGCACCTATGCCGTTGCGTTCACCACCGAGCTCTTGGACACCAATTTCGCGGTGCAGTCGCGGGGCGCGTTGCTGGCCTGGGCCGAGCACGAAGAGGCCCCCAACACCTTGCCGGGGGTACCGGCCAGTGTCGCCGGCAAGGCATTGGTGCTCTCCTTGGCCGATCCTGATCTGCCCGGTGGATCCCCCTCGCCAGTGCCCTCGGCGGCACAGTGGGTCGCCGACGCAGAGGGTGGCGTGAGCCAGAGCGTCGCCGACGTGCAAGCCGAGGTCGACCCCGATTGGACGCAGATCATCTCGCAGGGATGGCAACCCCGCGACCCGTTGATGACCATTGAGACGGTCACCGGCACCATGACGGTGGCGACGAACGGTGTGGCTGCTGGTCCACCCGAGTCGTTCTCCCTCACCGTGACCTTGGGGTCGGCCGCCTACGCCCGCGCCGGTTACGGCGCCGTGGCGGTCGCGGACTGGACGCTCGGCTGATGGGTTGTTCGCTCACCGATCCCGTTGGTTGCCTGGCCTCCCTCGCCGGCGGCGCGGCCGGTTCCATTGCCGACTCGGCCTTCAGCGACATCGCCAAGGACTTTGCCGACGCGGCAGGCTCGGCGGTGAACTGGTTGTGGAGCCAGATCAGCGGGGCCACCGCCATCTCGCTCACCGGGCCGGCCTTCGGCAAGGACCTGGCCATCGTGACCACGCTGGCCGTGGTGGTGGCCACCGGGTTGTTCGTCATACAGGTCATCGCTTCGGTACTGCGCCGGGATCCCTCGGGCCTCGCTCGGGCGCTCAAGGGCCTGCTGATCGCGTTCGTAGGCAGCGTGGCCGCTATCGCCATCACCACCCTCTTGCTGGCCGCCGTCGACTCCCTCTCGGCCGGGTTCGTGGCGGTCGCCACGGGCGATTCCCTGCCGGCGATGGGATCGGCGATCCTCTCGGCCACTGCCATCACCGCCATTACCAATCCCGCCGTCGCCCTGCTTTTGGCCCTCGTTGTGCTGGCGGCGGTGATCTTTGTCTGGGGGTCGATGATGATCCGGAAGCTGCTCATCATCGTGGCCGCGGTGTTCGCCCCGTTGGCCTTCGCCGGGGCCACGTCTGACATCTCGACCTCGTGGGTGCGTAAGTGGATCGAGACGATGGTTGCCCTGGTCGTCTCCAAGCTCATCTTGGTCATCATCTTCGTGATCGGCCTTGGTGTGCTCACCGATGGGCTCGGTGAGGTCAACGGGACCGGCACCGCTGCATCGGCGACGCAGTCGATCACCCAGACCATCATCGGGGTGCTGATCCTCTTGATGGCCGGCTTTGCCCCGTGGTTGGCCATCAAGCTCGTCCACTTCGGTGGCGAGCACTTCGGGCAGATCCACGGGCACGCCCAGTACGCCCTGGCCGGCGCCCAGACCGTGGCCGCGGCACCTCGCAAAGCGCGATCGTTGGCCGGAGGGGTCGGCGACCTTCGAACGGGTGGATCCGCCACTTCAGGTGGCGCGCGGAGTAGCCCGGGGTATCAGGCACAAGGGACACCGA
>JARLGS010000677.1 GCA_031292695.1 Mycobacterium sp. | reverse complement strand
GGCTCATGCTGCTGCCCGGACTCGTGGAGCAGACCGCCGGGCGTCTTGTCAGCGAGCTCCTGGAGGCTGAGGTAGCCGCGGGCAGGATGGAATTACCGCTGTCCCCAAGCACTTTCGGCCTCGCGCTCATTCGGATGTGCGATGCTCACCTCTATGCTCCGCTCCTCGGTGGCGGCCCGCCCGAGATCGGCACCGCCCTTGATCTGGTGGCAGCGCTTCTCGGCCACACGCGAAACAGCGAAGGCTGACCGTCCGACGAGGGCATGGCTGGGCCTCTCGCTTCGCGCAGTCACAAGCGCACCATCAGCCCCTGGCCTAGAACCGTGCCGATCTGCCCGCCTATGTGCGACAAATCCGCGGGCGCGCCTGATCAACGAAACGGCTGCGGAAGTTGTTCAGCCCGCGACCATTTCGTCGGACTCCGACACGCCCGGCGTCGCAGCCCCGGAGACCATCGGCGCGGTCAATAGGCCGACAACCATCGAGACGATGTTCGCCCTGGCGTCCGCTTCGCTCATGACACCGAGGGCGGCCCGACGCTCATGATCGGCCAGCAGGGTGAACATGACCGACGCCATTGAGGACAGGCGTTGATGGCGAACGGCTTCCGGCAGATGATCCAGTGCCCGCAGGAGCCGCCCGGTGAGGACGCGGGTCGCGGGCCACTGTTCGGCCGCGAAGGCCCGATCCGCCATGACGGGGTGGGTGCGGACGCGTTCGAGGAACCGCGCGTAGTGGGTTGAGCCATCGGAATACGGAGTGTCGAACAGCGGCTCGACCAGGATCGTCACGAGCGAGGCCACGTCGCCGTCGGGATGTTCAGCACCTTCGTGCTCGACCAACAGCGCCAACCGCGCCCGCTCCAACGGTGCCTGACGATGACTGATGACGGCCTTGATCAGGCCGTCACGAGAGCCGAAGTGATAGTGAACAGCCGAATTGTTCCGTTGCCCCGCGGCTACGGCGACATCGCGGAGCGACACCTCGGGGCCAGATTCGGCGATCAGGCGTTCACCGGCGAGCAGCAGCTGGGTGCGTGCGTCGGGCCGGTTCACGCATCCAGCCTAACGCCCGTCCGGCGGTTTGTAATCGACAATGCTTGACGATCTAAGCGATCGCGCTTAGTTTGTGAATCGAAGCCCCATGGTCAACGACGCGAACGATCGGAGGGAAGGCAATGACCGTTCCGCATGGACCTATCTGTCAGATCGCTTGGGTCACAGGTGATATCGAGGCAACCGAGCAGTTGTTGAGCGAGCAGTTCGGGGTTCGGGCGTGGACCAGACTGCCCAACATCGAGTTCGGACCGCAGAACTGCCGACTGCACGGCGAGCCCGCCGACTTCACCGCGCACATTTCGTTGGGGTACTCGGGAGACATGCAACTGGAATTGATTCAGCCGGTGCACGGCACCAGCATCTACTCAGAATTCATGGACCGATGCGGCGCCGGGCTGCACCACGTGTGCTTCGAGCCGGAGGACTTCGACGCCGCGGTGGCGTCAGCAGAAGAACGTGGCCTGGCCGTGGTGCAGCAGGGTCAGATGGCGGGCGGAATGCGTTTCGCCTACGTCGACGGAGCATCGGCGGGCGTGCCGTATGTGGAGCTCGCCGAGATCAGTCCCGAGATGCACGCTTTCTTCGACCACCTGAAGAAAGCCGCATCGTGAGGCAACGAATTGCACTGAGCCGCAATCGATTCGTTGTGGATCAGCGCGACTCACTCGAGTTGCCGGCGCACGTCCAACAGATGGTGGCGCACTTCGTGCTGCGTGTGTGCAGCAAGCCAGCGCAACGTGCGTTCAGTGCGTTCCGGCCAACCGTAGACAAGAGTGCGCTCCCAATCGGCAATATCCAGGCGGCCGAGGGTATTGGCGAACAGGCGAGCCGCCACCATGAGCTCCTCGGCCACCTCCTGCGGGTCGGCCTCGATGTAGCCGTCATACCCGGCACGCTCATCGCGGCCCATCGGCACCGCTTCAGGCGCCTCGACGCGCCGGGCGAGCAGCACCCGCTCCCGCTGAACCAGCAGCACGTCGCGCACATGGCAGGCGTACTCCAACGGCGACCACTGCGCCGGGTCGGTGCGACGCACCAATCGCGTTCGCTCAACGCCGGCAGCTATCCGTGCGAGTTCACCGACTTCGCGCGGGATCTCGGCGCCGAATCGGTCGGCAACCGCGAGATCGTAGGTGTATCCGCATTCCTCGCACCAAGACAACGGCAGGCTCCTTCCTGGATGCCAGCCATTATCTCGAATCGCCGGTAGCGTTGCGGTGCCGGGTTGTTGGCGATCGGTGGGACCCGAAGGAGACAAGCACCATGTCTGATTCATCAGCACCTCCTGCTGTATTGCCGGCAGCGTTCATCGGCCACGGCAGCCCGATGAACGCGGTGGAGCACAACCGGTACACCGCGGCGTGGCAGGCCTTCGGCCAGTCAGTGCCCCGCCCGCGCGCCATTCTGGTGATCAGTGCGCACTGGTACATCAATGCAACCGCGGTCACCGCCATGGCCCGCCCCCGCACCATCCACGACTTCTACGGCTTTCCACAGGAATTGTTCGATGTGCAATACCCCGCACCGGGGCTGCCCGAACTCGCAGACGAGGTCGCCGAGACCGTCAAACCCACCTGGGTAGGCGCCGATCGCGATAGCTGGGGAATCGATCACGGCACGTGGTCAGTGCTTGTGCACGCGTTTCCGGATGCCTCAATCCCCGTCGTGCAATTGTCGATCGATGCCAACAAACCGCTCGAGGATCATTTCTCGCTCGGCGCCCGACTGTCCGAGCTCCGCAGCCGCGGGGTGCTGATCATCGGAAGCGGCAACATCGTCCACAACCTGCGCGCTATGAATGCGAAGCTCGGTGACAGCGGATTCGACTGGGCCATAAGGTTTGACGACGCGGCGGCCAACTTCCTGACCGGCGACCCGAGCCGCATTGTGCAGCTACGCGAGCATCGCGACTTCGCGGCTGCGGTACCGACACCGGATCATTTCATCCCGATGCTGTACCTGGCCGGGCTGAGTTCAGCGGCTGGCACTCCCGCCGACGTCCTCGTCGACGGCTACACCTACGGGTCATTGTCGATGACGTCATACACCCATCGGCTAGTGGGATAGCTAACTCCCCTGTCCTGCAGAGACTTTCGCCCCACGACCGACCTTCGCCGGGGTCGAGTAGTCATAGCTGTCGAGGTCGAATGTCTTACTGGCCAACCACAAGGAGACTCCCGAGACGGGTCGGACGAACGGCGCATCACCGTGGCGGTCGAAGTAGTAACTGTTCGCATCCGCGCAACTGGGTTGGACGAAGACGGTATGGGTCGTCTTCTTCCGCATACTTCGCATGTACTCGTCATGGCATTCCTGCTTGACCACCATGCGCGTCGCCCCGCGGTTACGCGCCTCCTGCAGGCATCGCACGATATGGCGGCAGCCGGCTTCGATGATCGAGAACCACGAGGCACCGGCCACCGACCACGGCCCGTTCATCAGCCAGAAGTTTGGCGCGATCGGCGTCGAGACGCCCTCGAAGTTCTGGTAGCGGTGCTCATCCCAGAACACACCGAGCTCGACCCCGTCGAGCCCGACGACTGGGAAAGCCGGCATGGCGCCGAGCTGCAAAATATTGAAACCCGTTGCCAGCACTAGTGTATCGACGGCATGCTCGGTCTCGGCAGACTCGCCGGGCTGCGGATCGCGAGCCGCGGTGACAATCCCGTTGGCCGTGATCCGGGCGATGGGATCGGTGACCAGAGCGACGTCATCGCGATTGAACGAGCTCAGGTAGGTGTTGGAGAAGGACGGCCGCTTACAGCCGAATGCGTATGCCGGAGTGAGTTTTTCGCGGAGCTCCGGATCCTCGATCTGATTTTCCAGGTGGCGGCGGCAGACCTGCTCCATGGCTCGAACCAGGAACGGCAACCGCGTGTGATAGACGACGCCCGCGGTGAAGATGAAGTCGGAGATGGCCGTCGTCAGCGCCCGAACCGAGTTCTGAGTGAGCGGGACGGCCGCGAACATCGTCCGCACCCACCATGGGATGTCACCGTCAAACTTCGGCACCACCCAGATGGGGGTGCGTTGGTACACCTCCAGATGCGCCGCCCGCTCGGCCAGATTCGGCACAAGTTGGAGTGCGGTGGCACCGGTCCCGATCACCGCTACCCGCTTGCCATCGATGGCAGCGGTATCGTCCCACCGCGCGGTATGCACCAGTTCCCCACGAAAATCATTGATGCCCTTGATGTCCGGATTCTTCGGCTGATCGAGGGGGCCGACGGCGCCGACCAGGAACCGCGCGGTGATCACACCGCCTTCGGTGTGCAGGTGCCACACATTCTCACGCCCGTCGAAAACCGCACGATCGACCTTGGTGCGCAACTGGATGTGCGGCTTCAGGCCATACTTGTCCACGCAGCGTTCGGCATATTGCCGGAGTTCGGCGCCAGGTGCGAAGAGCCGGGACCACGACGGGTTGCTCTCGAACGAGTACGAGTAGGTGGTTGACGGAATATCAACGGCGACACCGGGATACCGGTTGTGATGCCACACTCCCCCGATTCCGTCGGCAGCATCCAGAATCCGGAAGTCCTGGAATCCCGCCTTCTTGAGCTGAATGCCCAGCCCAATTCCAGAGAATCCAGCGCCGACAACGACAATCTCGTGATCCACCATCATGTTCCTTCTCCCCTTCGAGAGGACTGCGGTGTGGTACGAATTCGTACCAGGTGGTGCGGTTCAGGAACGTACCACGGGCATGGGGAAGGATGTCAAGAGTGTTGGAACAGCAGTCGCCGATCACCGAGCCTGACGTCAAGGGGCACCGGCAGCGGCTGCTGGACGCGATGGCCAAGTGCATCGTCAACACGGGCTTCGCCCGGGCCACCGTCGCCGATGTCGTGCGGGTGGCGGCCACCTCCCGGCGGACCTTCTACCAGCACTTCGGCGACCTCGAAGACTGCCTGATGGCGCTGTACTCCGAGAGCGTGCAGACCATCATCAAAGCTATCCGGCGGGCCATCGACCCGGACGCTCCGGGCGACGAGCAGATTCGCGCTGCCGTACAAGCCTGGATTGACGCCTGCGATGAACAGCCGGCTCTGACAAGCGCGTTGACCCGGGATTTCGCAGGACTCGGCCCCAAAAGCTGGGCGTTGCACTTCCAGCTCGCCGAGGACTACCGGGACCTGATCCAGCACTTGACCGACACCAAGCAGCTCCATGCGCCAGACCCGGCGCAGACTTCGTCGCTCCGGATCGTGATGCTATTGGGCGCACTGAACGAGCTGCTGACCTTCACCGTCCATCAGGGAATTCCCTTGCAGGACATGGCCGATGAAGCCGTTGCCGTAGCGACGGTGATGCTCGGGACGCCTCGGCAGGGGTGATCGCGCCGGCCCGCCCGGAACGGTCCTGGTCCTGGTCCTGACAACTTGCTTGTTGTCTTGGCCGCGGCCCAACGGCTTCACGACTCGTCAGCAAATGCTCTAGACCAATCCAGGTCCGGGAGGCGACGACGACGGGGTAGACCCATATCCCCATGGATCAGACCCGGGCGGCTGCAGGCCGTACCCCGGCTGCGGCCCAGGCGGTGCGCCGTACCCCGACTGCGGGCCGTTCTGCACTGATGGGGCAGCCCCGGGGGCCTGCAACCCATAGCCCGACTGCGGGCCGGGCGGCGGGCCGTACCCCGGCGGCTGCGAGCCGTAGCCCGACTGCGGCCCGTACCCGTACCCGGACTGCGGGCCATACCCCGGCACCTGCGACCCGTACCCGGGCACTGCCCGGCCGGACCCGGCCAGCAGCGCGGCCACAATGAAAGCGGCCGCCTGGTCGGTGTATTCGGGGACGTAGCCCTGCGTGTGCCCGCTCCAGGCGTTGCCCGGACCCGAGTGACAAACTGGGTCGCTCGGATTACATAGGTCGATCGCTTTGGCACTGAGCGGCGAACTCTGGGTCGGTGGCGATCCGCCGGTGCGATCGGCCACGTTACCGAAAGTAACAACCGCCGCAACACTATTCATGTACTCAGGTGGTAGCGGATCGCCCCAGTTGATACCGTTGAAACCGGCCACGATGTTGACCACACTCGCGCCTTGCGAGTAGCCACCCAAGACGATCTTCGTGTTGGGGCAGGAGGTCACAGTGGATTTGATGTGGGATATCGCGTCCTTGGCGCCATCGCCGCCGTGCCGCTGCGTGATGGTGGCTTTGTAGTTCACCGCGTAGGTCCGGATGTTCAAGCCGCCGGCCTGCTGACGTAACGAATCGACAAGGGCATCACCCACACGGCCCATGCCGTCTGGCTCGTCGGTGCCACGTGCGAAAACGACCTCGGCGTCGGGGCAGTTGTCTGCAGACGCCACCGGAGCCACGCCAGGGATGACGAGCGGGGCCGTGGCCGTGAGCAGCGCCGAAGCGCCCAGGCTGACCCAACGACGCACAGTTCGCGCACTGACTACGCCATAGCTACGCACACGATGAAACAACATCCCAGCATCTTACCCGCATCCACAGAATGATGATGACCCCTTGACCTGCAGATAGACGACGCATGGCAATCGGCAAGTCGATTTTGCGCACCGCGGCAATACGTGTTCGAGCAAATTCCGCCCGAGAGGTTGGGCACTTCGGTCCGGCGAGACCGTCGAACTCATCCTCGTCGTGGAAGATCCCGACGCTCCGCTGCCACGGCCCTTTGTCCACGTCCTCGCCACCGGCATCGCGCCCTCCTCCCGGACGCTGCCGCCGCACGCACTGAACCTCGACACCCACACCAGCAGCACGGCATATGTATCGGACAGGGCTCATTCAAGCGGCCCATCCCAGGCCATGGCGTCGGCGTACCGATCGCGCGTCTACCAACCGCTATCTTGCCCATAGCAGCTACCAGGTAGGCCCGGTGTCACGCTGTCGGGGGGCCGAGATGGGCAACAGCGCTGACGACATCGGAGCTAGAGACGACAAGTCTCTGAGCCATGGTGACAGCACAAACACCGGCTCAGGTCGTCGGCGCCGAAACAGCCGACGCGATCAGCGGCCCCCGAGCCGGCGTCAAGTATGCAGTCGAAGCGATCGGAACTTTCTTCCTCGTCTTCACCGTGGGTGCCGCCGTAGGCAGCGGAAGCCCGTTCGCGCCGTTGGGGATCGGGGCCGTCCTCATGGTGATGGTCTACGCCGGCGGTCACCTCTCCGGTGGACATTACAACCCGGCCGTCACGATGGCGGTGTTGGTGCGGCGCCGGATTCGTCTACGTGATGCTGTTGGGTACTGGGCTGCCCAGTTCGGCGCCGGGCTGCTTGCCGCGGTCGTCGTGCGCACCGTCGTCGATCCGACACGGATGGCGATCGCAGCAGCGATGACGCTGACCGGCCGCACCCTGGTGGCCGCGTTCATGGTGGAGCTGTTGTTCACGTTCGCCCTGTGCTACGTCGTGCTCAATGTGGCAACCAGCAAGGACCACCCCGACAACTCGTTCTACGGCCTGGCGATCGGATTCACCGTCGTGGCAGGCGCATTCGCGGTCGGGGCGATTTCGGGTGGCGCATTCAACCCGGCTGTGTCACTCGGCGCCGCGGTGATGGGCATGTTCGCGTGGCCGACGTTGTGGATATACCTGGTGGTCCAGGTGCTTGCTGGAATTACCGCGGGAGTCACATTTCTCGCTCTGAACCCCGACGACAAGTGACCGTAAGCCGACCGGAGATTGTCGCGGTGGATCCGCTCGACGACGCTGCGACGTCCTCTCCGCGATGCGGAAAACCGAACAGCCCTAACGAGATTCAAGACCAGTCGCCGCTTGAGCATCGATATGCACGAGGTCATAGACATAGGATCGGTCGTCCTTGCGGCTCACCCACACACCCTCGGGCGGAAACTCGCCTTGCCCAGCCTCGTCGAACGGGCGACTCGACACGTCGTCGGCCGCGTCGCACACCACCCAACCGAAGTCGGGCAGTCGGCGACACCAGATATCGAGGTCGACCCGCTTATACGACGGGAAGCCGTGGGCTTCCCCGTCACGGGTGAACTCATAGGCCAACCCATCGACGCGTCGCACGAACTTCACACCAGACATTCCACCATCCTCGCCGACCACCCACACCCCAGCAATCAGCGGCTGTCCCCCGCCGAACCGTTGTCGTCGGTGCTGACATCCATCTGCGCGGCCGCCACCCCTACTTTGGCTCTACCCGTCAACAGGCCCTCGGCGATGCGCCGGCGGACCCCGCGCCCCGGACTGCACCAAAAATATTGGCGGAAGCGATATCTGGTGATATCGCTTCCGCCATCGTCATTGCTCGCTACCAGCGTCGGCCCCAGTCCCACGGGTTCCAGCCCCAACCGCCGCGATCGCCGTGCAATCCACGGTAATCGCCGCCGCCATGGAAGTGGCCGCCGCGGAAGCCGCCCCCTCCGCCGTGAAACGCGGTCGGAACAACCTGGCTCGCCACGGCCGCGGACGCGTTGGTGATCTGCGCCGGCCTCAGCCAGGTTCACTTTGGTCAGAATGCTGCCGACCTGGTGGCGTCAGCGACGTGCAGGACGCGTTACCCGTGCCAACCCGGAGGGTTGCCGCCCGGATTGGGACAAAACATTAGGCCGCAGTTGACGTTTCCTGGATTATCACCTGGTGGGTTATCGCCGTCCCACACGTTCGAGCTTTGCAGCGTCTGCTGCCCGTTGAGCGCGATGCGAGGAACATTGCCCCACCCGTCGGGGACCCGATACCACGTATGGCACACACCCATGTCCCAGACATAGTTCTGGGCGACAGCGCGGGGCACATTGGGCCCACTCGGGGTATCCATGGACTGGCCCGGACACCACGTAAAGGGCCCCCAGGTGGCGTGTGCAATGCCTGGGGCCACCCCCGGGCCGGCCAACGCAACGCCGCTCGACAGCAGCAACAAGGAGACCGTCTTCCTCACGGTGCCAGTAGTATCCATGGCGGTACCGCTCCTTCCTCGACGGGATTGATGCAGGCGATCAGTATCCGCCAGCGCCGCCTCCGCCGCGTTGGTAATTGGTTACCCGACCAGTACACAAGAATGAGTTCGCTACCGATCCCAACAACACCGACGTCTTAGGCCGTTATGCTCGCGCGGTCCACGTGCGTCAGCCTCACTCGGCCCACGCATCGCGATCAGGGATGGTGGTGGTGAATGTTCCCCGTGATGATTGCCCACGCGAACCACCCGAAAAACGCGATGGTAGCGATCAACACCAACGCCGAAAACGCAATTGAGTACACCTTCGAGAATCGTTCACTGCGGTCGAGCTTCCCGGAGGTGTACCTGTTGACTACGAGGGCGGCTAGGCCGAATGCTTCGAGGAGACTGAACCATTCGGCCTCCGTGGCAACATGGGTCGGTGACTGGGCGGGTAACCTCAAATCAAGTGGCCCCGCCTTAATGCGCCAGGCATACCGAAAGTGGTGGCCGTTCCATATTGAATACCGCATCGGGCGAATCGCAATTCTCAGGTCCAGCACGCCGGGAACGTTCACGATCAGCACAGGCTGCTTGTACTGCCTCGGCCGGGCCCCTTCTGCGGATTCGGACACGGGAGCGTAAATCGCCGGTGTCGCGGTGACCTGCGCACGCCCAGCCGAGGTAATGACCGC
>JARLGS010000676.1 GCA_031292695.1 Mycobacterium sp. | reverse complement strand
CCCAGTGTGCGTGCGTTGGCAGCGCGAAGTCGATCTCGTTGACGCGGTACGCGGATTCCTGCAACGCCTGGATTGTCGGGACGACGTCGTCCGGAGCGCGGACAGCCAGCCGCAGCGCGGCCGGAAGTTGGCTGACCGCACGTCGATTGGCGTCGACACAAACGCTGGGGTCCACGATGAACTTCGCCTCCGGGTGCGTCACCACGAACGAGGCAAGCGAGTTGTCGATCCGGCGTGGGAATCGTCGGCCCTCCACGACCATCGCGATGGGGACCGGCCTCGGCACCTGCCGCAACGCGGTGACCGAGACCGTGACCGAGGAGTCTGGTAGTCCGGCGTCCACCAGCGAACTCAGAAACCGGGCGTCGGTGCGGCGTGGCCGGACCGCGCCAACGGCAAGACCGATCAAGGCGCCGCAGCATGCGGCAAGGGTTGGCGATTGCACGTGTTCAGGCATGTGGGCGAAGCTATTACTTCAGGTCGACCTGAAGTAAAGGGGCAACTCGTATGAACGCGACTGAGCCAGGGCTGCGCATCGGCGACGCGGCGGTCGCGCTGGGGGTGGCGCCGCACGTGCTCCGGCACTGGGAGGACGTCGGCTTACTGCGTCCCGTGCGGCTGAGCTCAGGTCACCGCACCTACGACCAGCAGACAATCGGCCAGGCCCGGATGATTCAAATCTGCCAGCGCGCCGGGCTGTCATTGGCCGACATTGCCGCCCTCGGTGCGGGTGACCGGGCGCAGCGGATCGCACTCATCGAAGACAAACGTGCCGAACTGGCCGAGCACGTCGCTCAGGTACGCTGCGCCGACGAGTTCCTGGCGCACGTCGTCACGTGCACGCACCCGGTTATTTCCGAGTGCCCGGAATGTTCGGCACTGGTCGCCCCTCGGGGTTTCGGCGCGTTCGGTCACGCTCAGTGATACCGAGCGCGCCCAAATCATGGGTGGCTAGGAACTGCGGCCGCGCTCCGCTCGGTAGCGCCGCACCAGGGCGTCAGTCGAGCTATCGGACTGTGCCCCAGGCGAATCCGCTGAAGTGAGCACCGGCAGCAGTGCCTTGGCCTGGGTCTTGCCCAGCTCGACGCCCCACTGGTCGAACGAGTCGATGCCCCAGATCACGCCCTCGGTGAAGACCTGGTGCTCGTACAGCGCGATCAGCTGGCCGACCACCGACGGCGTCAGCTTGGTCGCCAAAATCGAAGTGGTGGGCCGGTTTCCGGGCATCACCTTGTGTGGGACGACGTCGGCCGGCGTTCCTTCTGCGGCAATTTCCGGCGCGGTCTTACCGAAGGCCAGCACCTGCGTCTGTGCGAAGAAGTTGCTCATCAACAGGTCGTGCATGCTGCCGGTGCCGTCGGCGGTGGGCAGGTCGTCGGTCGGCTCGCTGAAGCCGATGAAGTCTGCCGGCACCAACCGGGTGCCCCGGTGCAGCAGTTGGTAGAACGCGTGCTGACCGTTGGTTCCCGGCTCGCCCCAGAAGATTTCACCGGTATCGGTGGTCACCGGTGAGCCGTCGGCGCGCACCGACTTGCCGTTGGACTCCATGGTCAGCTGCTGCAGATACGCGGCGAAGCGAGCCAGGTCGTTCGAGTACGGCAACACCGCACGTGCTTGTGCGCCAAAGAAATCCGAGTACCACAGGCCGATAAGACCAAGCAGCGCAGGCGCATTCGACTCCAGCGGCGCTGTGCGGAAGTGCTCGTCGACCAGGTGGAAGCCGGCCAGGAATTCGGCGAAGCGCTCACGCCCGATCACCGCCATGACGGACAGCCCGATCGCCGAGTCCACCGAGTACCGGCCGCCGACCCAGTCCCAGAAGCCGAACATGTTGACCGTGTCGATGCCGAACTCGGACACCAGCTTCGCGTTGGTCGAGACCGCGACGAAGTGCTTTGCGACGGCCTCCGGTCCGGCACCGTCGCCCAGTCCTGCAATCAGCCAGCGCCGGGCCGCGGTCGCGTTGGTGAGGGTCTCCAGTGTGGAGAACGTCTTCGAGGCGACGATGAAAAGTGTTGTGGCAGGGTCGAGTCCGTCGAGCTTGGCGACGAGGTCGGCCGGGTCGACGTTGGACACGAATCGCGCCGAGATGCCGGCATCGGCGTAGTGGCGCAGCGCCTGATCCACCATCACGGGACCCAGATCAGAGCCACCGATGCCGATGTTCACCACCGTGGCGATGCGCTGCCCGGTGGCGCCGGTCCATTCGCCGGAGCGCAGCTTGTCGGTGAACGCGCCCATCTCGTCGAGTACCGCGTGGACGTCGCCCACGACGTCCTGTCCGTCGACCACCAACGCGGCGTCGCGCGGCAGGCGTAATGCGGTGTGCAGCACTGCGCGGTCCTCGGAGGTGTTGATGTGCTGACCGGCGAACATCGCGTCGCGCCAGGCCTCCAGACCGGCGGCGCGGGCCAGCTCGACCAGCAGCGCAAGGGTCTCGCGGGTCACGCGGTGCTTGCTGTAGTCGATGTACAGATCACCGACGGTCAGCGTCAGCTCCCGCCCGCGGTCCGGGTCCGCGGCGAACAGCTCCCGCAGCGTGGTGGCGGCGGCCGCGGCATGGTGCGCGCGCAACGCCTCCCAGGCGGGTGTTGTCGAGATGTCGGCGGGATGAATTTGTTCGGCGGGCATGCCCAAACCCTAGTGCGGTATAGGAATCGAGGGTGTAGATGATGGATGTATGGACATTGCCGAGCTGCTGTCATCTGTCCCAACAGGTTTGTGGATCGGCGGCGAGGAACACGCCGGCGAGTCCACGTTCGACGTGCTCAACCCGGCGACCGAGGAAGTGATCACCAGCGTCGCCGACGCCACCCCGAAGGACGGCATCGCCGCGCTCGACGCGGCTGCTGCCGTGGAGAAGGACTGGGCCGCGACACCTCCGCGTGAGCGAGGCGAGATCCTGCGGTCGGTGTTCGAGACCATCACCGCGCGGGCCGAGGACCTGGCCACCCTGATGACGCTGGAGATGGGCAAGGTGGTTGCCGAAAGCCGCGGCGAGGTCAAATACGGCGCGGAGTTCTTCCGGTGGTTCGCCGAGGAAGCCGTCCGGATCGGCGGGCGGTACACCCAGAGCCCGGCCGGGACCGGGCGGATCGTCGTCACCAAGGCGCCCGTCGGCCCGTGTTACGCGGTGACGCCGTGGAACTTCCCGCTGGCGATGGGTACCCGCAAGATCGGTCCGGCGCTGGCCGCCGGCTGCACCATGGTGGTCAAGCCGGCCGCGGAGACCCCGTTGACCATGCTGTTGCTCGGCAAACTGATGGACGACGCCGGCCTGCCCAGGGGCGTGCTGTCGGTGCTGCCGACCACCCGCCCCGGCGAGTTGACCACCGCGCTGATGGACGACGGCCGGTTGCGGAAGCTGACATTCACCGGGTCCACCGGGGTGGGTCGGGCGCTGGTGCAGCAGGGCGGAGAGAAGCTGCTCCGGATGTCGATGGAGCTCGGCGGCAACGCGCCGTTCCTGGTGTTCGACGATGCCGACATCGACGCCGCGGTGGAGGGCGCGATCCTGGCCAAGATGCGCAACGGTGGCGAGGCGTGCACGGCCGCGAACCGGTTCCACGTCGCCAATTCGGTGCGCGAGGAGTTCACCGACAAGCTGGTCAAACGGATGAGTGAATTCAGCCTGGGGAACGGCCTGGATGCGGCGGCCACGCTCGGTCCGCTGATCAGCCCCAAGCAGGTGGGAACCGTCGCCGACCTGGTGTCCGACGCGGTGTCGCGCGGCGCGACGGTGGCCGTCGGCGGCACGGCCCCGAGTGGACCGGGCTACTTCTATCCCGCGACCGTACTGGCCGATGTGCCTGCTGACGCTCGCATCCTCAAGGAGGAGGTGTTCGGGCCGGTGGCTCCCGTGGCCGGTTTCGATACCGAGGACGAGGCGATCGAAGCGGCCAACGCCACCGAGTACGGGCTGGCCGCCTACATCTACACGCAGTCGCTGGATCGGGCGCTGCGGGTGTCCGAGGCGTTGGAAGCCGGGATGGTGGGTGTCAACCGTGGCGTCATCTCGGACCCGGCCGCCCCGTTCGGTGGGGTGAAGGCCTCGGGCTTCGGGCGCGAGGGCGGTACCGAGGGCATCGAGGAGTACCTCGACACCAAATACATTGCGCTAACGCCTTAGCGCCGAGATCGACATTTTGGCCGGTTTTGCTCGCACTTTTCGGCCCATTTGTCCGTTTCGGCGGAATGGAAGCGGAACGGAAGCGGAATGGAATCAGTGGCCGAGGCGGCCGCGACCCAGGCGCAGCAGCAGCATCGCGAGGTCTTTGCCCTCGGGCCCCAGCTCGCTGTAGCGCTCGATGACCTTCATCTCGCGGCTGTGCACCAGCCGGGTGCCGCCGGAGGCCATCCGGGCCTTGCCGATCAGCTTGGAGATTTCGGTGCGACGCCGCACGGCCGCCAGGATGGTGGCGTCCAGCTCGTCGATCTCCAGGCGCAGGTCGTCGATGTTCGGCAGTTCTGTTTCGGTAGACATGGTGTCCTCGCTGTTGGTGGGTTCTGGCTTCATCCGGTTTCGGGCCTCACACAACAAACGAGCCCCGGATCCGGATGCGGACCACGGGGCTGAAGGGAAGCAGCTAAACCCCGGGTACCGCTGACCGGTACCCGTAGAAAAATCGCTGCTGCGCATTGAGCACGTTTTGAGTGTGCCATCTCGCCTGGTGCCAGCGCAAAGAGGCGAGCGGAGCGACGGGGAAATACGGGGGTTGTCGCACCGCGGCGGTAAGTTTGACCTGATATGACGAGCGCAGCCCCCGACACCGATCAGCTTCTTGACGGCCTCAACCCGCAGCAGCGTCAGGCGGTGCGCCACGTTGGTTCGCCATTGCTGATCGTGGCCGGCGCCGGCTCGGGCAAGACCGCGGTGCTGACCCGGCGCATCGCCTACCTGCTGGCCAACCGCGACGTCGGCGTCGGCCAGATCCTGGCCATCACCTTCACCAACAAGGCCGCCGCGGAGATGCGCGAACGCGTGGTCCAGCTGGTTGGCGCGAAGGCCAAATCCATGTGGGTGTCGACGTTCCACTCGACCTGCGTGCGCATCCTGCGTAACCAGGCCTCGCTGCTGCCGGGGCTGAACTCCAACTTCTCCATCTACGACGCCGATGACTCGCGCCGGCTGCTCATGATGATCGGCAAGGACCTGGGCCTGGACGTCAAGCGGCATTCCCCGCGGATGCTCGGCACCGCGATCTCGAACCTGAAGAACGAGCTGATCGACCCGCTGCAGGCGGCCGCGGAAGCATCGGAAGCCGACGAGGAACTGCCGCGCATCGTCGCCGAGGTGTACGGCGAGTACCAGCGCCGGCTGCGCGCCGCCAACGCCATGGACTTCGATGACCTGATCGGCGAGACCGTCGCTGTGCTGCAGGGCTTTCCGCAGATCGCGCAGTACTACCGGCGGCGCTTCCGGCACATCCTGGTCGACGAGTATCAGGACACCAACCACGCCCAGTACGTGTTGGTGCGCGAACTGGTCGGGCACCATCTGGAGGACGGCGCCGACAGTGCCAATCAGGTGCCGCCCGCCGAGCTGTGCGTGGTGGGCGACGCCGACCAGTCCATTTATGCGTTCCGCGGTGCGACGATCCGCAACATCGAAGACTTCGAACGCGACTTCCCGAATGCGACAACTATTCTGCTGGAACAGAATTACCGGTCCACGCAGAACATCCTGTCGGCCGCCAACGGGGTGATCAGCCGTAACGCCGGACGCCGGGACAAGAAGCTCTGGACCGATGCCGGCGAGGGCGAGTTGATCGTCGGCTATGTGGCCGACAACGAGCACGACGAGGCCCGGTTCATCGCCGAGGAGATCGACGCACTGACCACCAAGGGCAGTGGCATCGAGACCAAGTTCACCTACGGCGACGTCGCGGTGTTCTACCGCACCAACAACTCGTCACGGTCCGTGGAAGACGTGTTCATCCGGGCCGGCATCCCGTACAAAGTCGTTGGGGGCATGCGCTTTTACGAGCGCAAGGAGATTCGTGACATCGTCGCGTACTTGCGGGTGCTGGACAACCCCGGCGACGCGGTGAGTATGCGGCGCATCCTGAACACCCCGCGCCGGGGCATCGGGGACCGCGCCGAGGCGTGCGTGGCGGTCTACGCCGAGAACACCGGTGCCAGCTTCAACGACGCGCTGCAGGCCGCGGCCGAGGGCCGGGTGCCGATGCTGAACACCCGCTCGGAGAAGGCGATTGCCAGTTTCGTCGAGTTGATGGACAGCCTGCGCGGTGGGCTGGACGGCGAGCTCGGCGACCTGGTCGAGACGGTGCTCGACCGCACCGGGTATCGCCGCGAACTGGAGGCCTCCAGCGACCCGCAGGACCAGGCGCGGCTGGACAACCTCAACGAATTGGTCAGCGTCGCACACGAATTCAGCATCGATTTGGCGAACGCGCAGGCGTTGCAGGAGGAACAGCCCGACGAGGACGTGCCGGACACCGGCGCGCTGGCTGCGTTCCTGGAGCGGGTCTCGTTGGTGGCGGACTCCGACGAACTGCCCGAGGACGGCGACGGTGTCGTCACCATGATGACGCTGCACACCGCCAAAGGCCTGGAATTCCCAGTGGTTTTCGTGACCGGCTGGGAAGACGGCATGTTCCCGCACATGCGGGCGCTCGGCGACCCGACGGAACTGTCCGAGGAACGGCGGCTGGCCTACGTCGGCATCACGCGGGCCCGGCAGCGGCTGTACCTGAGCCGGGCCAAGGTGCGGTCGTCCTGGGGCCAGCCCATGCTGAACCCGGAATCGCGCTTCCTGCAAGAGATTCCGCAAGAGCTGATCGACTGGCGACGGGTCGAGTCGCCACCGTCGATGTCGGCGCCGAGCCGGTACGGCCAAGGCGGATCGGGCGGTCTGGGTGGTGGCCGGCCGTCGCCCATGCGCCCCGCACCGAACCGTAACAAGCCGCTCGTGGTGCTGTCACCGGGCGACCGCGTCACTCACGACAAGTACGGCCTTGGCCGCGTCGAAGAGGTCAGCGGTGTCGGCGAGTCGGCCATGTCGCTCATCGACTTCGGCAGCGCCGGCCGGGTCAAGCTGATGCACAACCACGCGCCGGTACAGAAGCTCTGAGACCGCGCCGAGCGCTACGTCTTGGTGCACCAGCGACCGGTGACGGGCAGCATCACCAGCACGATGCTCGCCAGGGGCAGTATCGGGATGCCGTAGACGATCGGCGGCAGTTTGGCGCCCGCGACGAACAGGCTCCCGAAGATCATCAGCGCCACCAGCGAGCCGACGACCACCAGCACCCGGCCGGTGCGGCGACGCAGCAGCACCGCGATCTGACCGCCGATGATTCCTCCGGCGGACACCGCGGTAAGAAACCCTACGGCGACACAGAACAACGGGTCGGTGCGCCACCACCCGGCGACCAGCGAAGTGGCGATGACTGCGGTGGCCCAACCGCTCAAGATGCAGGCTGTGGCGGTCGCGCAGGCGGCGGCCGGACCGGGCGGCGGCTTCGGCGCCGGCGGAACGGCGTCCTTCGCCGGCGAGATGAAGGTGGTCGCCGGTGCGTTTTCGTTCGCGATCAGGCAGTTCGCGGTCTCGATGTACGAGGACGAGGCCCAATCAAGTCCGTAATGTTTCGATACTGGGATGTAGACGGTCGGCGCGCGAAGGATAACACCGGT
>JARLGS010000675.1 GCA_031292695.1 Mycobacterium sp. | reverse complement strand
GTCATAGTTCGGGATGAAATCGACTGTCTCCTCGTCGATTTCGCGCAACATGTCCATGGCCAGCGGCGTGAGCCGGGCTTCGGTGTATCGCATGGCGGCCGCGGGGTCGTTACCGGGGGAACCGAAGTTGCCCTGCCCATCAACCAGCGGGTAGCGCAGCGACCACGGCTGCGCCATCCGCACCAGGGTGTCGTAGATCGAGGAGTCACCGTGCGGGTGGTAGTTACCCATGGTCTCGGCGACCGAACGAGCCGACTTGGCGTGGCTGCGGTCGGGCCGGAAACCCGAGTCGTACATGGCGTAGAGCACGCGTCGGTGCACTGGCTTGAGGCCGTCGCGGACCTCCGGCAGAGCGCGACCGACGATCACGCTCATGGCGTAGTCGATGTAGCTGCGCTGCATCTCCTGCTGAATGTCGACCGGTTCGATCCGATCGCCTTCGGGCGGCAGAGTGTCCGTCATCGAATTCCTTCTACGAATTGTTTCACGTTAAACATCGTCTTTTTGGTGGGCGGTTGGGCGGCCGAACTCAGATCGCCGCGCAGCGTTCCCTAAACATCGAGGAAGCGGACGTCTTTCGCGTTACGGGTGATGAAGCTGCGGCGCGCCTCGACGTCCTCGCCCATCAGGATCGAGAACAGCTCGTCGGCAGCTGCGGCATCGTCCAGGGTGACCTGCCGCAGGACCCGGACGCTCGGATCCATGGTGGTCTCCCACAGTTCCTTGGCGTCCATCTCACCCAGACCCTTGTAGCGCTGGATGCCGTCGTCCGGGTTGATCCGCTTGCCGGCCTTCTTGCCCGCTTCGAGCAGGCCGTCCCGCTCGCGGTCCGAGTACGCGAATTCTGGTTCGCTGCGCTGCCATTTCAGCTTGTACAGCGGCGGCTGGGCCAGGAAGATGTGCCCGTTTTCCACCAGCGGCTTCATGAAACGGAACAGCAGCGTCAGCAGCAGCGTCGAGATGTGTTGACCGTCGACGTCGGCGTCGGCCATCAGCACGATCTTGTGATACCGCAGCTTGGCCAGGTCGAACTCATCGTGGATGCCGGTACCCAAGGCCGTGATGATGGCCTGGACCTCGTTGTTCTTCAGCACCCGGTCGATGCGGGCCTTCTCCACGTTGATGATCTTGCCGCGCAGCGGCAGGATCGCCTGGAACATCGAGTCGCGGCCGCTCTTGGCCGAGCCACCGGCCGAATCGCCCTCCACCACATACAGTTCCGACTTTGTCGGGTCGGTGGAGCGGCAGTCGGCGAGCTTGCCCGGCAGGCCACCGATGTCAGTCGCGCTCTTGCGGCGCACCAACTCGCGCGCCTTGCGCGCCGCGACACGGGCCTGCGCCGACGAAACCGCCTTGTTGACAACGGTTTTGGCTTCGGCAGGATTGGCCTCGAACCAGTGGTTCAGCTGCTCGTTACAGATTTTCTGCACGAACGACTTGACCTCGGTATTGCCCAGCTTGGTCTTGGTCTGGCCCTCGAACTGCGGCTGACGGACCTTGACCGAGACGACGGCGGCCAGACCTTCACGGATGTCATCGCCGGTGAGGTTGGCGTCCTTTTCCTTCAGCAGCTTCTTGTCGCGCGCGTACTTGTTGACCACCGAGGTCAGTGCGGCGCGGAAACCCTCCTCGTGGGTACCACCCTCATGCGTGTTGATGGTGTTCGCGAAAGTGTGCACTGACTCCGAGTAGCCGGCGTTCCACTGCATGGCGATCTCGACCTCGTGGCCCTCACCCTTGCCACCGAAATCGATGATGCTCTGCTGGATCGCGGTCTTGGTCCGGTTGATGTGCTTGACGAAGTCGACCAGACCGTCGGGGTAGTGGTAGACGCGGTGCTTGACCTTGTGCGGAGCTGTCGCCTCGGCCGCCTTCTCTTCGGCACTCTTGGGCGCCTCCGCGGTATCACTGACGACCTCGTCGACGATCTGGGTGGGCGTCACCCGTTCATCGGTGAGCTCGATGGTCAGGCCCTTGTTCAGGAACGCCATCTCCTGCAAGCGCCGGGAGATGGTCTCGAAGTCGTAGACCGTGGTCTCGAAGATGTCCGGATCCGCCCAGAACCGAATGGTTGAACCGGTCTTCTTGCTCTTCTCACCCTGGCGCAGAGTGCCGGGGATCGACCGGTCATAGCTCTGGAACCACTCGTAGCCGTCTTTGTAGATGTCGGCCTCGAGCCGGGTCGACAGCGCGTTCACCACCGAGACACCCACACCGTGCAGACCGCCGGACACCTGGTAGGCGCCCTCTTCGAACTTGCCGCCGGCATGCAGGACCGTCATCACCACGTCGACGGTCGGGATGCCCGTGGCGTGCATCGCGACTGGGATGCCACGGCCGTCATCGGTGACCTGGACGCCGCCGTCCTCGAGGATGCGCACATCCACCTTGGTGGCGAAACCGGCCATCGCCTCATCGACCGCGTTGTCCACGACTTCCCACACCAGATGGTGCAGACCGCGTTCACCGGTCGAGCCGATATACATGCCGGGACGCTTGCGGACCGCTTCCAGACCTTCAAGGACCTTGATCGAATCGGCGCCATACTCGCTCGGCGCATCCTTCTTTTGGGCAGCCACGTCGGACGCGTCTCCTTGGGGTTCGCGGGGGCGGTGAGAACACCGCGCTCAGATCTGTCGACAGTCTACCGGTAAGGGGCGACTGGACCGACTCTCTGACCATGTTTTGACACGGCTGTCTGCGCCGTGCGGGGAATTTCTCGGGTTACTTCTCGTCCGGACGCTACAGCGGCATCAATTTGGACTCATCGGCGATCTGAGAGACGAGCCGGCTCGGCCCTAGCCGTAGGTGTCGCGGGGGCCCCGGCCGCCCACATTCCGCGAACCCTTCTGCCAGGTGGGGCCCGACGGACCGAGGATCTTCAGTGACGTGACGACACCGTCGCCCACCGCGGCTGCGATCTTCGCCAGAATCTGGGACTGCACCATCCGCAGCTGTGTCGCCCAGGCAGTGGACTCCGCAGTGATGGAGAGGATGCCGTCACGCAACGCCGTCGGGGAGGCGTGGTCCGCGATCTGGTCGCCGACCACCACCGGCCACTGGCCCAACACGGAACCTTCGGCCATGTGGCCGGACCAGCCCCGGTTCCTGGCGAGATCCATGGTGGCCGAACCCAACAGTTGCGGATCTCGACGATCGGGTCCCGGACCCGACCAGGTCCGGCGGCCGCCACCGCGGCCTTTGTTCCGACTCACCGGAGCGTTACGGCCCCGACCGACATCCTTGCCCTGGCTGCGCGCCGCGCCGCGGGCCTCCTCGAGGGTGCGCCGCACCAGGTCCATGCCCTTGAGGTGCGCGAGATGCGCTGGCGGAAAGGCACTTTCGGGCACTGCGGGTTTCCCGGGGTCATCCGTCATGAGTCCACCACCGAAATCCGCCCGCCGTCCTCGTCGCGCATCGCCACGTTGATCCGGGTGCCATCCCAGTCCTGCGGAATGTCATCGGGCACCGCGGCGGTGACCAGTACCTGCTCCGCTGATTGTGCCACGTCAGCGAGCGCGCGCCGGCGCGCCGAATCGAGTTCGGCGAACACGTCGTCGAGTAGCAGGACGGGATCGGTGCCGTCGGCCCGCAACAGTTCGTAGGCGCCCAGTCGCAGCGCGAGGGCCATCGACCAGGATTCGCCGTGACTGGCAAAGCCTTTCGCCAACTGGTCACCGAGTCGCAGTTCCAGATCGTCCCGGTGCGGGCCGACCAGACACACCCCGCGCTCCAGTTCGGCGGACCGGCGGCGGCTCAGTTCCTCGAGCAGGGCCGTCTGATAGGCGGCCACGTCGACCGAACCCGTGCCGGCCTGTTCTTCGACCGCCTCGACCGAGCTGCGGTACCGCACGGAGGCCGGCCGTGAGGCGGGTGCCAGCAGCTGGTAGGCCTTGGCGATCTCCGGGTGCAGTTCATTGATCAGCTCGACCCGGGCCGCGATCAGTTCGCCGCCGTGACTGGCCAGGTGCCCGTCCCAGACATCGAGGGTCTCGAGCGCCGCCGGATCCGTACCGCGAAAACGGTTGACGCCTGCGGTTTTCAACAGCGCGGTGCGCTGGCGCACGACCTTGTCGTAGTCGGCTCGAACCCCTCCCAGCCGCGGACGACGGGTGCTGGCCAGCTCGTCGAGATAGCGGCGGCGTTCGCCCGGATCACCGCGCACCAGGGCCAGATCCTCCGGCGCGAACAACACCGCGCGGAGCGCGCCGAGAATTTCGCGGGCCGACCTCACGGGAGAGCGGTTCAACCGGGCCTTGTTGGCCCGGCCGGCGGTAATGTCCAGATCGACGGCCAGTTCGCGACCGTCGTTGACCACGATGGTGGAGACGACGGCCCGGTCAGATCCGGCCCGGATCAGCGGGGCATCCGAGGCCACCCGGTGCGAGCCGAGGGTCGACGTATACCACAGGGCTTCAACGATATTCGTTTTGCCGAAGCCGTTCTGACCGACGAAAACGGTACGTCCGGGGGCCAATTCCAGGTCCAGCCGCGGCCAGGACCGGAAATCGGTGAGAGTCAGATGCCGGACATACACCTAGCCGGACTTACTGACCCGCTGTACCGCGTGTCCACCGAACTGGTTACGAAGTGCCGCAACAGCTTTCATGGTCGGTGAGTCGTCCTGCCGGGACAGGAACCGGGCGAACAACGACGCCGCGATGCTGGGGACCGGCACCCGCAACCTGATGGCTTCCTCAACCGTCCACCGACCCTCACCGGAGTCCTCGGTATAACCGCTGATGTCTTCGAGCTTCGGGTCTTCCTTGAGCGCCTTTGCGAGCAACTGCTGCAACCAGGACCGGACGACGGTGCCGTTGGTCCAGGCCTGGTAGACCGCCTGCGGGTTCTTGATCAGGTCTTCGGCGGCGAGCATTTCGTAACCCTCGCCGTAGGCCGTCATCAGCGCGTACTCGACGCCGTTGTGCACCATCTTGGCGAAATGCCCGGCCCCGACCGGACCCGCGTGGACGAAACCGTCCTCGAGATCTCCCTCGGGTCGCAGGGTCTCGAAGATCGGCATCGCCCGGGCGACATCGGCGTCACTACCGCCGACCATCAAACCGTAACCTTCCGTCAGCCCCCACACGCCGCCGGAAACACCCGCGTCGATATAGCCAATACCCGTTTCTGCCAACAGTTTTGCGTGAATACCGTCTTCGGTGTAGCGGGAGTTGCCACCGTCGATCACCAGATCGCCGGTGCTGAGCACCGCAGAGAGATCCACGATGGTTTCGTGAGTGACCTCACCGGAAGGCACCATCACCCACACCACCCGAGGCGCAGCGAGCTTCTCGGCGAGCGCGGCCAGCGAAGGCACGTCGGTGACTTCAGGTCGCGGGTCATAGCCGATGACCTCATGGCCACCGCCGCGCAGGCGCTCGCGCATGTTGAAGCCCATTTTACCCAGGCCGATCAACCCCAGTTGCATAGCTGCTTCCTTCGCTGTTCGGATTCCGGTCAGCCAGGCAGGCGCACCGGCATCAACAAGTAGACGTAATCGGTATCGCCCGCGGAGAACGGGCCAGATCCCGAGTACTGATTCTCCCCTGCCGGCCGCAACACTGCAGGCTTGCTGGGCGTGGTGAAACCGAAGGTGACCCGGTCCGCGTGCAGCGAGCCCAGACCGTCCGTCAGGTAGGTGGGGTTGAACGCGATGGTCAGTGGTTCACCGTAGAACTCGACCGCCAGGTCTTCCTCAGCACGACCGACGTCGTCAGCGCCGGCCGACAGCCGCAGCACGTCGTCGGCGAACTCCATGCGCACCTGGGCACCGCGATCGGCCACCAGGGCCACACGCTTGATCGCCTCGGTGAGCTCCGCAACACCGATGGTGGCGACCGCGGTGTGGTCTGCAGGCAGCAGCTGGCGGAATTTCGGGAATTCGGCGTCCAGCAGCCGGGTGGTGGTGCGCTTGCCGTTGCTGCGGATACCCAGCATGCCGTCCTTGCCGACAGCCTGACCGGCACCCAGGGACAAGTGCACCTCAGTACCGTCGGAGCCGGACTTGGCCGATTCTGCCAAGGTCTTCGCCGGGACCAACACGGCCGCTTCGAGATCCGGCACCGCGGAATTCCAGGTGAGTTCACGGACCGCGAGCCGGAACCGGTCGGTCGCGGCCAGCACGACCTTCTCGCCCGAGATCTCGACCCGCACGCCGGTCAGCATCGGCAGCGTGTCATCGCGACCTGCCGCCACAGCGACCTGACCGATCGCCTCGGCGAACACGTCGGCGGGCACAATGCCGGTCTCATCCGGCAGCCCCGGCAGCGCGGGGTAGTCCTCGACCGCCATGGTGGGCAGCGAGAAGCGGGCGCTGCCGCAGCTCAGCGCCACCCGCGTGCCTTCCACACTGAGCTCGACCGGCTTGGCCGGCAGCGCCCGGGTGATGTCGGAAAGCAGCTTTCCGGAGACCAAAACGCTTCCCGGAGAAGAGATTTCAGCGGCGACACGCACCTCGGCGGACACTTCGTAGTCGTATCCGGAGATGGTCAGGCCGTCGTCCGAACCGGTCAGCAGCACGCCGGCAAGGACCGGGTTCAGCGGCCGCGACGGCAGGATCCGGGCGACCCAGGCCACGGCGTCGGCGAAGTCTTCCCGAACGAGGCGGAACTTCAAATCGGTCAGACCCGCTGTCGTCGCCACGTCCATAGCGTCCCTTCGCTGTAACCCCACCACGCTTGTCTGCCGGATCCCTGCCGTCAGGCGTGGCGTGAGCGCTGCGCGTCGACGAAGGTTCCGGCTATCGAAGAACACCGTAGAGCGTTCTTGCAGAACTTGAAAGCCAAACGATCGCCGTGGACCGCCCGTCAGGGCCCCCGGAAACCTGTCAGGCTCAGGTTGTCCACGTCGTGTTTCCCCAACAGACTTCTTTTAGAAGAAGATCTAGGAAGATATATAGGTACTAGTAATAGGGGTTGTGCACGTTGTGGATGAACCCGGGGAGTTGCTGGTCGGGGGCTCACCGAGCCGTTTTCGGGATGTGCGCAGACTGTGGATGTGGCGTTAATCCAATCCGTGGATTTGTGGAGTCTCCGCGCCATGTGGATTGTTCTGAGCTAAATCCCGCGATTCATCCCAGGTAGTACACAACGCTGTACACACCCTGTTGGTGTGACTGAAGTTGTTTGTGATGCCAAAGTTTTTTCGTTCAGTTCGGGCGCACCGACCGGAAATTTTGGCGAGATCCCGACGGGTGTGAGGTCTGACAGCGGCCGCACGCGTCAGAAACGGCACCGGCCCGCAGGCTCGGTGCCTGGGGGCCGGTGTCATAGGGCGCTAGGGGATCAGTGCTTGGAGCGCTGCCGGATCCGGGTGGTGAGCTCCTTGACATGGTCGAAAACCTCACGCCGCGAAGCCATTTCCTTCTTGATCTTGCGCTCGGCGTACATGACCGTGGTGTGGTCTCGGCCGAAGGCCTGGCCGATGCGGGGCAACGACAGGTCGGTGAGCTCGCGGCACAGGTACATGGCGATCTGCCGGGAGAGCGCGACGGCCCGGGTCTTACCGGGGCCGCGGAGTTCCTCCACGGTGGTCTCGAAGTACTCGGCGGTGGCGGCCATGATCGTGGCAATGCTGATCTGGGTGGTGCCGGCGTCGGCGATCAGATCCCGCAGCACGATTTCGGCCAGTGAATTGTCGATCATCGTCTTGTTCAGGGATGCGAACGCCGTCACCCGGATCAGGGCGCCTTCCAGCTCGCGGATATTGCGGTCGATTCGGCTGGCGATGAGTTCGAGGACGTCATCCGGCACATCCAGGCGATCCATCTGCGCCTTCTTGCGCAGAATTGCGATCCGGGTCTCCAACTCGGGCGGCTGGACGTCGGTGATCAGGCCCCACTCGAAGCGAGTCCGCAGCCGATCT
>JARLGS010000674.1 GCA_031292695.1 Mycobacterium sp. | reverse complement strand
GGCCAACTCAGCGGCGGACACCTGATGCGACCAGGGTTCTGCGACACCACGTTCGGCGAATACGCGCACCACATCGTCGCCGACCCAACTGGGCCACGGCATCCGGCGGGCCCGGCGCGGGGCCAGATCGGCGACGTGCCGCAGCGGCTGCACGTCAGCCGCGGTGCCGTCCAGCGCGCAGGACAACAGTTCACGTCCAAAGTTCCCCTGCGGTGCAGGGGCATCGGACTCCGCGTGCGTCACCGTGATCCCTTCTGTACTGCGGTTGCTGCGGGTGGAATGCAACCAATATGAATTGTTAACCACAGATCGCGGTGTCTCTGTTGCGACAGCGTTGAACGTGGTTGACTGAACCCGGTCGTGGCTTCTGTGTTCGTGTGTCAGCACTCGCAGGAACGTCGTTGCGATCGCGGTTCCTGCGAGGGTTGTAGTTCGGGCATCCGATGACTCGTCGAAGGTATGGCGGTCGGAACGGGCCCGGTACACCGGAAGACTCGGTGGATCGCACCCGCAGTAAAACGAAGGAAATGAAGGACAAATGCCACAGGGGACTGTGAAGTGGTTCAACCCGGAGAAGGGTTACGGCTTCATTGAGCAGGAAGGCGGCGGAGGCGACGTCTTCGTCCATTACAAGCAGATTCAATCCAACGGGTTCCGCACCCTTGAGGAGAATCAGAAGGTCGACTTCGAGGTCGAGCAGGGCGCCAAGGGTCCGCAGGCCCTGAACGTTCGCCCCGTCTGAGGTCTCAGAGACTCCAGGAACGCCCCTGCATCGTCCGGTGACGAAGTGGGGGCGTTTTGCATCGGGCGTTGCCTCGGCCGGGCCCGGCCAAGTGCGCGAAGTGCCTCACGCCTTGACGCGGCCCGTTCCTCGCCGCTTGATCGTCGTGCGGCTGGGCCTCCCTGCCTTTTGCCGTGCGCTGGCCTACTGTCGGCAGGGTGAGTCAGCTGTCCTTCTTCTCGGCCGAGTCGGTGCCGCCCATGGTGGCCGACCTGACCGGGTTGCTCGCCGCGCCGGGGCAGGTGGTCCTGGCCGGGGACGCGGGGGAGGGCCGCAAAGTCCGGTTGTCGGTGGTGGTCGATGCATTGTGGCGGGCTGAAGCGCTGTCGGAGATGATCGCGGAGACGGGCCTGACCCCGGAGATCACCCACACCGAGGAGCAGACCCCGTTGGTGCGCACGGCAGCCGACCCCAGGCTGGCCCGGCTGGCACAGAACTGGACCCGCGGCGCGGTAAAGACCGTGCCGGAAGGCTGGTTGCCCGGTCCGCGAGAGCTGCGGGCCTGGACCCTGGCGGCGGGCGTCGCGGAGCCGAACGGCTATCTACTCGGGCTGGACCCGCACGCGCCCGACACCCATGCGACGCTGGCGTCGGCACTCATGCGGGTCGGCATCGCACCGACTCTGATCGGTACCCGCGGCAACCATCCGGCCCTGCGGATCAGTGGCCGCCGGAGGCTGTTACGCCTGGTAGAGAACGTGGGAGAGCCGCCAGGGAGCACCGAGGCCTTCCTGCAGTGGCCCCGGATCTAGCCGGTGTGGACGGCATAACCACGCCCCGTCCGGTTTGCATACGCTCGCGCAGGGTGTCAAATTGTGACTTGCCTTAGAGCCGGATGACCGTTAGGCATTCATTCGGTGTCACAAAGCAGACAAAGAAGTGGAGCGTATAGATACGGTGGCTGACCACGACGGTGCCGGTAGCGGCGGCCGGGTTCGGCGACTCGTCATTGTCGAGTCGCCCACCAAGGCGCGCAAGATTGCCGGTTACCTCGGCTCCAACTACATCGTCGAATCGTCGCGTGGGCATATCCGCGACCTGCCGCGCAATGCGGCCGACGTGCCGGCCAAGTACAAGTCGGAGTCGTGGGCCCGCCTCGGCGTGAACGTCGACGACAACTTCGAGCCGCTCTACATCGTCAGCCCGGATAAGAAGGCCACGGTCACCGAGCTCAAGGACCTGCTCAAGGGCGTCGACGAGCTCTACCTCGCAACGGACGGTGACCGCGAGGGCGAGGCCATCGCGTGGCACCTGCTGGAGACGCTCAAGCCCAAGGTGCCGGTCCGGCGCATGGTGTTCCACGAGATCACCGAGCCGGCCATCCGGGCCGCTGCGGAGAATCCGCGTGACCTGGACATCGCCCTGGTGGACGCGCAGGAGACCCGCCGCATCCTCGACCGTCTCTACGGCTACGAGGTCAGCCCGGTGCTGTGGAAGAAGGTCGCGCCGAAGCTGTCGGCGGGACGCGTGCAGTCCGTCGCGACCCGGATCATCGTGCAGCGCGAGCGCGAACGCATGGCGTTCCGCAGCGCCGGCTATTGGGACGTCACCGCCGAACTGGACGCCAGCGTGTCCGACCCGGCCGCATCTCCGGCCAAGTTCACCGCCAAGCTCAACACCGTCGACGGCCGACGCGTGGCCTCCGGCCGCGATTTCGACTCCCTGGGCGGGGTCAAGAAGCCCGACGAGGTGCTGGTGCTCGACGAGGCCGGCGCGGGTGCCCTGGCCGCCGGGCTGCGCGGCACATCGTTGACCGTCAGCTCCGTGGAGCAGAAGCCGTACACCCGCAAGCCGTACGCACCGTTCATGACCTCGACGCTGCAGCAGGAGGCCGGTCGCAAGCTGCGGTTCTCCTCCGAGCGCACCATGAGCATCGCGCAGCGGCTGTACGAGAACGGCTACATCACCTATATGCGTACCGACTCCACGACGCTGTCGGAGTCGGCGATCAACGCCGCCCGCACCCAGGCCGGCCAGCTTTACGGCCCGGAGTACGTCCACCCGTCGCCGCGGCAGTACACCCGCAAGGTCAAGAACGCCCAGGAGGCGCACGAGGCGATCCGGCCCGCCGGGGACGTGTTCCAGACCCCGGGCCAGCTGCATGGTGCCTTGGACACCGATGAGTTCCGGCTCTACGAGCTGATCTGGCAGCGCACCGTCGCCTCTCAGATGGCCGACGCCCGCGGCACGACGCTGTCGCTGCGGATTTCGGGCACTGCTGCCGCCGGCGAGCAGGTCGTCTTCGGCGCCAGCGGGCGCACCATCACGTTCGCGGGCTTCCTGAAGGCCTACGTCGAGAGCATCGACGAGCAGGCCGGTGGCGAATCCGACGACGCCGAGAGCCGGCTGCCGAACCTGACCCAGGGCCAGCGGGTCGATGCCGCCGACCTCACCGCCGACGGACACACCACCAACCCACCGGCCCGGTACACCGAGGCCTCGCTGATCAAGGCGCTGGAAGACCTCGGCATCGGTCGCCCGTCGACGTACTCGTCGATCATCAAGACCATCCAGGACCGCGGCTACATCTATAAGAAGGGCAGTGCCCTGGTGCCGGCCTGGGTGGCGTTCGCCGTCATCGGCCTGCTGGAACAGCATTTCGGCCGACTGGTCGACTACGATTTCACCGCCGCCATGGAGGACGAACTCGACGAGATCGCCGCCGGTAACGAGCAGCGGACCAACTGGCTCAGCAATTTCTACTTCGGCGGCGAGCACGGCGTCGAGGGGTCGGTGGCCCGCGAGGGCGGCCTGAAGAAGCTGGTCGGCGTCAACCTCGAAGGCATCGACGCGCGAGAAGTCAACTCCATCAAGCTCTTTGACGATGCCGAAGGCCGCGCCATCAACGTCCGGGTGGGCCGCAACGGGCCGTACCTGGAGCGGATGATCATTGATCCTGAAGCTCCGGACGGTGAGCTGAAACCGCAGCGCGCGAACCTCAATGACGATCTGACGCCCGACGAACTCACCCTCGAGTTGGCGGAAAAGCTTTTCGCCACACCGCAAGAGGGTCGCGTGCTGGGCGTCGACCCGGCGACCGGACACGAGATCGTGGCCAAGGACGGCCGTTACGGGCCGTACGTCACGGAGGTACTGCCGGCGCCGCCTGAGGAACCCGATGCGGGTACCGCTGCGAAGAAGGCGAAGAAGCCGACCGGCCCCAAGCCCCGCACCGGATCCTTGTTGCGCTCAATGGATTTGGAGACGGTGACGCTCGACGACGCACTGAAGCTGTTGTCGCTGCCGCGCGTCGTTGGCGTCGACCCGGAGAACAACGAGGAGATCACCGCGCAGAACGGCCGCTACGGCCCATATCTCAAGCGCGGCACAGACTCTCGTTCGCTGGCCACAGAAGATCAGATGTTCACCGTCACGCTCGAAGAGGCGCTGAAGATCTACGCAGAGCCCAAACGCCGTGGGGGCCAAGGCGCGGCCACCCCGCCGCTGCGGGAGCTGGGCACCGACCCGGTCTCGGGCAAGCCGATGGTGATCAAGGACGGCCGGTTCGGCCCGTACGTCACCGACGGTGAGACCAACGCCAGCCTGCGCAAGGGTGATGACGTCATGTCGATCACCGACGGGCGGGCCTCGGAGCTGCTGTCCGACCGTCGGGCTCGCGGGCCGGTGAAGAAGGCGGCCAAGAAGGCCCCGGCGAAGAAGGCGGCCGCGAAAAAGACCGCCGCCAAGAAGGCACCGGCCAAGAAAGCCGCGGCCAAGAAGGCCTAGCTGGCGGCCTCGGCCTCGGTGTCCGGCTGTGGGCTGCGCCGGGGCGTGGCCAGCGTCAGCGGCCGTGCCAGCTGAGTCGGCGCCGACCGCCCGCGCAGCTCGACCGTCTCGCCGACGTCCCAGCACAGTGCCTCGGCATCGAGGGCGCCGCTGACCGCGATGGCCGAGGCCAGCACGTGGCCTTCTTCGAGCTTGGCGAGTTCGGTGAGCCGCGCCGCCTCGTTCACCGGATCGCCGATCACGGTGTATTCGAAGCGGGCCAGCGCCCCGATGTGGCCGGCGATGGCCCGGCCCGCGGACACCCCGATGCCGAACTCCGTGGTGCCGAGCACCGTCACCAGTTCGTCGTGCAGTGCGCGGGACGCGGCCAGCGCGGCACCGGAGGCGTCCGGATGCTCGATCGGGGCGCCGAAGATGGCCAGCGCCGCGTCGCCCTGGAACTTGTTCACGAACCCGCCGTGCCGGTTCACGGTGTCGACGATGACGCGGAAGAACTCGTTGAGCAGCGCCACCACTTCGGCTGCCGGTCGCGTCGAGGCCAACTGCGTCGACCCGATCAGGTCGATGAACAGCACCGCGACGTCGCGTTCCCGGCCGCCGAGCTCGGTTCCGCGCTCCAGGGCACGACGTGCGACGTCCTCGCCCACGTAGCGGCCGAACAGATCGCGCAGCCGCTGCCGTTCGGACAGGTCGCGCACCATGTCGTTGAAGCCGGCCTGCAGCAGGCCCAGCTCGCTGGCGTCATAAATCTGCATGTGCGCGTTGTAGTTGCCGCGCTGGACCTCACCCAGGGCCCACCGCAGCTGGCGCAGCGGGTCAGCGATCGACATGGCGACCAGCACGTTGCCGGCCAGTCCGATGGCCAGCGCCGTGATCG
>JARLGS010000673.1 GCA_031292695.1 Mycobacterium sp. | reverse complement strand
GCGCACTGAGTTGTACGAAACACACCACCTCATCGACGCGCTCAACCGCCGATTCCCGGCCGTACACACCGTCGAACGCGACCCCGGCACACCGGACCAGTTCCAACTATCTGGGTAACCAGAACCCGCCACCCGAAGTTCTGGTGGTACTGATACCACCGGCGCCGTGGAGGTCGACGTGCCCCGGGACCGGGCCGCGACGTTCGAACCTCAGATCGTCAAGAAACGTCAACGCCGACTGATCGGCGTCGATGAGGTCGTGCTGTCGCTCGGCCAGGGTGCGAAATTCTCCGATGCGATTGCGTGGACGGAGGCGAAAAGGTTGCGGCTACGTTCTTGGCAAATTCTTGGGTAATCCCTTGCGCCGCTTCGCAGCATCGCCGCGATAGGGCGATGGCTGCGATGAACCGATTCCGTACTCATTCGGTAGTTCTCATCCCACCGCCTGACTGCTATCGTTCGCACTTACTTCCACGTCAATAGCTTCGTTTCTCGGCGGTCGATGCGGATGACAGACGAGCGCGGTGCCACACACATCGTGCCGACGAGACACGAAAGCGAGTCGGTAATGCGTCCGATCATTGCGGTCGTTGCTGTTCCCATCGTCATAGTGCTGGGGATCATGTCAGCGCCGGCCGGTACCGAGACGTCACCAGACGTGCCCTTTAGCGAGTACGCAAACGAGCTGAACCTCTTCGCCCACTGAACGGGTCAACCTAACGACAGCCCGGTAAAACCGTTGCACCACAGCGAATCCCGTCGGCATGCGCGACCGGTTCCTTTCGTGCGGCCCACGTCTGCGTCGTGAGCGCAGACGTCGACACGCCACAGCCGTTCCAGCGCAACGAAATTCAGGCCAACGCTCGGAACCGTCAGGCGGCGTGAAGTGTGACGACGCCGCACCTGATTGCCGGGTCTACGCGTGCAGGATTGCGGCCCGCAAGGTGGTGGCGATCCAGTTCTGGAAGCGCTCCAGGGTGTAGCCGGCATCCGATATCAGCACTGCGTACATGGCGGGACTGGCCACAGCCCATACGGTGTCGATGGCATCTTCGCGCGAAACCCGCAGTGCCTCATCGGGAATCGCGGCCAACACGGTTGACAGCGTGTTCCTGCGCAGGGTCTGGATCTGCCGCCAGTCTTCGGCGATGGCCGCGTCGACCGCGGCGCCATCGCGGTAGGCCTGCCAGGCCACCGCGCAGCGCTGCGCGACACCGCAGAACAGCGCGGCGATCTGGGTGACAACCCCCGCCGGCGTATCCGGGTGAAGCTGGGCTGCGAAGTGTTCTCCCGACGGCGATGCGTTCGGGGCCAACGTGCTCTCCAGGTAGGCCCGCAGTAGTGCGTGCTTGCTACCCCATGCCAGGTAGAGCGTTTGCACTGTGACCCCGGCGTTCTCGGCGATCCGGCTCACCGTCGCCGCGACATACCCGACGCGGGCGAACTCCTCGCCGGCCGCCGCTACCAGCAGCCGTCGCGTCTGCGCGCGCGAAGCCGCCCCCGCCTCTCGTCGTCGGGTGACGTTCCTCGTCGGCTTGTCGCTCACAACGCACATTCTATGCCCTGGATTGAGTGCTACTCTAATCGAATTGAGTGTCACTCAAATCAATGCGTGAACTGGAGGTCCCGGCATGGGCTCGAATCAGATCTATGACCGTCCATGGAAGCGTGCCGGCGCGGCGCGCTACGCCGGCACGCGTATTCGCGGCATCGTCAGGCCGCCCGTGCAGGTGTCGAAGCCGCCCGAGTTGCTGACCGAGCACAACGTCGCGATCCGGGTCCGCGACGGCGTCACTCTGCGGGTCAACGTCTACCGCCCACTTGGCGACGGACCATTTCCGGTGATCCTGTCCGCCCACCCGTACGGCAAGGACAATCTGCCCAAACGCGCGTGGCGCCACTGGAGCTTCAGTCCGCAGTACCGCATCCTGCGCCAGCCGGGCACCGTGAGTTTTTCCGCACTGACGAGCTGGGAGGCACCAGATCCGGCCTGGTGGGTGGCGCGGGGCTATGTCGTGGTCAACGCCGATCTGCGCGGGGCCGGTACCTCGGACGGCACCGGCGCATTGTTCTCCGACCAGGAGGGCTGCGATGTGTACGACATCATCGAATGGGCCGGGGCGCAGCCATGGTCTGACGGCAATGTCGGAATGCTCGGGGTGTCGTATCTGGCGATGTCGCAATACAAAGCGGCCGCACTGCACCCGCCCAGCCTCAAGGCGATCTGCCCATGGGAAGGACTGACCGACGCCTACCGGGACCTGTTCACCCCCGGCGGGATCGTCGAGAACGGCTTCTCCCGAATTTGGCAGACGGCGGTACGACGCGGCATGCGGTGCGCCGAGGACCTCGGCGAGCAGCGTAAGACCCACCCGCTACGGGATCAGTGGTGGCAATCGTTGGTGCCCGAGTTGGCCAAAATCGAGGTGCCCATGCTCGTCTGCGCCAGCTTCTCCGACAACAACCTGCACAGCCGCGGCTCCTTCCGCGTATTCGAAAACGTCAGTTCCACAGACAAATTCATGTACACGCACCGAGGTGGAAAGTGGGCGACCTTCTACAGCGACGACGCACGACAGGCACAGCTCGGCTTCTTCGATCGATACCTCAAACACCGCGAGGTGCCCAAGCCTCCGGTGATCCGGCTTGAAGTCCGCGAACGAGGCGATGTCATCGCGCAGGTTCGCACCGAGCAGCAGTGGCCACTGCCGCAGACCGATTGGCGCAGCCTGTATCTGGCCGACGGTGGAGCACTTACCACCGCGCCGGCAACGGTCGATGGATCGGTCACCTTCCACACCCGACGCCGTGCCGCTGCGTTCACCTTCTACGTCCCCGGAGATCTCGAACTGACCGGACCCATGAGCCTGGATCTATGGGTGTCGGTGGACGGCGCCGACGATGTCGGACTGTTCGTCGGTGTCGAGAAATGGGTTGGCAATCAATGGATTCCGTTCGAAGGCTCATACGGTTTCGGTCGCGACCGCATCACCACCGGCTGGCAGCGAGCGTCCCTGCGAGAACTCGATCCCGAACGCAGCACGCCTACCGCGCCCGTGCATACATTTCTTCGGCCCCAACCGCTTTCGCCGGGCCAGATCGTCCCGGTCCGGATAGCGCTGGGTCCCTCAGCCACTATCTTCCGCACCGGCGAGCAACTTCGTCTTATCGTTGCCGGTCGGCCGTTGGCGCCGCGCAATCCGCTCTTCGGGGGCTTTCCGGCGTGGTACATCAGCGGCAGACCGGCCCGATGCACCTTGCACTGGGGCGCCGACCGTCCCGCACTGCTGCGAGTGCCCGCGATTCCCACCTAGTGCATGTCTGACCGATAGGCGGTCACAGGGCGATGGCGCGTAGGACCGCGGCAGCGTCACGCGTCGGAGTAGAAAGAACCGCATGGGCAAGAACGTCGCGTCTGTGGCCTATGTACTGACGATGGTCGTCGTCATCGTCAGTGTCGACGTCGTGCTGTTTCGCCACCAGTTCTGGCCGCGCCTGATGGTCAACGTCGGGATCGTGCTGGTCTTCGGCGCGTTCTATCTCCGATTCGCCGCACGCACCTAAACCGCACGCACCACGCCGTCCTGCGCGATGTGTTGACCAGCACATCGCTGATGGCGCATACCCGGCCGAGCGCTACCCACCGACGGGCCAGCGCTGCTCCGCCCGCAAACCGCCCACCAGCCATAGTGAATGCAGGCAGAGCGTCGCAGCACTGCCTGTAACGGTTTACTAACGCATCCCGATAACGAGGTAGAGGGATCACCGGTTCAATAGCTGAGTACATACACTTCAGTCAATATAGCTAATTCATACGGCAAGCCTCCACGCGCGCTCACCCCAGCGCGGATCGACAACCTGAGAACCACGTCACCTCTCGGGTGCTACTGCGGTTGACCTGCCCGTATATGCTCGAAATGATACGTCGTGAGATCCGTTTTCCTGACCACCACGCCCGGTGCGTCGGCGGCCTCGGCCACTATCACGAGAATGAGCTTCAGCAAATTAATACCCTACGCATGAAGATCCGTTGAATGTTCGCCCCAGTGGTTGACGCATGGCACCGACTTGAGCTACAAATATTTGCTATAAGCATGTTCCGCTCCAGGAGGGAAAGCAGTCATGGCAAACACCAAAGCTCGTCGCATCGCGTCCGCTATCGCACTCGCCGGAGGCGCGACGATCGTCGCTCTCGCCGGCGCTGGCGCCGCCTCAGCGGCCCCGTCGCCCACCCCGCCGCCGCCCAACCCGATCACGGCCATCGGCAAGTTCGGCACGCAGGTCGAGCAGCAGCTGGGCAAGACCGGCACGGCCAACGAGCAGGCCTTGGGTCAGGCCGGCAACTACTACAACCAGAACACCGGCGTGGCCGGTAGCTACTACGAACAGAACACCGGTCAGCTCGGCACCTTCCTCGGCCAGCAGGCCGGCGGTCTGCTCGGCGGCCTCCTGCCGCACTGACACCACGCTTTG
>JARLGS010000080.1 GCA_031292695.1 Mycobacterium sp. | reverse complement strand
TACTCGTCGAGGGTGGTGGCACCGATGGTCTGCAATTCGCCGCGGGCCAGCTTGGGCTTCAGGATCGACGCCGCGTCGATCGCACCTTCGGCGGCTCCTGCACCGACCAGCGTGTGCAGCTCGTCGATGAACAGGATGATGTCGCCGCGGGTGTTGATCTCCTTGAGCACCTTCTTCAGGCGCTCTTCGAAGTCACCGCGATAGCGGCTGCCGGCCACCAGGGACCCGAGGTCCAGGGTGTAGAGCTGCTTGTCCTTGAGCGTCTCGGGGACCTCGCCATGCACGATGGCCTGGGCCAGGCCCTCGACGACAGCAGTCT
The DNA here is from genome assembly GCA_031292695.1 of Mycobacterium sp. Taxonomy (GTDB): domain Bacteria; phylum Actinomycetota; class Actinomycetes; order Mycobacteriales; family Mycobacteriaceae; genus Mycobacterium. The sequence continues at coordinate 16,931 of JARLGS010000080.1, read as the reverse complement.
TACCGACGCCGGGCTCACCGATCAGCACCGGGTTGTTCTTGGTGCGGCGGCTCAGCACCTGCATGACCCGCTCGATTTCCTTCTCGCGGCCGATCACCGGGTCGAGCTTGCCCTCGGCAGCGGCGGCAGTCAGGTTGCGACCGAACTGGTCGAGCACGAGTGAGGTCGACGGGTTACCGGTCTCGCCGCCCCGGCCACCGGTGCCGGCCTCGGCGGTCTCCTTGCCCTGGTAGCCCGAGAGCAGCTGGATGACCTGCTGGCGCACCCGGGTCAGCTCGGCGCCCAGCTTCACGAGCACCTGGGCGGCGACGCCTTCGCCCTCACGGATCAGGCCGAGCAGAATGTGCTCGGTGCCGATGTAGTTGTGGCCGAGCTGCAGCGCCTCACGCAGAGACAACTCCAGCACCTTCTTGGCGCGGGGGGTGAACGGGATGTGTCCGGACGGCGCCTGCTGGCCCTGGCCGATGATCTCCTCGACCTGGCTGCGCACACCCTCCAGGGAAATGCCCAGCGACTCCAGCGACTTGGCGGCTACGCCCTCACCCTCGTGGATAAGCCCCAGCAGGATGTGCTCGGTGCCGATGTAATTGTGGTTGAGCATCCGGGCTTCTTCTTGAGCCAGGACGACGACCCGGCGGGCCCGGTCGGTGAATCTCTCGAACATCGGTGTTACCTGCTCTCCCTCGTAGCGCAGCTCCTGCCACGTCACTTCGCGTGTCGCGACGCTGTGCGCCTACCGTCCACTGTAATGGGCGGCGACCCTGCGTGCCCTGCGGTATCCCATAGCTCGCAAGGCCACTCAGCGCTGCGAAATGGCCAACGCGCAGCAGCTACGAAACGTTTCCAGGATCAGCCCGACCGGGCTACGCCGGTAGCGAACAAGAAAACCACCGGGCAACCCCGAATGGCGTTGCTCGCAGCGTCACGCGCTGTCAGGTGGCAGCGTGGAACGCTTCGATGATCTCCGCCGGGATGCGGCCGCGGCTGGACACGTTGTGGCCGTTACGCCGCGCCCAATCCCGGATGGCAGCGCTCTGCTCACGGTCGATCGACGCGCGGCCGCGCCCCGTGGCAGCGGTGGCCCGGCCACGCCGACGGCCACCAACGCGACGGCCGGCCTCCACCCATTTCTTCAAATCATTCCGGAGCTTGGTGGCATTCTTGGCGGTGAGGTCGATCTCGTAGCTCACCCCGTCGAGTGCAAATTCGACCGTCTCATCCGCCGCCCCTTCACCGTCGAAATCGTCGACGAGCGTGACAGTCACTTTCTTTGCCATCAGCCCACACTAACCCTTCTGCCCGGACAATAAACGCAGAATCGACTCTGCCAGTAACAATGCTGGCATAGGACGCCAATTCCTTCAACAAGTCACGGTCAGCCGCAGCGTTCAGTCAACCTGGCGGCGCACAATCGGGAACAAAACGGTGTCCCTAATCGTCAACCCCGTCAATGCCATCAGCAAGCGGTCGAGTCCCATTCCCGTTCCGGTCGTCGGCGGCATCGCGTACTCCAATGCGATTAGGAAATCTTCATCGAGTCGCATTGCTTCGTCATCACCGGCGGCGGCGGCCCGGGCCTGTGCCTCGAAACGTTCCCGCTGAATCACCGGATCGATCAACTCGGAATATCCGGTTGCGAGCTCAAACTTCCGGACGTAGAGGTCCCATTTCTCCGTAACTCCCGGAATGCTGCGGTGGGCCCGGGTCAGCGGAGTGGTCTCGACCGGGAAATCCCGGACGAAGGTCGGCGCCCAGAGCTGATCACCGACGGTGTGCTCCCACAGTTCCTCCACCAATTTTCCGTGCCCATATCCGCGGTCCCGGGGAATCTCGGCGCCGAGCCGTTCAGCAACTTTCCACAGGTACTCGACGGAGGTCTCCGGCGTGATCTCCTCGCCCAGCGCTTCGGACAACGACGGATACATTTCGATGGTCGCCCATTCACCATCGAGGTCGTAGGTCGAGCCGTCCGCCAACGGCACCATTCGGGTACCAACCGCCTCGTCGGCGACCTCCTGAATAAGCTCTCGGGTCACCAGTGCGGAATCGTCATAAGTGCCGTACGCCTGATATGTCTCCAGCATCGCGAATTCCGGTGAATGCGTCGAATCCGCGCCTTCGTTACGGAAGTTCCGATTGAGCTCGAAAACCTTCTCAAAACCACCGACCAGGCAGCGTTTGAGGAACAACTCCGGCGCGATCCGCAGGTACAGATCGGCATCGAGTGCGTTGGAGTGCGTGATGAATGGACGGGCCGCGGCGCCACCGGGCAACGTCTGCAGCATCGGTGTCTCCACCTCCAGAAAGCCGCGTCGCTCCAGTGCCGAACGCAATGCCCGGACCACGGCAATGCGCTGGCGGGCGGTATTGCGGGCCTCCGGACGCACGATCAGGTCGATGTACCGCTGCCGGGCCCGGGTCTCTTCATTCAATTCCTTGTGCGCAACCGGAAGCGGACGCAGCGCCTTGGAGACAATTTGCCAGCTCTGGGCAAGCACAGACAGTTCGCCACGGCGCGAGCTGATCACCTCGCCCTCGATGAAGACGATGTCGCCCAGGTCCACATCGGACTTCCAGGCATCCAACGATTCCTGACCCACCCGGTCCAGGCTCACCATGGCCTGGAGCTGGGTACCGTCGCCCTCCTGCAGCGTCGCGAAGCACAATTTCCCAGAGTTCCGGGCGAACACCACCCGGCCGGCAATACCGACGATCTGCCCGGTCTCAGTGTCAGCGGCGAGCTCCGGGTACGCCGCCCTCAACTCCGCCAGCGTGTGCGTACGGCGCACCTCGACCGGATACGGATCGCGGCCCTCGGCGAGCAACCGCTCACGCTTGGCCTGGCGGATCCGGAACTGCTCGGGAATCTCGGGACTATCGGCATCGCTCACGAAATGCCAGCTTAAATGAAGCACATGGCAACCGGTTTGGAGCAGCCCACCGTAGACGCATTGGACCACGAACCGATCGACTGGCGATACAAGGGACTGCCGGCCACCTGGTGGGGCCGCACCCCCGCCCAGGTGTGCCGTCTGCGGCCGAATCTGTTCGACGACGGTGCGGTCTCGCCGGTCTGCACGCTGCGCACCCAGCCGCTGGTGCACAACATGGTCACCATGGCGCGCTGGTGCCGTCGGCGCGGGGTGCAGCTCGCCCCGCACGGCAAGACTCACATGGCACCGCAGTTGCTGGCCCGCCAGCTCGGCGCCGGGGCCGTAGCGGTCACGGCCGCCACCATCAGCCAGGTCCGCGTCTTCCGGAACTTCGGGGTCCGTCGGATCCTTCTGGCCAACGAACTGGTCGACACCGCGGGGCTGCGCTGGCTGGCGGCCGAACTGGACACCCACCCCGATTTCGAGCTCACCTGCTGGGTGGACTCCGTGGCAGGCGTCCAGTCGATGACGGCGGCCCTGACGGGGCGGCGGCGGCAGGTCGACGTCTGCGTCGAGGTGGGGCAATCGGGTGGCCGCACCGGCTGCCGGGACGCCGAAACGGTGGATGCGGTGGCCCGAGCGGCGGTCGAATCGGACCGGCTGAGACTGGTCGGGGTGGCCGGGTACGAGGCGGCCACCGGGCACGACATCGGCGAACCGGCGGTGGCCGCGGTGACCGCGTATCTGAACACCCTGCGGGACACAGTGATTCGGCTACGGCCACTGTTCGAGACCGAAGACGTCATGGTGACCGCCGGTGGCAGCACCTACTTCGACGTGGTCGCCGATGTGCTGACCGGCTGGCCCGACGGGATGTCGGTGCGGACGGTGCTGCGCAGCGGCTGCTACCTGACCCACGACGACGGCCTGTACGCGCGCACGTCGCCGCTGGGCCGAACCGAGGACGCACACCTGGAACCCGCGCTGAGCGTCTGGGCCCAGGTGCTCTCCCGACCCGAGCCCGACCTGGCCATTGTGGGTATGGGCCGCCGGGACGTGTCGTTCGACCAGGACCTGCCGCTGCCCTACGGGCGGCCGAACAGCCGCGTCGAGAAACTCAACGACCAGCACGCCTACCTTCGACTGGCGCCTGAGGATCAAGGCGTGGGCGTCGGCGACTGGCTGGAATTCGGGGTGTCCCACCCGTGCACGGTGTTCGACAAGTGGCAGCTGATCCCGGTGCTCGACGCGGACCACCGGGTGGTCGAGATGGTTCGCACCTTCTTCTGAGCGATTTGTGCACGTCTTGTCCCGCTCAGGGTGACGGGACGTGCACAAATCACTTGGGGCGGCGGGAGCTGGCCTGGTTCCGTTCGAACACCATGCGCAGGCCGTCGAGGGTCAGGTACTTGTCGTAGTGCTGCACGGTCCGCAGATCGGGCAGCACCAGTTGGGCGGTATGGCCGGTCGCCACCACGGTCACGTTGCGGCCGTCGAACCCGTCGACATCCTCACGAACCCGGTTCACCAGGCCGTCCACCAGCGCCGCGAACCCGAACACCGCACCGGCCTGCATGCATTCGACGGTGTTCTTGCCGATCACCGACCGGGGCCGGGTCAGTTCAACGCGGCGCAGCGCTGCGGAACGCGCCGCCGCGGCGTCGGAGGACACCTGGACCCCGGGCGCGATGGCGCCGCCGAGGAACTCCCCCTTGGCCGAGACGACGTCGACGCAGATCGATGAACCGAAGTCGACGACGATGGCGGCGGTTCCGTATTTATGGTATGCCGCAAGGCAATTGACGATCCGGTCGGCGCCTACCTCTTTCGGGTTGTCCACCAGCAGCGGGATACCCGTGCGTACGCCCGGCTCGATCAGCACGTGCGGCACCGTGGGCCAGTACTGCTCCAACATCAGCCGGATCTCATGCAGTACCGACGGCACGGTGGACAAACCCGTTGCGCCGAGCAGATTTTCGGCGTCGTCGCCGATCAGGCCGTCGATGGTCAGCGCGAGCTCGTCGGCCGTCACTTCCGACTCGGTGCGAATCCGCCAGTTCTGCACCACTTTTGCGTGGTCACCGGAGCCGGATATCAGTCCGACGACGGTGTGGGTGTTGCGGACGTCGATTGCCAGCAGCACCGCGGTTACCGCGGCGACAGCAGGCCGTCGACACCGTCCGGTACGTGTGCGGCGTCGTGCGAGAAGTCGATCTGGCAGTTCTGCGCGTCGACGAAGATCACCCGCGGCTCGAAGGTCCGGGCCTCGGCGTCCGTCAGGGTGGCGTAGGCGATCAGGATCACCAGGTCGCCCGGGTGGATCAGATGCGCTGCGGCGCCATTGATCCCGATGATGCCAGTGCCGCGCTCACCGCTTATGGCGTAGGTGACCAACCGGTTGCCGTTGTCGATGTCGACGATGGTCACCTGCTCGCCCTCGAGGATGTCGGCGGCGTCCATCAGATCGGCGTCGATGGTGACCGAGCCGACGTAGTGCAGGTCGGCCTGCGTCACCGTGGCGCGATGAATCTTGGACTTCAACATGGTGCGAAACATCAATTCCTCCAAGGTAATTCGTGACTACCGTCGTGGGATCCGTCCTGGTCGATGGCAGACCCCACATTGGGGTGACCGTCGATCCCTGCGGATGCGCCGATGTCGATGGCGATGTTGTCCAACAATCTGGTCTTGCCGAGCCGGCCTACCACCAGCAGCCGGGCCGGACCTGTTGCAGGCGCCGGACCCAGCCACGGGTCCCGCACCTCCAGATAGTCGACGTCGATGGCCGGTACCTCGTCGAGAACCGCCCTGGCCGCATCGATTGCGGCGGCCGCGCCGTGCGACGCGGAGTACTTGCCGGCGAGCAGCGCAGCGGACAACGCCCCGGCCTGCTCGCGCTGTTCGGTGTCCAGATACCGGTTACGTGACGACATGGCCAGACCGTCGGATTCCCGCACGATCGGCACCGCCACGATCCGGACGTCAACGTCGAGGTCGTCGACCATCTGGCGCACCAGAACCAGCTGCTGATAGTCCTTTTCGCCGAAGAACGCCCGGTCCGGGCGCACGATCTGCAGCAGCTTGAGCACCACGGTGAGCATGCCGGCGAAATGCGTCGGCCGGGTGCCGCCCTCGAGTTCGGCGCCGAGCGGTCCTGGCATCACCGTGGTGCGCTGACCGTTCGGGTACATGTCGGCCGCGGTCGGCGCGAAGACGATGTCAACGTCCTCGGCCCGCAACTGCTCGAGGTCGGAGTCCAGGGTCCGCGGGTAGGCGTTGAGATCTTCGCCCGCACCGAACTGCAGCGGGTTGACGAAGATCGACACCACCACGACGGCACCGGGCACCTTCTTGGCGGCCCGCACCAGCTCCAGGTGACCGTCGTGCAGCGCGCCCATGGTCGGCACCAGCATCACCCGGCGACCGGTGGCGCGCAGCACCCTGGAAACATCAGCCACGTCCGTCGGACGGCTGTACAGGTTCAGCTCACCAGCGGTGAACTTCGGCGGCCTGCGATCGGTCACTGCGCTCTCCCTGGATCTGACTTCAACACGGCGAATACCTCGATCGGCGCGTGGGCACGTTGCGCGGTGCGTAGCGAGATGGCCCGATATGCCTGCGCCAGTTCGGGATTCGCCTCGTTGAGGGCATTCAGATGGGCGGCCACCGCGGCGCCGTCACCGCGCGCCACCGGCCCGGTCAACGCGCTCTGCCCACGCTGCAGCGCGTTCTCCAGGGAGGCCCGGGCCAGCGGGCCGAGAATGCGTTCGGCGATGCCACCGGGGTCGCTGCTGACCAGTTCCTGGCCGAGCAGTTCCTGACCGGCCAGCGCCTCACGCAGGGCTTCGGCTGCGTCGAGCACCACAGTGATGACGTGGTTACCCGCGTGCGCCAGCGCCGCGTGGTACAGCGTGCGGGCGTCCTCGCGCACCCGGAACGGTTCGCCACCGATCTCCAGGACCAGCGACTGGGCGATCGCATAACCGATGTCGTCGGCCGCCGTGATCCCGAAACAGGTCTCCGACAACCGGGCGACATCCTCGTCCGCACCGGTGAACGTCATCGCCGGATGGATGGCCAGCGGAATACAGCCAAGCTCGGTCAGCGGGGCCAGCACCGCGATGCCGTTGGCACCAGAGGTGTGCACCACGATGGTGCCGGAACGCACCGACCCGGTGGCGGCCAGACCCGACACCACGGACGCGAGTTCCGCATCGGGCACTGCCAGCAGCAGCAGTTCGGCCCGGCCTGCGACGTCATGAGAGGGCAGTACCGGAGTGTCCGGCAGCCGGCGCTCCGCGCGTTGCCGGGACGCATGAGAGATGGCGCTGCAGGCGACGACGACGTGGTCGGCGCGCTCCAGCGCAACGCCCAGAGCGCTGCCGACCCGTCCCGCAGAAATGATTCCAACAGTGAGCCGGGCCGGACGCAATCCGTCGAGCTGCCCCATCGCAGCCATCCTCGCAAATGTTCGTTCAGGCGTTCCAGTCCTGCCTAGCAGGTACCGGACGGTCACCGCAGAGCGTAGCTCAGTCCTCGCGGCGCCGTCGACGTCCGCCGCCGCCGGTGTTGGCCTGCAGACGGGCCAACAGCTCGGCCGCCGGCTGGCCGCCAGAGTGCTGACCTGCGGATTCTTCATCCGGCTCGGGGCGGCGCCGGCGGCCGGATGTGACCGGTGTCTCGCTCGGCGCGGGCTCGGAGGGTGCTGCCGGTGGTGCTGGCGTGGCGGGCTGTTCTGGAGCCCAGTGCCTGGCCCGCCGGGGCTCCCGCTGCTCGGGCGGTGCCGCGGCGGCTGGCGGCGCCGGGACCGGAGGCATGGGTTCCGGGGCCGGCGGCACGACCGGCAGAGTCATGGTCGGTTCCGGTCCTCGATCGGCCGGTGGCGGTGGCATTGGCGTCGGGGGCGGAGTCGGTGTTGGAGTCGGGGAAGCCCAGTTGCTACCCGGTGCGCCGGCCGGGATCCACTGGCCTTCAGCGGGAGCCGGCCTCCACTCGGATCCAGCCGCCTCCGCTGCGCGGCGATGCGCCCCGCCGAACGGCGGTTGGGGGGGCGGGGGTGCCCACCGATCCTCGGTGGGGTGCGGCTCGGCCGCCACGTCGATGATCGGGCTCTCTTCCGTGTTCGGCTCCGAGAACAGATCCGACCGGTCGTCGGCGTCGAGGCGGCTGGCGACCACGCGGCCGACCGGCCCGGCGTGCCCGCCGCGGCCGTTGCGATCGGTCTCCAGCGCCGGACGCTGATCCAGGTCGGTATCGAAGTAGAACTCCAGATTCGCGCGGAGCGCGGCCAATTCGGCGCGCAGCGCCGCCACCTCGTCGGCCGACTGGGCGCGCAACTCGGCCGCCAGCTCTCGCCGTAGATGCGATTCCAGCGACAGTTCGTATTCGCGGCGGGCCGAAATCTCCCGATCCAATTGCAGGTCGTAGACCAGCTTGAGATCCCGGGCCCGGGCCTGGTCCAGATCGGCCTGGCGCCGGTATACGAACGATGCGAAGGCGGCGGCCACCGCCGCCCACAACGCAATCACCACAGCGAGTTTGAGCAACTCGACCTGATCGGTGAACACCAACGCGGAACTGGCGACGATGGCCAGCACCAGCAAGGTGGTCAGCAGCAACCAACCCGGTCTGCGGTTCGCACGCCTGCCGCGCGCCGCCCGGGTCGGATCAATCATGGGCTGAACTGTACCGTTCGGCCTTCACATAGCAGGTCGACCACTGCGGCGATTCACCACAATCCGCCTGGATCGTTACCTATTCGGTTGCGCCGTCGGACTTCTCCGGTGGGTCCAGCGGGGTGCGGCAGCAATGCTGCAGCCAGACCGCGGCCACCACCAGGGCCAGCGCGCTGACCGCCGCCACCACCGAACCCGGGGTGTCGCTCGCGGCCACGCGCAGATCACCGCGACGCGGGATCAGGTAGCCCAAAACGCCTAGCCACCAGCCCAATGCCAGCGCGCCGACCCAGGCCGATGCCTTGGCCACCACCACCGACCGGGCCACCGCCAGCGGATGGATCCGGCCGCCACCTACCCCGATGTCGCCGGCGCCGATCTTGGCGCGCAGATAGAACGCCCAACCTGCCTCGGCGGCGGCAAAGACCAACAGCGACAACCCGGTCCAGACAGTGACCGGCGGAAACCAGTGGTACAGCAGGATCACCAGCAGATACGCGGCGACGGCGGCCAGCGCGGTGCCGATCGCCAGGTCCCGCTTACGGGTCGGACCCATCAGGGCACCAGCTCCAGATCGGTGTGCCGAACCCCTTCGCGCTCAGTGACGTCCAACTCGGCCAGCAGATCGGCGACCCGGGTGAGCTGCCCGGCCACAGTGAGTTCCGCGGCCGAGTCGACGGCCAGCCAGGGCACCATCACGAAAGCCCGCTGATGAGCCATCGGGTGCGGCAGCGTCAGGATCGGGTCGGCAGAGCGCAGTTCCACACCGCCATCCTGGCAGGTGACGATATCGACATCGAGAGTGCGTGGGCCCCAGCGCTGTTCGCGTACCCGGTCGGCGGCGTTCTCGAGTTCGTGGGCCCGGCGCAGCCAACCCGGACCGTCCAACGTGGGATCATCGGCCAACAGCACCGCGTTGAGGAACGGCCCCTGCTCGACACCGCCCCAGGCATCGGTCTCGTAGACCGGCGAAATGCCCCGGACCGCGCCCCGCAACCCGTCGACCACCGACTGCAGGTGACCAAGCCGGTCGCCGAGGTTGGAGCCGATGGAGAGCACCACCGAGCTCATGCGCGATCCGCCTCCGGCTTCTCGCTGGCCGTCACCCTCGGCCGCCCCGCCTGGACCGTCGGGCCACTACTGCAACGTCCTTGAACGACAACGGGATCGGCGCCTCCGGCTTGTGCAGCACCACCTCGACGGCGTGGACCCGGTGATCGGCCATCACTGAATCGGCGATCTCGGCCGACACCGTCTCGATCAAATTACGCGGCGGCCCGGCGATGATGGCCGCCGCGCGCTGCGCCAACTCGCCATAGTCGAGGGTGTCCGCCAACTCATCACTGAGCGCAGCGGCGACCAGGTCGATCCACACCGTGATGTCGACGACGAAATCCTGTCCGTCTCGGCGCTCATGCTCGAAGACCCCGTGGTGACCGCGAACGGTCAAGCCCCGCAACTCAATTCGATCAGCCATCTACGCCTTCCCGGTATCCGTGCCGCCACTGCACCACGCCTCTGCCACCCGAACCGCGTCGACCGAGGCCTGCACGTCATGCACCCGGACGCCCCAGACACCGTGCTGCACGGCCAATGCCGAGATCACCGCGGTGGCCGTCTCCCGGCCGTCGGGCGGGCGCGGCGTACCATCGGCCCCGGCCAGCAGAGTACCGAGGAAGCGTTTACGCGAAGCGCCGACCAGCACCGGGATGCCGGTTCCGACCAGCTCCGGCAGCGCCTGCAGCAAGGCCCAATTGTGTTGGGCCGACTTGGCGAATCCCAGACCCGGATCGATGACCAGGTTTTCCGGATCCACCCCGGCGGCGACAGCAGCATCGACGGCTCCGAGCAGTTCGGACCGGACGTCGACCACCACGTCGGAGTAGTCCGGAATCCGGTGCGGCTGCTCGGCGTCCACCTCCCGCCAGTGCATCAGCACCCACGGCACCCCCGCACCGGCCAGCACCGCGGCCATGTTCGGATCGGCGCGGCCGCCGGACACATCGTTGACGATGTGCGCGCCGTGCTCGAGTGCGGCCGCGGCCACCTCGGCGTGCATGGTGTCGACACTGACCGTGACGCCCTGGGCGACAAGCTCTTTGATCACCGGCAGCACGCGGCCGCGTTCGAGCTGTGGGTCCACCCGGGCGGCACCGGGCCGGGTTGACTCACCACCGACGTCGACGATCTGCGCCCCCTGGGCTGCCAACGTCAAACCGTGCGCCACCGCCCGGTCGAAGTCCAGGAACCGTCCCCCGTCAGAGAACGAATCTGCGGTGACGTTCACGACGCCCATCACCTTCGTGTGGAGCGCGCTCACTTCCGCAGGATCAGATCCAGCGCCTCGGCCCGCGACGACGCGCAGGTCTTGAATTGGCCGCGCACCGCAGAGGTGGTGGTGACCGCCCCGGGCTTGCGCACGCCACGCATGGCCATGCACAGGTGCTCGGCCTCGATCACCACGATGGCGCCCCGCGGATCCAGCTTGCGCATCAGGGCGTCGGCGATCTGACCGGTCAGCCGCTCCTGCACCTGCGGCCGCTTGGCGTACAGGTCGACCAGTCGGGCGATCTTGGACAGGCCGGTCACCCGGCCGTCCTCGCCCGGGATGTACCCGACGTGCGCGACGCCGTGGAACGACACCAGGTGATGCTCACAGGTCGAGTACATCGGGATGTCCTTGACCAGCACCAACTCGTCATGGCCCTCGTCGAAGGTGGTGTTCAGCACGGCGTCCGGGTCGGTGTAGAGCCCGCCGAAAATCTCCTTGAAGGCGCGGGCGACGCGGGCCGGGGTGTCCCGCAGCCCATCGCGCTCCGGGTCCTCACCCACCGCAAGCAACAATTCACGCACCGCCGCCTCGGCTCGTTCGTGATCGAACTGCGGCAGGGTGAGCGTGGCCGTGTGGTTGTGCGACCGCGTCATCTATGGGCTCCGTTCGGGTCAGCCGTGCGCAGGCGGCGCCTGCTCGTCGTTCGGTTGCGCCGGTTGCTGCGGATAGGGCTGGTATCCGCCGTGCTGGCCGGGTTGGCCAGGCGGACCCCAGCCCGGCTGCGGCGGGTACCACGGGCCCTGTGGTGCATGGCCCTGCGGTGCGTGCCCCTGAGGCGGCCAACCCGGGGCGTGCCAGCCTGCGGGTGCGCCATAGTTCGGCTGGGTCTGGCCGTTGGGCACACCGTTCGGCCCGCCCTGCACCCCGTTGGCGCCGTTCACCCCTGACCCGGCCACCGCCTGACTGGCCGCCGCGATGGCAGCCTTGAAGGCGGGTTCCACGACCGGCGGCGGCCACGGTTCGCCGCGCTCGATAGCCAGCTCGCCGGGCGTCTTGATCGGCGGCTTATCAGACGGAATGCGGCCGCCGAAGTCGTCGAACAGGGTCAGCCGCGGACGCTTCTCCACATCGGCCAGGATGGTTACCAGGTCGGCGCGGTGCAGCGTCTCCTTCTCCAGCAGCTCGGCGGCCAGGGTGTCCAGCACGTCGCGGTACTGGGTGAGCACATCCCAGGCCTCGGTGTGCGCGGCCTCGATGAGCTTGCGCACCTCGTCGTCGATGAGCTGCGCGACCTCGTGGCTGTAATCGGCCTGAATCCCCATGGTGCGGCCCAGGAACGGATCGCCGTGCTCGGTGCCGTACCGGACCGCGCCCAGCCTGGCGCTCATGCCGAACTCGGTGACCATCGCGCGGGCGATCTTCGTGGCGTTCTCGATGTCGGACACCGCGCCGGTGGTGGGTTCGCGGAAGATCAGCTCCTCGGCCGCACGGCCGCCGATGGCCATCACCAGACGCGCGATCAGTTCGGAACGGGTCTGCATGCCCTTGTCGTCCTCAGGAACGGCGACGGCGTGGCCGCCGGTCCGGCCGCGGGCCAGGATGGTCACCTTGTAGACCGGATCCAGGTGGGGCATCGCCCAACCGGCCAGAGTGTGCCCGGCCTCGTGGTACGCGGTGATCTTCTTTTCCTGCTCGCTGATGATCCGGCCCTTGCGGCGCGGACCGCCGATGACCCGGTCCACGGCCTCCTCCAGCGCCGGCCCGGTAATCACCGTGGCGTTCTCGCGGGCGGTCAGCAGCGCGGCCTCGTTGATCACATTGGCAAGGTCGGCACCAGTCATGCCGACGGTGCGCTTGGCCAGGCCGTCGAGGTCGGCGTCGGGGGAGATCGGCTTGCCCGCCGAATGCACGCGCAGCACCGCCTTGCGTCCGGCCAGGTCCGGATTGGACACCGGGATCTGGCGGTCGAACCGGCCGGGCCGCAGCAGCGCCGGGTCGAGGATGTCGGGGCGGTTGGTGGCGGCGATGAGAATCACGCCGGCACGTTCGCCGAAGCCGTCCATCTCGACCAGCAACTGGTTGAGCGTCTGCTCGCGTTCGTCGTGACCGCCGCCCAGGCCGGCGCCGCGCTGGCGGCCGACGGCGTCAATCTCGTCGACGAAGATGATGCAGGGGCTGTTCTGCTTGGCCTGTTCGAACAGGTCGCGGACGCGCGAGGCGCCGACGCCGACGAACATCTCGACGAAGTCCGAACCGGAGATCGTGAAGAACGGCACCCCGGCCTCGCCCGCCACGGCGCGGGCCAGCAGCGTCTTACCGGTTCCGGGCGGCCCGTAGAGCAGCACGCCCTTGGGGATCTTGGCGCCCAGGGCCTGGTAGCGGCTCGGGTTCTGCAGGAAGTCCTTGATCTCGTAGAGCTCCTCGACCGCTTCGTCGACGCCGGCGACGTCGGCGAAGGTGGTCTTGGGCAAGTCCTTGCCGAGCAACTTGGCGCGCGACTTGCCGAAGCCGAAGCCCATCCGGCCGCCGCCGCCCTGCATCCGCGAGAACATGAAGAACAGGCCGACCAGCAGCAGCAGCGGCAGCAGGTAGATCAGCAGCGAGCTCAGGATGCTGCCCTGGTTGACCACCGTCTTGGTTTTGACGTTCTTGCCGTTGAGCGCGTCGAACAGCGGCACCGCGTAACCCGTCGGGAACGACGTGATGACCTTGTTGCTGTTGTCGGTGTCCGGGGTCACGCTCTTCAGATCGAGCCGAAGCTGCTGCTCACGGTCGTCGATCTGGGCGCCGGTGACGTTCCCGGCGTTGATCTGGGCGACCGCCACCGAGGTGTCGACCTGGTGATAACCACGAGTGTCATCACTGAAATAGAAGAACGACCAACCAAGCAGCAGTACGACCGCGACGACGGTCAGAGTGCGAACGACATTTTTTCGCTTCATCGACATGTTTCGGCCGGCGAGTACTCGTCGGCCAGGTCCTTCCGATACACAGATGCGGGATAGTTCACAGGTTACCGCTATGCAAACGATCGGCAGTTCCCGGCGCTAGATTAGCTGGACTAGCTTTTCGGCTCGAACCTCTTCCAGCCCGACCGCTGCTGTGCTTGGGTGAGACCGTGCTATCCCCAACCGAACGGTTAGTCGATACCAACGGCGTGCGGTTGCGAGTCACGGAAGCCGGTGACCGCGGCGCCCCGGTCGTGGTGCTCGCGCACGGATTCCCCGAACTCGCCCACTCGTGGCGGCACCAGATTCCCGCCCTCGCCGCGGCCGGCTACCACGTGCTGGCCCCCGACCAGCGGGGCTACGGTGGCTCGTCAAGGCCGCCGGCCATCGACGACTACAACATCGTCAACCTCACCGGTGACCTCGCGGGACTGCTCGACGATGTCGGCGCCGAGAAGGCGGTGCTCGTCGGCCACGACTGGGGCTCCCCGGTGGTCACCAACTTCCCGCTGTTCCATCCGGACCGGGTGGCCGGCGTGGCGACCCTCAGTGTGCCTCCGGTCCCCCGGGCCTCGGCGCCGCCCACGCAGATCTGGCGAAAGATATTCGGCGACAACTTCTTCTACATCCTGTATTTCCAGGAACCCGGGGTGGCCGACGCGCAGCTCGACCGCGACCCCCGGACGTCCATGCGCCGGATGATCACACTGGAGGGCATCAGCGCACCCGCTGACGAGCTGATCGACCGGCCGGTGCCGCCACTGCCCGACAGGCTCACCGAGGACGAAGTTGAGCCGTACATAACGGCTTACACCGAGACCGGCTTCACCGGTCCGCTGAACTGGTATCGCAACTTCGACCGCAACTGGGAGCTCACCGACCCGAATTCGGGGCTGACCCGAGCCCGGACCATCACGGTGCCGACGCTGTTCCTGGGCGGCACCGCCGACCCAGTCCTGAGTTTCACCCCACGGGACCGGGTGCGCGACGTGGTCACCGGCGACTACCGCGAGATCCTGCTCGAGGGCGCCGGACACTGGCTGCAGCAGGAGCGCCCCGCCGAGGTCAACGCCGCACTGATCGATTTCATCGACGGATTGGAACTGAAATGACCGGCCGCCCATTGAATTTCGGGGTCTTCATCACACCGTTCCACCCGGTCGGTCAGTCGGTCACCACGGCGCTGCAATACGACCTGGAGCGTACCGTCCGACTGGACCAGCTGGGCTACGACGAGGTGTGGTTCGGCGAACACCATTCCGGCGGTTACGAACTGATCGCCTGCCCCGAGGTGTTCATCGCCACCGCGGCCGAACGTACCAAGAACATTCGGTTCGGCACCGGGGTGGTGTCGCTGCCCTACCACCACCCGCTCATGGTCGCCGACCGTTGGGTGTTGCTCGATCACCTGACCCGCGGCCGGGTGATGTTCGGCACCGGCCCGGGCGCGCTGCCATCGGACGCCTACATGATGGGCATCGACCCCGTGGACCAGCGGCCGATGATGCAGCAGTCACTGGAGGCCATCCTGGCCTTGTTCCGGGCCGGCGCAGAGGAACGCATCACCCGCGAGACCGACTGGTTCACCCTGCGCGACGCCGCGTTGCACATCCGGCCGTACACCTGGCCCTACCCCGAGATATCGACGGCAGCAATGGTTTCGCCATCCGGGCCGCGGCTGGCCGGACAGTTGGGTACCTCCCTGCTGTCGCTGTCCATGTCGGTACCGGGCGGCTACGCGGCCCTCGAATCGACCTGGGACATCGTGTGCGATCAGGCCGCCAAATCCGAACGACCCGAACCGGACCGGCAGGGTTGGCGGGTGCTCGGCATCGTGCACCTGGCCGATTCCCGCGAGCAGGCGATCGAGGACTGCACCTATGGCCTGCAGGACTTCTCCAACTACTTCGGTGCGGCGGGCTTCGTCCCGCTGGGCAGCGAGACCGGCCAGGCAGCGACACCCCGGCAATTCGTCGAAGACTATGCGGCCAAAGGCAATTGCTGCATCGGCACGCCGGCCGATGCGATCGGCTACATCCAAGACATGCTGGACCGTTCCGGCGGCTTCGGCACCTTCCTGATGCTCGGTCACGACTGGGCGCCGCCGGCCGCAACGATGCACTCGTACGAGTTGTTCGCCCGCGAGGTGATCCCGCATTTCAAGGGCCAGCTCACCGCAGCGCGGGCGTCGCACGACTGGGCCAAGGGCATGCGCGATCACCTGTTCGGCCGGGTGGGTGAGGCCGTGGTGAACGCGATCACCGAGCACGTCAAGGACGGCTGATGCGGGCCTCGGTACGCTGAAAAACATGTCATTTGCCCCGCGCCGCGCCGCCGCCCTCACCCTCGCCGGACTGGCTATCGCCGGAGCCGTCGGCCTCGCCGGCTGCGGCAGCAAGTCCGGCGACGCCCAGGCCGCCAACCGGCAGGTCACCGTGGTCGGCACCGGCAAGGTCCAGGGCACACCGGACACGCTGAACATCACCGCAGCCATCGAAGCCACCGCGCCCGACGTCACCACCGCGATGAACCAGACCAGCAGCCGTCAGCAAGCAGTGATCGACGCGTTGGCCGGCGCCGGCATCGACAAGAAGGACATCAGCACCAAGCACGTCGAACTGCAACCCGACTACGGCCAGAACTCCGTCATCACCGGATACCGGGCCAGCAATTCGATCGACATCAAGGTCCGCAAGCTCGACACGGCCTCAGATGTGCTCGCCAAGATCGTCGACGCCGGCGGCAACCTGACCCGGATCAGCGGCGTCGCGTACTCGATCGACGACGACTCCCAGCTGGTCAAGGACGCCCGGACGCGGGCCTACAACGACGCCAAGGACCGCGCCCAGCAGTACGCCCAGCTGTCCGGGTTGGCCCTGGGCAGGGTGGTCTCGATCTCCGAGGCGACCGGCAGCACCACCCCGACGCCACTGCCGGTGCCGAGGATGGCGATGGCCCAGGACGTGCCGCTGTCCCCCGGCCAGCAGACGGTCAATTTCTCGGTGACCGTGGTCTGGGAGCTGGGCTAGCCCCAATACCGTTTAGTTAAGGTTACATGGGTGTAGTTTGTGGGGTATGCCTCGTGCGGGTTGGCGTAAGCCTGAGTCGGATCGCCGGTTGTCGGATTTGGTGTCGGTGGGTGTGTTGACGCGGGTGTTCCCGC
>JARLGS010000079.1 GCA_031292695.1 Mycobacterium sp. | reverse complement strand
GCTGCGGATGCTCGCCAGCGCCGCGTTGCCCGGGTTGGAGCCGGAGTGGAAGTACCAGGTGTCGTTGATCGGCCAGAGCTTGTCCGGCGGAATGAACTTACGCAGGCTGGCGAACGGCGGGATGTGTTCGTTGTCGCCCTGTTCGGCCGACGCGCCGCGCGCCGCGGCGTTCTCGCCACTGAACCAATAGGTCGGTGCGCGCCAGGTGTACGGGCCGGCCATCTGGATGCCGTCCCACATCCGGTTACCCGACGAATCCGTCGCATACGACGAGACCGTGTCCACAATCGCGTTCTGCCAGTGCAGTTTTCGCAGAATCCCGTGGTACTGATCGAGGATGTCGGCCGGCGGATGCCCATCGCTGGCGTTGGCCCAGACAAACGGCGACGCATGCGAACGCAGCATCATGATCTGTGAGCGCAGACTGTCCTGCGCGACCCGGTGGTCCTCGGAGTCCCACTGCGGCCATTTCTCCCACTGGTTACAGCACATCCAGCCGACCATCAGCGGAATGCCCAACTCGTCGGCCCGCTCGATGAAGCGCTCCCCGGGAATCTTCGATTCCATCCGGATCATGTTCAGACCCAGATCCTTGACGTACCGCAGGATCGCGTTGTCCCGTTCCGGGTCGTCCTTGTACAGCAGATCAGGGGTGTACGTGGCCCCGCGCGCCAGGAAGTCGCGGCCGTTGACCTTCAAGTAGAAGTTGCCACCGGAGCCCAACTGTGGGAACTCGTCGCTGTCGTCACGGCTCTGTTCGATGGTCCGGATCCCGAAACGCTGGTGAATCTCGTCGGTGGCCTGCCCGTACTGCAGGAACTGCACCCGCACGTCGTAGAGGTCGGGCTTGCCCATGGTGTACGGCCACCACAGGTCGGGGTGACTGACGCGAAGGTCGGCGAAGTCGTTGGGGCTGAACGTGACATCGCGGTTCTCGCCCGGCCCCAGGGTGACCGGCTGCTCGACGTCGATGTCAGATTTGCCGGCGCGGCTGATGGTCGCGTGCACCACACCGGCCACTCGATGGTCGGAGTGGTTGGTCAGGCCGGAGCGGACGGTCAGCTGCGCGCTGTCGGTGCGCGGCAACGGTAGCTCGGTGTTCACCGTAGCGTCCGTGATCGCCACGTCCCCGGACATCTTCAGGGTGACCGGCTTGAGGATGCCGGCGTTGCGGTCGGAGACGAACGAGTCGCCGTTGGCCGGGTTCTTGCCGGGCCCCTGGTAGCCGAGGTAGTTCCAGTTGATCCAGTCGAACCAGCTGTCGGCCAACTCGACACCGTCGACGTCCTGCAACGCCTGTTCGGGGGTGACCTTGACCGCGAGCGTGTTGATGCGCCCGCGGTCGATCCATCGCGATACGTCCAGGTCATGATCGGCGTACATACCGGCGATCTGCCTGTTGTCGGCGACCAGGTGCCCATTCAGCCAGATCTCGGCGCGGTAGTTGATGCCCGGGAAGTCCAGTCGGTAGGTGGAGTGCCCGGCCGGCGCGACGAACGTCGTGCGATACCACCAGTTCTGCTTGTACAGGTCCTGCGGAACCTTGGTCAGCAGGTTGTCTCCGTAATACAGGTCCGGGTACGTGCCGTCGTCCTGGAGCGCCTGCAGCACCGACGCCGGCATGTGCCGCACCTGGTGCCAGCCGGCGCCGGCGAACCCGGAGCGGCTGATCTGCGATCCGGTCGCCGCGATGCTCTGGGCAGAGGCCAGCTGCCAGCCCTGCGCCAGCTCAACCTGTTCGGCCTGGCTCATGGGCTTCATCAGGCGCGGCAAATCACCCGTGCAGACGAACAGCAGCACCAGGGAAATGACGGCACCCAACGCCAGACCGCGGCGCATCTCGGTTGATATAGCCCTGCTCCCTCCGGATCTGAACGCGCTTCAACACGGAATGCGCGATGTGGGGGCACCCTATTGTGCCCCGGCAGACCCGGAGTTCCGGAATCGGTGAGGTCAGAACTTGTGCGGCAAGTCGGTCACCAGACCGCAGTCGACCACGAACTCGCTGCCGGTGGCAAACAAGGATTCGCCGCTGGCCAGGAAGACTGCGAAAGTCGCTACCTCTTCGGACTGACCGGGGCGGCCCAACGGTGCCGTCACCATGTCGTAGGAGTTGACGCGGATGTTGTCCTTGCCGAGGTCGATCGCCGCCCGTCCTGCGGCCACCCGCCGGCCCGAGCGGAATCCCGGCATACTGGTGACCATGTCTGCGCCGAACGCCGGGCCGATCGACGAGGTCGACACCCAGACCTCTGGCGCGCAGGGCCCTCAGATCGGCGCGTTCTTCGATGTCGACGGCACGCTGGTATCCGGTTTCATCGCGACCGTCCATGCCGGTCACCGGTTCCGGCACCGGCAGGCGGCTTTCGGTGAGCTGACGGGCATCCTCGAGGCCACGGTGCGATACAAGTTGCGACGGATGGAATTCGAGCGCTTACTGGTCCGGGCAGCCGGTTACCTGCAGGGCGAATCTCTGGTCGAGCAGGAGTCGCTCGGTGAGCAGTTGTTCCACAGTCGCGTGCAGGCCCGGATTTTCCCGACCATGCGCGAGGTCGTCCGGGCACATCAACGGTCCGGGCACACCGTAGTGCTGAGCTCGTCCGCGCTGACCATGCACGTCATGCCGCTGGCCCGCGACCTCGGTGTCGAACACGTCATCTGCAATCACTTCACCGTCGACACCGACGGCGCCCTCACCGGAGACATCGTCCGGCCCATCGTCTGGGGGGCCCGCAAAGCGTCAGCGGTACAGCAGTTCAGCGACGCGAACGGCGTTGACCTGCAACAGAGTTACTTCTACGCAGACGGCGACGAGGACCTGCCGCTGATGCGTGCGGTGGGCCATCCGATTCCGGTGAATCCGCGGCCCGGATTGGCGGCCGAGGCCGAACGCCTGGGCTGGACCGTGGTCCGCGCCGCCCCAGCGCCGCGCCGCCGGTCCAGCTGGTTGGGTCGCGCGACACCCTGGCGCGACTAGCTGCCGGCCGGGACGCCAAGGCTGAACCGATCCCGAGAACGATATTCACCCGAGTTTTCGGCGTAAATGCCGGTGTCATCTTGCGCCGCGGGCCGTCACGCGGTACTAAACTAGAACACGTTTCAGTTTGTTATACCCAGGCCCGCGCCGCGCCCATTTCAGGCGCTACCGGCCGCTACGAACTCTTCAAGGAGCTCCGCATGCGTACTGCCATCTGCGACCAGCTCGGCATCGAATACCCGATCTTCGCCTTCACCCACTGCCGCGACGTCGTGGTCGCCGTCAGCAAGGCCGGCGGTTTCGGCGTCCTCGGTGCGGTCGGCTACACCCCCGAGCAGCTCGAGATCGAGCTGAACTGGATCGACGAGCATATCGGCGATCACCCGTACGGCGTCGACATCGTCATTCCGAACAAGTACGAGGGCATGGATTCGGTCGATCTGGATCCCGAGGTGCTGAAGAAGCAGCTCAACGCCCTGGTACCGCAGGAGCACCTCGATTTCGCCAAGAAGATCCTCGCCGACCACGGCGTGCCGGTCGAGCACAGCGACGATGACGCCCTGCAGCTACTGGGCTGGACCGAGGCCACCGCCACCCCGCAGGTGGAGGTCGCGTTGCAGCACCCCAAGATGACGCTCATCGCCAACGCACTGGGCACTCCCCCGGCCGACATGATCGCGCACATCCACGAGCAGGGCCGGAAGGTCGCGGCACTGTGCGGCTCTCCGTCGCAGGCCCGCAAGCATGCCGATGCCGGCGTCGACATCATCATCGCGCAAGGCGGCGAGGCCGGCGGGCACAGCGGCGAGATCGGCTCGATCGTGCTGTGGCCCCAGGTCGTCAAAGAGGTGGCGCCGGTCCCCGTGCTGGCCGCCGGCGGTATCGGCAGCGGCCAGCAGATCGCCGCGGCACTGGCCCTCGGCGCCGAGGGTGCGTGGACCGGTTCTCAGTGGGTGATGGTCGAGGAGTCGGAGAACAGCGAGGTGCAGCACGCCGCCTACGCCAAGGCCACCAGCAAGGACACCGTGCGGAGCCGGTCCTTCACCGGCAAGCCGGCACGGATGCTGCGCAACGACTGGACCGAGGCGTGGGATAAGCCGGAGAACCCGAAGCCGCTCGGAATGCCGTTGCAGTACATGGTTTCCGGCATGGCGGTGGCCGCCACCCACAAGTACCCGAATGAGACCGTCGACGTCGCGTTCAACCCGATCGGTCAGGTCGTCGGCCAGTTCACCAAGGTGGAGAAGACCGCGGCAGTGATCGAGCGCTGGGTGCAGGAGTACCTGGAGGCCACCGGCCGGCTGGACCAGTTGAACGAGGCCGCGTCCGTGTGATCGAGGCCGCCGGCAGCGGCTTCCTGATCGCCGTCCTGTGGATGGACCTGATCTTCGACGTGCAGGTACTGCCTCATCGCAAGCTGGCCGAACTACCGGACCCGGAGCTGGCGTCCATCGCCGACTACTACCAGCGAGCCACCACCACATCACGGCCGATGAGCCTGCTGATCGCCGCCGTCATGTTGATCCTATTGGCGGCCTTGGCCTTTCACGCATTCAGCGGCACCGCACCATTGTGGGTGTCGGTGGTTTCCGGGGCGCTCGCCGCTGGTCCGGTGCTCCTCGCGCTGCTGCGTACCGTCCCGCATGCCGTGGCGCTGGGCCACCGCAGAGGAACCCTCGCGGAGCAGTCCAAGCTCGCGAGGTCGATCTGCCGCGACCATCTGCTGTGCTTCACCAGCATGTCCGCATTTCTGGCGCTCTGGTTGATGGCCGCCTGACAACCGGCGGGCCGCGCACCGCCACCCGAATCCCGTCGATCCGACATTCCCGGGTCGACGGGATTTGCGCTTTCCGGGGCCACCTGTCTATGTATGCTGCTATACATAATCCGAACGTCGGCGCGACCGATCGTCCGGCGAAGGGAACCGCGATATGGCCAGCCCTCGCGACCGCATGGTCGCCTCGACAGCACTGCTCATCCGGGAGCGCGGCGCGCAGTCGACCGCCATCTCCGACGTGCTCGCCCACAGCGGGGCTCCGCGCGGCTCGGCCTACCACTACTTCCCCGGTGGCCGCACCCAACTTCTCTGCGAGGCAATAGATTTCGCCAGCGATCACGTGGCCAGGCGCATTTCAGCGGCAGCCTCCGCGTCGGAGGCGCTCGACGTGTTGGCCGACGGGTTTCGCGTCCAACTCACCGACAGCGGTTTCCGGGCAGGCTGCCCGGTGGTCGCCGTCGCGGTCGAAGCCGACAACCCGCCGGTGACCGAACGCGCCGCGGCGGCATTCACCCGCTGGATCAGCCAGCTCGAAGCGCTGTTGCAGGCCGACGGGGCCGAAGCCACCCAGGCCGCCGACCTCGCCATGCTGGCCACCACCGCCATCGAAGGCGCCATCCTGGTGGCCCGCACCACCGGTTCAATCACTCCCCTCGACCTCGTCCACCGGCAGCTGCGTGCCCTCGTTTCTGCCGCGACCGAACAGAAGGCGTCCTCATGACCGAGACCCAGGCCCAATGGCAGTCCAGCGCCTGCATCCTGTGCGAGTGCAACTGCGGCATCGTCGTGCAACTCGAGGGCCGCACGTTGTCGAAGATCCGTGGCGACAAGGCGCATCCGGCGTCGCAGGGTTACACCTGCAACAAGGCGTTGCAGCTGGACCACTACCAGAACAACCGGGCCCGGCTCACCTCACCGATGCGGCGGCGCCCCGACGGCACGTACGAGGAAATCGACTGGGACACCGCGATTACCGAAATCGCCGAAGGGTTCATGCGGATCCGTGATGAACACGGCGGCGACAAGATCTTCTACTACGGCGGTGGCGGTCAGGGCAACCACCTGGGTGGCGCTTACAGTGGCGCATTCCTCAAGGCGCTCGGCGCCCGGTACCGATCGAATGCGTT
>JARLGS010000672.1 GCA_031292695.1 Mycobacterium sp. | reverse complement strand
GACATGAAGTTCGACATGGCCGGTGCCGCCGCCGTGATCGGGCTGATGGCGGCGCTGGCGGGGCGGCATGCCAAGGTCGATGCGGTCGGCGTCGTCGGTCTGGTCGAGAACATGCCGAGCGCCACCGCCCAACGTCCCGGCGATGTGGTGAAAACCTATTCCGGCCAGACCGTCGAGGTCATCAACACCGACGCCGAAGGTCGCCTCGTGCTCGCTGACGTACTCTGGTACTGCCAGGAAAAGCTCAACCCGCGCTTCATGATCGACCTCGCCACCCTGACCGGCGCCATGGTGGTCGCCCTGGGCCACGACTACGCGGGGTTCTTCAGCAACGACGACGAACTTGCCCAGCGTCTGACTGCGGCCGGTCAGGCCACCGGCGAGAAGGTCTGGCGCATGCCGCTGGCCGAGGCCTACGACAAGCTCATCAAGTCGGAGATCGCCGACATGAAGAACGTCGCCGGCCGGCCAGGGGGGGCCATCACCGCGGCGCAGTTCATCCAGCGCTTCGTCAACAGCAAGCCCTGGGTGCATCTCGACATCGCCGGCACGGCCTGGGCCAACAAGGACAGCGCCGTGGTGCCGAAGGGGGCCACCGCCTTCGGCGTGCGCCTGCTCGACCGTCTGGTGGCCGAGCACTACGAGACCTGACCCGCCGCAAGAACTGCACGAGGGACGTGAATGGCCGAGATCGGCTTCTACCATCTGACCCGCACCGGGGCCGACCAGGCGCTGCCGCGGTTGCTCGGCCGCACCCTGGCGGCGGGTCAGCGCGCTCTGGTGCTGTGCGGCGGCCCCGAACGGCTGGCGGCCCTCGATACCGCGCTGTGGCTATGCCCGAACCCGGACTGGCTGCCGCACGGTACCGCCGAGTCGGGCAATGCCGAACTGCAGCCGATCTGGCTCGCCGCAGCTGACCCGGGTGCCGCCGGGGCACCCAACGGTGCCCGTTTCTTGTTCCTGTTGGGCGGCGCCGAGTCGACCCGGCTCGACCTCTACGACCGCGTTTTCGACCTCTTCGACGGCGCCGACGAGGCCGCGGTGCAGGCGGCCCGCCATCGCTGGACCACCGCCCGCGCCGCCGGTCATGCGCTGGCGTACTGGCAGCAGACCGACCGCGGTTGGGAGCGCCGCGCGCAGGTAGCCGCTGTATCGGCCCACGCCTCCTAGACCTGGGGCACCTCCCGTGTTTGCATCCCGTCCGCTCACCAACACCGGGAGGGAGCGAATGCGCCTGATGGCACTCTGTGTGGCCGCCGGCCTGCTTGCGGGCAGTACCGCCCATGCCGCCGGCACACTACGGTTCGGGCTGGATTTCGACCCCGACGTTCTCGATACCGCCCGTAATGGCAGCTACACCGACCGTATCGTCTTCACGGCGATGTGCGACCAACTGCTGGACATCGATGCAAAGCTCAACTTCGTGCCGCAGCTTGCCACCGCCTGGGAATGGGCGCCGGACGGGCTGGCCCTGACGGTGCATCTGCGGCCCGGCGTGTCCTTCCAGGACGGCACGCTGCTCGACGCCGAGGCGGTTCGCGCCAACCTGGAACGCTACCGCACCGCCCCGGAAAGCATCCGCAAGACCGAACTGAAGCCGGTCAGCGGCCTGGAAGTGGTGGACCGCCAGACGCGGCGCAACCGCCGGTCGGACCCCTACGCCCCATTGTTGTCGGTGTTGGCCAACCGACCCGGCACGCCGCTCTCGCCCGCCATTCTGAAAAAGTCACCCGACGAAATCGCCGCCCACCCGGTCTGCGCCGGCCCATTCCGTTTCGTCGAGCGGGTCGCGCAGGACCACATCACGCTGGACCGCTTCCCGGGCTACTGGGATGCCAAGGAGATCGACCTCGACCGCATCGTCTTCCGCACCATCGTCGATGGCACCGTGCGGCTGGTGAACCTGCGATCCGG
>JARLGS010000078.1 GCA_031292695.1 Mycobacterium sp. | reverse complement strand
CTCGTCGAGCAGCAGGCAGCGGCCGGCACCGGACCGTTCGAATCCCGCACGCTGGCCGTATTCAACCGCGGCGTACCGGGTTTCGCGGTCGAACCCGACGGTGTGCTGCATACCTCATTGATGCGTTCGTGTACCGGGTGGCCGTCGGGCACCTGGATCGACCCGCCCCGGCGGACCCTGCCCGACGGTTCGAACTTCCAGCTCCAGCACTGGACGCACACGTTCGATTACGCCGTCGCAGCAGGCGACGGTGACTGGCGCGCGGCGGGCATCCCGGGCCGCAGCGCCGAGTACTCCCAGCCGCTGCTCGCGGTGTGCACCAACCACCCGGCGGTCGCCGGCGGACTGCCGTGCACCGGTTCGCTGTTGGGCGTCGAGCCGGCATCGGATGTGGCGCTGGCCGCGCTGAAGGCCACCGGGAACCCACTTACTGCGGGCAGCAGCGCCCCGGTCGACCCGCGGTCGGGGATCACGCTGCGACTGGTGCAGACATCGGGCCGGCCGACCGACGTCCGAATCACCTCGGGGCTCCGGCACCTCGAGGGCGTTGAACGTCTGGATCTGCTCGAACAACCACACGCCAGGTACCCCGCCGGGGACGGTCTGCGGCTGCATGGATACGAGATCGCGACGGTGCGGGCGAGGTTGGAGCTACCCCACGTGCTCAACGGTGACCACGTCACGCTGGCACCGGATACTGAAGTCGCACAACCGGTTTACGCCCGCTACTGGCTGCACAATCGCGGTCCGGCGCCGCTGGGTGGGTTGCCCGCGGCGGCCTACGTCCACCCCACTGAAGCCACCGCCGAACCCGGTACGCAGGTTCGGGTGCGGGTCACCGCCGCCAGCGACTGCACCGACGCCGCGCTGCACGGCCGGGTGCGAGTGCTATGTCCGGACGGCTGGTCGGCCACCCCCGGCGAGCTGCCTTTCGTACTGCCGCCCGGCGGCCACCTGGAAACCGAGGTGCGGCTCGAACTGCCCGCGGGCGTCGCCGCCGGCCGCTATCCGGTACGGGTGGAGCTGGCAGTCACCGGGGGTGGACGGCACCACCAGATTCCCGCCGCGTGGCGCCAGACGATCGAGGACATCTGCGTCGTGACCGTCGGCGAGCCAACCGGCGCCGAACTGATCAAACTGGTCAACGAACCGCAAGCGGTCGAGGTCGCGCCCGGCGAGAGCGCAAGTCTCAGCGTCACCGTAGGCTCCGCTGCTGGAGCGGACCTGAGCCTGGAAGCGCATCTGGTGAGCCCGTGGGGAACCTGGGACTGGTTGGGGCCCAGCGTGACCGGAGCTGAATTGCCGGCCGGTGGCACCGTCGCGCTGGACTTCGACGTGACGCCGCCGTCGTGGGTCCGGCCGGGGCAGTGGTGGGCGCTGATCCGGATCGCGAGCGCGGGTCGCGTGCTGTACACCCCAGCGGTTTCGGTGCGGGTCCGATGAATCCGCCCGACACTGTCGCCACGGTCGCCGGCCGGCCGGTTCCGGTCACTGCGCTTGATGATCGTGAATCACGTTTGCGGGCAGGTGGATTGGCGTCATCGCTGCCGCGGCCCGGAACCAGCGAAGGCCGGCAGTTGCGCCGGTGGCTGGCCCAGCTGCTGGTCACCGAGCAGGTGGTGCGGGCGGCGGCCGAGGCGCTGGCGGTCAGCGATCTGGACGCGCCAACCGAAACCGAACTGCTGCCCGATCCCGCCGCCCGCATGGAGATCGGCAGCATCACCGCGGCCGCGCTGGAGCAGCCGTTGGCCCGGGCGCTGTTCGTCCGGGTGACCGCCGCGGTGCGGCTCGGCGACGACGAGGTCGCCGACTACCATGCCCGTAATCCGATGCGTTTTGCCCGGCCGGTGCCGGGCCCCGACGGCTGGTCCACCGCGGCGACCGTCGCCCCGCCGCTGACCCAGGTCCGGCGGCAGATCGCCGAACACCTGCTGGGGTCGGCCCGCCGACGCGCGTTCCGGCGCTGGCTCGATGCCCGTCGGGCCGAGTCGGTGTACCTGGCGCCCGGGTATGAGCATCCCGGCGACCCACGCCAGCCCGACCACGTGCACCGGCATTGAGCGGCCCGAAATGTCTGAATTCGCAAAGGAACTCACACTGGCCCTGGACATCGGTGGTACCAAGATCGCCGTCGCGCTAATCGACGCCGACGGCGGGATCCTGCGCCGCGAACAGGTGCCCACGCCGCACGGCGACGCGGAACTGGTCTGGGCTGCGGTCGACGGCTTGATCGGCGCGGCCCTTACCGCGGCCGCCGGCCGCCGGCTGCGCGGCGTGGGGGTGGCGTCGGCGGGACCGGTGGACCTACTCGGCGGCACGGTCAGTCCGATCAACATCATTGCCTGGCAAGGGTTTCCGATCGTGCACCGGGTTGCCGACCGGAGTGGACTGCCGGTGCGCCTCGGTGGCGACGGGCTGTGCATGGCCATGGGCGAATGGTGGCGCGGTGCCGGCCGGGGTGCCCGGTTCATGCTCGGCATGGTGGTCTCCACCGGCATCGGTGGGGGCCTGGTGCTCGACGGGAAGCCGTTTCACGGCCGCACCGGTAACGCCGGCCACGTCGGTCACGTTGTGGTGGCACCCGGCGGCGCCCTGTGCACCTGCGGTGGCCACGGCTGTGTGGAGACGGTGGCGTCGGGTCCGCAGCTGGCGCGCTGGGCCCACGACCACGGGTGGGACGCACCGCCCGAGGCCGACGCGAGGGACCTGGCCGACGCTGCCGGTCGCGGGGACCCGGTCGCGGTGCAGGCGTTCGCTCGTGGTGCCGACGCCATCGCGGCGGCGATCGCCTCGGCCGCGGCGGTGTGTGATCTGGATCTGGTGGTGCTCGGCGGCGGCGTGGCCAGCGCGGGGGATGTGCTGTTCGGCCCGCTGCGGGCGGCGCTCGACCGCTACACCGGGCTGGCGTTCCTGCGGGGGCTGCGGGTGGTGCCCGCCGAACTCGGCGGTGGCGCCGGCCTGGTCGGCGCCGCCGCCTTGTGGCGGTCCTGAGTCGCCCGCCGGGCCATGTGAATTCGTCCCCAGTCGCACAACGCCGCCAGCACCGGCGCCAACGTCGCGCCGTATTCGGAGATGGAGTAGTGCACGCACGGCGGCACCGTGCCGGCGTCGTGGCGATCGATGATCCCGGCGGCGACGAGTTCGCGCAGGTGCCGGATGAGCATGCGTTCGGTGATCTCGGGAATGCTGCGCCGGAGTTCGGCGGTGCGCATGGGCCCGTCGGCCAGCCGCCACAGGATGGTGCCCTTCCAGCGGCCGTCGATGACCGACAGCGTGGCGTCGATGGGGCACTCGCCGGTTTCCTTCTTGGATACCGCCACAGCACACCTCCTGGTGGACGTACTGACTAATTTGTCAGTACCTTGTTTTTTGTCAGCATAATGACCAGGCTCGATGCCATGGAACAGTTCGTGCATATTCTTGCCGTGATCGCCACCGGCACCCTCGTCGGTGTCGAGTTCGGGGTCGCCGCATTTACCAACCCGATCCTGGCACGGCTGCCCGACGATGCCTACCGGCAGGCGCGCGCCACTGGCAGCCGAATCCTCGGCACGGTGATGCCGTTCTGGTACGCCGCCGCGGCGGTGCTGCTCGTCGCTGACGCGGTGCTCGGGAGGGCGCCGCTGGCTATCGCCGCTGTCGTGCTGATGGTGGCTGTGATGGCCCTGACGTTGACCACGCTGGTGCCGATCAACAACCGGGTGGCGGCATGGGCGGGGGCCGGTGGCGAACCGGCGCCCGTGGATCGGGAGCTGGCTCACCGCTGGGACCGGCTGCACTGGCTGCGGGTGGTGCTGCTGGCGGCGGCGTTCGTCTGCGTCGTGATCGGCTGAATCGTCGTTTTGGCTGATCGGTGGCCCATCGGCTACTCTGGTCCAGTTCCACCGAAGACCGTCGGTCACCGAGCAATCGGTTGAAGGTCCAGGCAATGCCTGGCGGCCCACGCAGGAGGACGAGGTAAGTACTGCGGATCAACGGTCCGCAGCTGTGCGCCCCGACCTGTCTGCGTCGGGGCGCTTGTCGTTTCCGGGCCGAATCCCCGGCAGTCTCCAGTGGGCCGATGAATACACCACAAGGAGGCATGCATGGCCAAGGCTGACAAAGCCACTGCGGTCGCTGACATTGCCGAACAGTTCAAGGCCTCGACGGCCACTGTCGTGACCGAGTACCGCGGTCTGACGGTTGCCAACCTCGCCGAGCTGCGTCGCTCCCTGGGGACTTCGACGACCTACACGGTCGCCAAGAACACCCTGGTCAAGCGCGCCGCCTCGGAGGCCGGAGTCGAGGGCCTCGACGACCTGTTCGCAGGTCCGACCGCCATCGCGTTCATCACCGGCGAGCCGGTCGATGCGGCGAAGGCAATCAAGAAGTTCGCGAAGGATCACAAGCAGCTCGTCATCAAGGGCGGCTACATGGACGGCCACGCGCTGTCCGTGACCGAGGTCGAGAAGATCGCCGACCTCGAGTCGCGCGAGGTGCTGCTGTCCAAGCTGGCCGGCGCCCTCAAGGCGAAGCAGTCCCAGGCCGCGGCGCTGTTCGTTGCGCCCGCGTCCCAGGTCGCCCGTCTGGCTGCCGCACTGCAAGAAAAGAAGGCTGCCGAAGAGGCTGCCTGACCCATCTAGACCAAACAAACCAAGAAACAAGGAAGGACCATTCACATGGCCAAGCTGTCCACCGAAGAGCTGCTCGACGCCTTCAAGGAAATGACCCTGCTGGAGCTCTCGGAGTTCGTGAAGCAGTTCGAGGAGACCTTCGACGTCACCGCCGCTGCTCCGGTCGCCGTTGCCGCCGTTGGTGGCGCTGCTCCGGCCGCTGAGGCCGCCGAAGAGCAGACCGAGTTCGACGTCATCCTCGAGGGTGCCGGCGACAAGAAGATCGGCGTCATCAAGGTTGTCCGCGAGATCGTCTCCGGCCTGGGCCTGAAGGAAGCCAAGGACCTGGTCGACGGCGCCCCCAAGCCGCTGCTGGAGAAGGTCAACAAGGAGGCCGCCGACGACGCCAAGGCCAAGCTCGAGGCCGCCGGCGCCACGGTCACCGTCAAGTAAGTTCGCCAGAACTGACGCGTTCCCCCGGAGTCCAGTACGGACTCCGGGGGAATTCGCTTTTCAGGGGTGCTTGTATGGGTATTCGGCACCGCGTCGGCACCTGCCGGTTAGTTGGCCACGTCGTCATCGAGCGGGCTGCCCGATAGTTGGAACAAGGTGCAACCGGTGGTGCACGATGCGCTACAGTGACTCAAGCCACAGGCAGGGCAGCAAGTGGCGCGCGAGCGCTGGCGGAAGGGATCTCACATGGGCGTCCAAATCGACGTAACGGGGCTGAGTAAGTCCTTTGGGTCGTCGAAGATCTGGGAAGACGTCACTTTGACCATCCCTGCCGGTGAGGTCAGCGTGATGCTGGGCCCGTCGGGTACCGGTAAGTCGGTGTTTTTGAAGTCGCTGATCGGTTTGCTGCGCCCGGAGCGCGGTTCGATCGTGATCGATGGCACCAACATCATCGAGTGCTCGGCCAAGGAGCTCTACGAGATCCGGACCCTGTTCGGGGTGCTGTTCCAGGACGGTGCGCTGTTCGGGTCGATGAACATTTACGACAACACGGCCTTCCCGTTGCGTGAGCACACCAAGAAGTCCGAGTCCGACATCCGCAAGATCGTGATGGAAAAGCTCGACATCGTGGGTATGCCCAACGACGGGCACAAGTTCCCCGGTGAGATTTCCGGTGGTATGCGCAAGCGTGCCGGCCTGGCCCGCGCGCTGGTGTTGGACCCCAAGATCATCCT
>JARLGS010000671.1 GCA_031292695.1 Mycobacterium sp. | reverse complement strand
CGATCGGCTTGTTGAGCGGCAGCGCGCCCGCCGAGCCGAAGAACCCGGCATCGCCGTAGTTGAAGATGCCTCCGTCGGAGGCCACCAACCAGTAGCCCTTGCCGTCGGGCGTGGGCGCGATGCCCACGATCGGCTTGTTGAGCGGCAGCGCGCCCGCCGAGCCGAAGAACCCGGCATCGCCGTAGTTGAAGATGCCTCCGTCGGAGGCCACCAACCAGTAGCCCTTGCCCGAATGCCCGACGACTTCGGTGAGCACCGCTGACGACGACCCGGTGGAGGCGTGGTCGCCCGAGTAGGTGGCGACGATGGCGTGACTCCCGGAGCCGAAGGCGGGGTCGCAGACTGCCTCGTTGCCGGACACCGCGATGGCGCCGCAGCCAGCAATGGGGCTTCCGTCGGAGGTGAAGCTCACCGTGCCGGTCGGCGTCACCGCGTCGCTGATGGTTGCCGTGAACGTCACCTCGACGCCCGGCTGCGTCGGGTTGAACGACGAATGCAGGGTGACCGAGGTGGTGTTGAGGGCGTTGATGGTGAAGCTCGCGTTCCCGGTGGAGCCGGAGTAGCCGTTCCCCGACGTCGGGGTGAAGACCGCGCTGAGGCTGTCGGTACCAACCGCCAGGGAGCTCGTTTGGATCTGCGCGGTGCCTCCGACAACCGTGACGGGGCTCCCGATGTTGGTCGATCCCACCTTGAACTGCACCGTGCCGGTGGCGGCCGAGGGCGAGACGGTGGCCGTCAGCGTCTCAGGAGTTCCCGCGTACTGCGGGCTGGAGGGGCTGACGCCCAATCCCGTCGTGGTCGATGTGATCGGGTTCACGGTGAAGCTGGTCGCACTCGCCGTCTGCGAGTTGGCGTACCCGTTGCCCGAGGTGGCGGTGAAGGCTGCGGTGAGGCTGTCGGGGTTCCCGATGGGCAGGGCGCTCGTCGTGAGCGTCGCCGTGCCGCTGGTCACCGGCTGCGCACCGCCGATGGGGTTCCCGTTGACGGAGAACTGCACTGTGCCGGTGGCCGCCGAGGGCGAGACGGTGGCCGTCAGCGTTTCACTGGTGCCGACGAACTGCGGGCTGGCCGGGAGCACGCTCGAGATCGTCGTGGTCGTCGGGATGGCAGTGACGGTGAAGCTGGTCGCACTCGCCGTCTGCGAGTTGGCGTACCCGTTGCCCGAGGTGGCGGTGAAGGCTGCGGTGAGGCTGTCGGGGTTCCCGATGGGCAGGGCGCTCGTCGTG
>JARLGS010000670.1 GCA_031292695.1 Mycobacterium sp. | reverse complement strand
GAGCTCCCGCTGACCCCCAACGGCAAGCTCGACACCCGAGCCCTGCCGGCGCCCGACTACGCCGCGGGCGAGTACCGCGCCCCGGCGAACGCGGTCGAAGACGTGCTGGCAGGCATCTACGCCCAGGTGCTCGGGGTCGAGCGGGTTGGTGTCGATGACTCGTTCTTCGACCTTGGTGGCGACAGCATTTCGTCGATGCAGGTGGTCACGCGGGCGCGGGCCGCGGGCCTGACCTGCCGGACGCGCGACCTGTTCGTCGAGCAAACCGTGGCCAGGCTGGCCCGGGTGGTGCAGATCGGCAATGGCGAAGTCGGCGTGACCGACGAGGGCACCGGACTCGTGTCGGCGACCCCGATCATCCAGTGGCTGGGCGGTGTCGACGGTCCGACGGACCAGTTCAACCAGACGGTCCTGGTACAGGCCCCGGCGGACGCCACCGAGGCTGATGCGGCAATGCTGTTGCAGGCCCTGCTGGATCGGCACGCGACGCTGCGGATGCGCGCCGAGGACAATGGTGCCGGTGGCTGGTCGCTCACGGTGCCCGACCCGGGCACCGTGGCTGCCGGTCGAGGCCTGCACGTTGTCGATACCTGGTCCGATGAGGCCCTGGCGCAGGCGCGCGCCCACCTGGACCCGGCCGGTGGTTCGATGCTCGCCGCGCTGTGGGTCTCCGACACCAACCAACTGGCCGTGATCGTCCACCACCTGGCCGTCGACGCAGTCTCCTGGCGAATCCTGTTGGAAGACTTGAACATTGCCTGGGTACAGCATCGCTGCGGGCAGCCGGTGGCATTGCCGGCCGGCGGGACGTCCTTCCAGCGCTGGGCGGCGCTGCTCACCGACCGCGCCCAGCACACCGACGTCACCGAGCACGCCGACACCTGGCAGCGCGTGGCGCAGGCCCCGGCCGTGCTGCCCGCCGTGCAACCGGACGTCGACACCTTTGCCACCGCGGGGCATCTGACGGTCGAGCTGGATCCTGAGACCACCGCAGCGCTGCTCGGCGCCGTGCCCGTGGCGTTCCACGCCGGGATCAACGACATCCTGCTGGTCGCTTTCGCTTTGGCCGTAAAGGAATTCGTCGGTGAGAAAGGCACCCCGATCGGCATCGACGTCGAGGGGCACGGCCGGCACGAGGACCTCGGCCACGACGTCGACCTGTCGCGCACCGTGGGCTGGTTCACCACCAAGTCCCCGGTGGCGCTCTCGGTCGATGGCCTGAGCTGGGCGCAGGTGATCGCCGGCGACGCGGCGCTGGGCGCCGTGATCAAGGACGCCAAAGAACAGTTGCGTGCCCTTCCGGACCCGCTGACGTTCGGGCTGCTGCGATACCTGAACCCGGAGTCAGGCCTGACCGCCGCGGTTATCGCTGAGCCGACGATCGGATTCAATTACCTAGGGCGCCAGGGTGGTACGGCCCACCTCTCCGAGGAACTCTGGCGGATCGGCGAAGGCCGCTCGACCGCCGCGGCCATGGCG
>JARLGS010000077.1 GCA_031292695.1 Mycobacterium sp. | reverse complement strand
GAAGATTCGTCGGGCAGTAGGGCCACGATGCGGGCGGTGCCACGCACCCAGGGAACATGGGCAGCGGTTCCCGTCAGCCGTCCCCCGGCAAGGGTCAGTTCACCGGGATCGGGCACGACGCTGAGCGGTCCCGCCGGCAACTCGGCCCCCGACGACGCCAACAGCCAGGCAGCCAGGCTGGTTTCGGCCAGCGGCAGGGCAACGGCATAGCGGCCGGCGCCCTCCATCACCGCGAGCAGGTCCAGCAGTGATCCGCCGGAGCCGCCGTTGTCCTCGTCGATGCCGACTAGGGTCAAACCGAGTCCTTCGACCGAGTGCCACAGCTGCGGTGAGGGACCGTCACGTTCGACGTCGGCGATGACGTCGGGGGTGAAGGTCTTGGAGAAATAATCCCAGACCAATCGAACCAGGTCGGGATCACGCTGGGTTGTTTGGCTCATGGCTTGACCAACGCTTTCGCAATGATGTTGCGCAGAATTTCGGTGGTGCCGCCCCGGATAGTGAACGCCGGACCGGTGAGGACAGCCCTCGCGAGCAGCGACTCGTACGGGTCGGAGGACGTCAGTTCGGGTGTGCGCCCAAAATGCCGCAGCACGATCTCGATGCATTCCTGCTCGAATCGGGTAGCCATCTCCTTGGCCAGGGCAGCCTCCACCGTCGGGGACTCGCCCCGGTCCACCGCCCGGGCGATCGATAGCGACAATCCGTGAAATCCCCAGCAGCGTGCGGTAACCGAACCCACTTCGGCCTGCGCCCACCCGGGCACCGCACCCGACAGGTTTTCGGCCCAGTGCGCCAGCACCGGCATCACTGACATCCACCGGTCGACGCCGCCGCGTTCGAGCACCAGCTCGGCGGTGTTCTGGCCCCAACCGGCGCCCACGTCGCCCAGTCGCATCGAATCGGGGACGAACACGTCCTCGAAGGACACCTCACAGAAGTGCCGGGTGCCATCGATGAACGGGATCGGCGAGGCGGTCAGGCCCTCGACGTTGCGATCGACGATGAGCTGGGTCAGCCCGCGGTAGCGGTCCTCAGATGTGCGAAACAGCCCCAGCAGGTGGGTGGCCTCCGCGGCGCCCGAGGTCCAGATCTTCCTCCCGTTGAGCACCCACCCACCGTCGACCTCGACCGCCTTGGTGCGCACCGAAGCCAGATCCGATCCCGCGTCGGGCTCGCTCATACCGATGGAGAAAGAGAACTCACCGCTGGCAATACGCGGCAGGAAGTGGCGCTTCTGCTCCTCGGTCCCGTTGGCGGCGATGTTGGGACCCGACTGGCGGTCGGCCACCCAGTGCCAGCCGACGGGGGCTCCGACCGCGAGCAACTCCTCGACCACGATGAGCCGCTCGACGGCGGTGCGGCCGCCGCCGCCGTACTCGCTGGGCAGCGCCATGCCCAGCCAACCCCGCGAACCCAGGTCACGCGAGAACGCCCGG
>JARLGS010000669.1 GCA_031292695.1 Mycobacterium sp. | reverse complement strand
GAGCGGTGGGACGTACTCGGTACTTTCCATGTGCCGAACCCCGTCGGATCGCTCGCTCCCAGCGACGGGTCGGGCGTACCGGCCGACAAGATGTTCGTGCAGGACATGTTCCCCTACCCGTCGGGCGACGGCCTGCACGTCGGGCACCCGCTCGGCTACATCGCCACCGACGTTTACGCCCGCTATTTCCGCATGACGGGCCGTAATGTGCTGCACGCCCTGGGTTTCGACGCCTTCGGCCTGCCCGCCGAGCAGTACGCGGTGCAGACCGGTACGCATCCACGCACGCGGACCGAGGCGAACATCGTCAACTTCCGCCGGCAGTTGGGGCGGCTGGGGCTGGGTCACGACGCCCGGCGCAGCTTCGCCACCACCGACACCGACTTCTACAAGTGGACCCAGTGGATCTTCCTGCAGATCTACAACGCCTGGTTCGACCCGGCACTGCGCAAGGCCCGGCCGATCGCCGAGCTGATCGCCGAATTCGATTCGGGGGCAAGGACTCTCGAGGACGGCCGGGACTGGTCGGCGTTGTCGACGGCCGAGCGTGCCGAGGTGGTCGACTCGTATCGGCTGGTCTACCGCGCCGACTCGATGGTGAACTGGTGCCCGGGTCTGGGCAC
Source organism: Mycobacterium sp. (assembly GCA_031292695.1). GTDB lineage: Bacteria > Actinomycetota > Actinomycetes > Mycobacteriales > Mycobacteriaceae > Mycobacterium. The sequence goes on along the minus strand of JARLGS010000669.1, from coordinate 899 downwards.
CGTGCTGGCCAACGAGGAGGTCACCTCCGACGGCCGCAGCGAGCGCGGCAACTTCCCGGTGTTCCGGAAGCGCCTGCGGCAGTGGATGATGCGCATCACCGCCTACTCCGACCGCCTGCTCGAAGACCTGGACCTGCTGGACTGGCCGGACAAGGTCAAGGCCATGCAGCGCAACTGGATTGGTAAGTCGACCGGTGCCGCGGTGCTGTTCTCCGCGGGTACCGCCGACATCGAGGTGTTCACCACGCGTCCGGACACCCTGTTCGGCGCCACCTATCTGGTGCTGGCCCCGGAACACGACCTGGTCGATTCGCTGGTCACCGCGAGTTGGCCCGACGGCGTCGACCCGCGCTGGACCTACGAAGCCGCAACCCCGGCTGAGGCGGTTGCCGCCTACCGGGCGGCCATCGCTGCCAAGTCTGACCTGGAGCGCCAGGAGAACAAGACCAAGACCGGTGTGTTCACCGGTTCCTATGCCACCAACCCGGTTAATGGACAACAGGTTCCGATCTTCATCGCCGACTATGTGCTGGCCGGGTACGGCACCGGCGCCATCATGGCGGTGCCGGGCCACGATCAGCGGGACTGGGAGTTTGCCTCCGCGTTCGGTCTGCCCATCCTGGAAGTGATTCGGCGGGTGGGAGCGGAGCGACTCGGGGAGAATGATGAAGTGGGCGGCGACATTTCGGTCGCTGCATATATCGGTGACGGCGCGCTGGTCAACTCCGACTACTTGAACGGCCTGAATGTCGCCGACGCCAAGGCGGCCGTCACCGAGCGGTTGGTGGCGGACGGTCGTGGCCAGGCCCGCGTCGAATTCAAGCTGCGGGACTGGCTTTTCGCCCGCCAGCGCTACTGGGGCGAACCGTTCCCTATCGTCTACGACGCCGCCGGCCGGG
>JARLGS010000668.1 GCA_031292695.1 Mycobacterium sp. | reverse complement strand
TCTCGACGCGATCGACGACAGCCCCGTGCGCGCCTTCGACAAGACCGCCGAAGAAGCGATGATCACCGAGATCGAGGCCGCCAAGAAAGACGGCGACACCCTCGGCGGTGTGGTCGAGGTCGTCGTCAGTGGGCTGCCTATCGGCCTCGGTTCCTTCACCAGCGGCGACAACCGGCTGGACAGCCAACTGGCCGCCGCCGTGATGGGCATCCAGGCCATCAAGGGCGTCGAGATCGGTGATGGCTTCGAGACCGCCCGGCGTCGCGGCACCGTCGCGCATGACGAGATGTACCCCGGCCCCGACGGAGTTATGCGTTCCACCAATCGCGCCGGCGGCCTGGAAGGCGGCATGACCAACGGCCAGCCGCTGCGGGTACGCGCCGCGATGAAGCCGATCTCGACCGTGCCGCGCGCGCTGGCCACCGTCGACATGGCCACCGGCGAAGAGGCCGTCGCCATCCACCAGCGGTCCGACGTGTGTGCCGTCCCGGCGGCCGGCGTGGTGGTCGAAGCCATGGTGGCACTGGTCCTGGCCCGGGCCACGCTGGACAAGTTCGGTGGCGACTCGCTGACCGAGACCCGCGCCAATATCGAGAACTACCTGCGTGCGGTGCAAGAGCGCGAACCGCAGATGTCGGGATAGCCGTGGCGCCCAAGGCTGTACTCGTCGGCATGCCCGGTTCGGGCAAGTCGACGATCGGTCGCCGACTGGCCAAGGCCTTGCAGGTACCGATGCTGGACACCGACGCCAAGATCGTCGAGACCACCGGCCGCAGCATCGCCGACATCTTCGCTGAAGGTGAGCCGGTGTTCCGCAAGGTCGAAGCCGACGTCATCCGTGACGCGCTGGCCGAACATGACGGTGTGGTGTCACTCGGCGGCGGCGCGGTGACCACCCCTGAGGTGCGTGAAGCCCTCGCCGGACACACCGTCGTCTACCTGGAAATCAGTGCCGCAGAAGGCGTTCGGCGCACCACCGGCAGCGGCCGTCCGCTGCTGGCCGGCGACGACCCGGGCGCCAAGTACCGGGCCTTGATGGCGCAGCGAGTGCCGCTGTTCCGCCAGGTCGCCACCTTCCGGGTCAACACCAACCGAAGAAATCCCGGTGCGGTGGTTCGCCACATCGTGCACCGGCTCGAGCAGTCGCGCTGCGACGAGCACTCCCGGCGCCGCCGCCGTTCGGCGTGGCGCCGGCTGCCCACTGTCCTGAATCCCGGACCCACCACCGAGGCCCCGCCGAGTCCCGCGGCGCTGGCCCGCCGAGCTACCGGCTCGCATGACCGAAGGTGTGGTGGCTCGAATGACCGAACTAGCGGAGGCTCACATGACTGAATCAGCTGAACCCGTAGTGGTCGACGTGAACGTCGACCGGCCGTACCCGGTGATCATCGGCCGCGGACTGCTAGGCGATCTCGGCCGGGTGCTCAAGGGCCGGCACCGGGTGGCCATCCTGCATCAGCCGGCGCTCACGCAGACAGCCGAGGCAATCCGTAAGTACTTGGCGGACAATGGAACTGACGCGCACCGCATCGAGATCCCGGACGCCGAGGCGGGCAAGGAACTGCCGGTCGTCGGTTTCATCTGGGAGGTGCTGGGCCGCATCGGCATCGACCGCAAGGACGCCATCGTCAGCCTCGGCGGCGGTGCGGCCACCGATGTCGCGGGGTTCGCCGCGGCCACCTGGCTGCGTGGCGTGGACATCGTGCATGTGCCGACCACGCTGCTGGGCATGGTCGACGCCGCAGTCGGCGGTAAGACCGGGATCAACACTGATGCCGGCAAGAACCTGGTCGGCGCGTTCCACCAGCCGCTGGCCGTCCTTGTCGACCTGGCCACCCTGGAATCGTTGCCGCGCAACGAGATCATCGCCGGGATGGCCGAGATCGTGAAGGCCGGTTTCATCGCCGACCCGGTGATCCTGGATCTGATCGAAGCCGACCCGGAGGCAGCGCTGGACCCCGCCGGGACGGTGCTGCCGGAACTGATCCGCCGGGCCATCGAGGTCAAGGCCGAGGTGGTGGCCGCCGACGAAAAGGAATCGGCGCTGCGCGAAATCCTCAACTACGGCCATACGTTGGCGCACGCCATCGAGCGTCGAGAGCGGTACCAGTGGCGCCACGGTGCCGCCGTGTCGGTGGGGCTGGTGTTCGCCGCCGAGCTGGGCCGGCTGGCCGGCCGACTCGATGACGACACCGCAGACCGGCACCGCCGGGTGCTGACCGCGCTGGGGCTGCCGGTCAGCTACGACGCCGACGCCTTTCCGCAGCTGCTGGAGTCAATGGCGGGGGACAAGAAGACGCGTTCGGGCGTGCTGCGTTTCGTGGTGCTCGACGGCCTGGCCAAGCCGGGGCGGCTCGAGGGGCCGGATCCGTCGCTGCTGGCCGCCGCTTACTCGGTGGTCGCCGCGGGCTGAGCGGTCTCAGGGAAGAAAAAAATCGCGGCCGGTAGCACCGGCCGCGATTTTTCGTTCGCTGCTAGGGCTTGGTGGCTTCGGCTTCGGCATCGGCTTCGGCATCGCCGGCCGCTGCTGCCTGGTTCGCGGTGACGGCGGCGAAGACGTCGGTGTCGGCGCGGTCACCGGCGCCGGCGTGGTCGTGCTTCGGCGGCGGTGGGGCCTTGCGGTCGATCAGCCAGCGGCCCAGCGACACACCGCACACGCCGGCCACGAAGACGATGAGCGCGGTGAATGCGGCGAACGTGGTCAGTTCGGCCAGCAGCGCGTCGACGTAGATGTTGTCGTACAGCTGCCCGATGATCCACGACACCAGGCCGCTGACCACGCCGGCGAAGAGGCCGGCGAGCAGCCACGCCAGGGCCAGGTCTTCGCGGCGGTCCGGGTCGGACTGAGCCTTGGCGTCGCTCTGGCCGTCGACAATGCCCCAGGCGAACGCCACGGCGATGTACAAAACGACCAGGGTGATACTGATCAGCAGGGACTGTTGTTCCCAGGCTCCGATCATCGCGCCCTGAAGCAATCGGACGATCACCATCAACGCCGCAAAGACGACTCCGCGCAGCAACCACTTACTCATGAGGTGACAGCGTAGCGAGTAGCGTCACATATCGTGACAATTTCCCACCGGCGCCACACTCTGCGTCGGCGCCTGGCCGCTGTCGGACTGGACGCAATGCTGGTAACGGACCTGGTCAACGTGCGTTATCTGACCGGATTCACCGGATCCAACGCCGCAGTGCTGATTCCCGCTGAGGGGGAGACCCCGATCCTGGCCACCGATGGGCGCTACCGGACTCAGGCTGCCGCACAGGCGCCCGACGCGCGCGTCATCATCGAGCGGGCGTGCGCCCCTCAGCTGGTGCGCACGGCGACGGCCGCCGGCGTGAAGCGGCTCGGCTTCGAAAGTCACGTACTGACCGTCGACGCATACGCTGCCCTGGAACGGGTCAGCGGGGATATCGAGCTGGTCCGCGCGCCGGGCCTGGTCGAGGCCCTGCGCGAGGTCAAGGATGCCGGCGAGATTGCGGTGCTGCGGCTGGCCTGCGAAGCGGCCGACGCCGCGCTGAAAGACCTGGTGGAAGCTGGTGGGCTACGGCCGGGGCGCACCGAGAAAGAGGTCGGCAGGGACCTGGAGTCGAGGATGCTGGACCACGGGGCGGACGGGGTCTCCTTCGCGACCATCGTCGCGACCGGCGCCAACTCGGCGATTCCGCACCACCGGCCGACCGACGCGGTGCTGGCCGCCGGCGACTTCGTCAAGATCGACTTCGGCGCCCTGGTCGAGGGCTACCACTCCGATATGACCCGCACCTTTGTCCTGTCGCCGGTGGCGCAGTGGCAGCGTGACATCTACGACCTGGTTGCCACGTCGCAGCGGGCGGGCCGCGAGGCTCTGGTACCCGGGGCGACGCTGTCGGCGGTCGACCGGGCATCTCGGCAGGTCGTCAGCGACGCGGGCTACGGCGAGCAGTTCGCGCACGGGCTGGGACACGGGGTCGGATTGCAGATTCATGAAGCGCCGGGAATCAACTCCGCGGCCGCCGGTACACTGCTTGCTGGCTCCGTGGTCACCGTGGAGCCCGGTGTCTACCTGCCCGGCCGGGGCGGAGTCCGGATCGAGGACACGCTGGTCGTGGGCAGCGATACGACACACAGACCTGAGTTGCTGACCCGGTTCCCCAAGGAACTGGCCATCCTCTGATGACAGAGAGCTAGGAGCAGTACCGACCGTGGCATCTACCGCCGACTTCAAGAATGGCCTCGTGCTGAACATCGACGGCCAGTTGTGGCAGATCGTCGAGTTCCAGCACGTCAAGCCCGGGAAGGGCCCGGCGTTCGTGCGCACCAAGCTCAAGAACGTGCTGTCGGGCAAGGTCCTGGACAAGACCTTCAATGCCGGCGTGAAGGTGGAGACCGCGACCGTCGACCGGCGCGACGCCACCTACCTGTACCGCGACGGCAGCGACTTCGTCTTCATGGACGCCGAAGACTTCGAACAGCATCCGCTGACCGAGGCGCTGGTCGGGGATGCGGCCGGCTTCCTGCTGGAAAACCTGCAGGTGCAGATCGCGTTCCACAACGGCGCGCCGCTGTACCTGGAACTTCCCGTCAGCATCGAGATCGTCGTCGCACACACCGAACCGGGTTTACAGGGCGACCGCTCCAATGCCGGCACCAAGCCGGCCACCCTGGAAACCGGCGCCGAAATCCAGGTCCCGCTGTTCATCAACAACGGCGACAAGCTCAAGGTGGACACCCGCGACAGCAGCTACATCAGTCGGGTCAATGCCTGACCGTCGCTCCGACAAGGGCAGGCACCAGGCGCGTAAGCGTGCCGTCGACCTGCTGTTCGAGGCCGAGGCCCGCGGTATCACCGCGGCCGAGGGCGCTCAACTGCGCAACACCCTGGCCGGCAGCGACCCGGAGATCTCCGTGCTGAATCCGTACACGGTGACCGTCGCGAACGGGGTCACCGAGCATGCCGCGCATATCGACGACCTGATCTCGGCGCATCTGCAGGGCTGGACGCTGGAGCGGTTGCCTGCCGTGGACCGGGCCATCCTCCGGGTCGCGGTGTGGGAGCTGCTGCACGCCACCGATGTGCCCGAGCCGGTGGCCGTCGACGAAGCGGTCGAACTGGCCAAGACGCTGTCCACCGATGAATCACCGGGCTTCGTCAACGGTGTGCTCGGTCAGGTGATGCTGGTGACGCCGCAGATTCGGGCCGCCGCCGCGGCCATCCAGGGCGCGGCCCAAGGCAGCCCCGAACAATAATGGACGAACCGCAGGACTGGGCGCCGTACGCGAGTTTCGAGGACGCGGCGAAGGTCTATCTGCGCGATCCCGAGGTGGCGCTCGAACAGCTGCGGTCCGTGATCGACTTCGGTTCGATCAAGTCCTTCATCATGTCCCGTGGTGCCTCGGAGGAATCCTGGGGCGACGCAGTGTGGCAGGAGGTCGTCCTCACCGACGGCGAGCGGCTGATCATGTGGCGAGCCGACGATGACGCCCACGGCGAGGACGAGCAGCTGCGGCGGGTATTGGACTCGTCGGTGCGGACCATTCTGTTGTCCACCATCACCGACCACATCCTGACCACGCAGTTCGAGGTATTGGCCGACGGCACCCGACGATTGGCTGAGGTGCGGTTGCGGATGTACACGCAGCTGATCACCCGCAGCAGGCAGAAGTCCGCGATCGACAACGACTTCTTCTGCGAGTCGTTCCGGTACACCAAGTCCGTCGACGACGGTGGGCTGGCCCAGATGCAGCGACTGCTGCAGTTCGGCCGCGAGCTGTCCCGCGCGCTGTAAAACCGCTGTCCCAGACACCGGGATGATCTGCTTCTGTTCGGCCCTCTAACGGCAATACGGTGTGGTGCAACCGCACCTGACATGCGGAGGCCGTCGATGGGAACGAGCCGAGAGATATTGCCGCCGTAGGCGAGGACGGCCTGCATCTGCACGCCTGCATGCTGACCGGAAACCTACTGACGCGATCGCTTTCGCTATCGCGATACGCAGCCGATCCTGCTCGGTGTGTCTGGCGTGCCGGTCACAGGCTGAATGTGTCGCGAGCGGCGCGACGATCTAGTCGAAACCGATGAAATGGTTGCTGCCGGGGTCATGATTGCCGCCATTTCGTCGATCTCGGCGTTTGCAAACGACATTGCATTCATCGAGATTGCAAATGTGGGGGCTTTTCGAGGTGGCGGAATAGCTTCCGAACACGCGGTTTGTGCAGGTAGCGGGGCTACCGGGGCGGCGTAATGGCGCGATCGCGGAACCGGCCGAATCGAGGGTGCAGACCTGGCCCTCTCGGGTCCCTACCGTCAACCGCATGCCCACCACCGAACCGACCCCGCTGCGCAGGCGCGCCGACCGCGCCCGGCAGGTCGCTGACGTGCTGCGCCACCAGGTCCGCGACGGTGTGTACCGCGATGGCCTGCCGGGCGAGCCTGAGCTGGTCGCCGAGTTCTCGGTGTCGCGCAACACCGTTCGTGAGGCTCTGGCCATCCTGAAGGCCGAGGGGGTGATCGACCGCGGACCGCGGGTGGGGACCCATGTGGCGCAGCGCAAGTACGATCACGGGCTGCACGCGCTGGTCGGGCTGAAAGAAACCTTCAAGGACTACGGAGAGGTGCGTAACGAGGTCCGGGCGGTGACCGAGTTGCCGGCCCCGGCGGCGGTGGCTCGCCGGCTGCGGCTGAACCCCGGCGAGCCCGTGGTCTTCATCGAGCGGTTGCGCTATCTGGGCGACCTGCCGCTGAGCCTGGATCTGACCTACCTGGTGCCCGACATCGGGACCGCGGTCCTGGCGCACTCATTGGAGACCAATGACGTGTTTGCCCTCATCGAGCAGGTCACCGAACAGCGCTTGGGCTCGGCGGACATTGCGCTGGAGGCGGTTTCGGCCGATCCGCACACCGCGGCCACCCTGGACCTCCCCGCCGGCGGAGCGATCCTGATGCTCGAGCGGCTCACCACTCTCGACGACGGGCGTCCCGTCGACCTCGAATACATCCGACTGCGCGGTGATCGAATCACCATGCGCGGCAACTTATTACGGAGTGAATCATGACGCTGGTCAACAACCAACGCGCCGACGTACCGGTCACCATCGACGAGTCGCTGTGCATCGAGGGTTGCACCCTGTGCGTAGACGTCTGCCCGCTGGATTCGCTGGCCATCAATCCGGACAACGGCAAGGCGTACATGCACGTTGACGAGTGTTGGTACTGCGGCCCGTGTGCCGCGCGCTGCCCGACCGGCGCCGTCTCCGTCAACATGCCCTATCTCATCCGTTAAGGTCAAACATGAAACCCGTACGCCTCGCGGCCCTCGCCGCCACCGTCGTGGTGGCCGCCGGCGGATGCTCGCTGGACTCGACCAACGCCGACGCCAACGTCGTCAATGTGGTTGTCGGCTACCAGTCGAAGACCATCAACACCGTCACAGCCGGCACCTTGTTGCGGGCCCAGGGATACCTGGAGCACCGGCTGGACGACATCGGTGCCAAGACCGGCAAGAAATACCACGTCGAATGGCAGGACTACGACACCGGTGCGCCGATCACCGCACAGATGGTCGCCGAGAAGATCGACATCGGCTCCATGGGGGACTACCCGATGCTGATCAACGGGTCCAAGACCCAGATCAATGATCGGGCCAGGACCGAACTGGTGTCGGCCACCGGGTCGAGCCCCACCGGCGCGCTGAACATGGTCGTGGTGGCGCCGGATTCGCCGGTCCAGACACTCAGCGAGCTGGCTGGGCAGAAGGTATCGGCCAGTGTGGGTTCAGCCGGTCACGGCACCCTCGTGCGGGCGTTGGCGAAGACCGGTGTCTCTGGGGTGGAGGTGCTGAACCAACAGCCGCAGATCGGCGCGACGGCACTGGAATCCGGCCAGGTCAAGGCACTTTCGCAATTCGTCGCGTGGCCGGGCCTGCTGGTCTTCCAGAACAAGGCCAAGTTGCTCTATGACGGTGGCGAGCTGAACTACCCGACCTGGCACGGCGTGGTGGCGCGGCGGGCCTACGCCGCAGCACATCCCGAGGTGCTCGACGCCTTACTGCAGGCGCAACTCGACGCCACCGACTTCCTCAACACCAAACCACTGGAAGCGGCTCGGATCGTCGCTCAGGGCAGCGGTCTGCCGCAGGAAGTGGTCTACCTCTACAACGGACCCGGCGGCACCCGGTTTGACACCACGCTGAAGCCGTCGTTGGTGGACGCGCTGAAAGGTGATGTGCCATACCTGAAATCGATCGGTGATTTCGCGGACCTCGACGTCCCGGGATTCGTGCAGGACGGACCCCTGCGCGCGGCGCTGGCGGCCCGCGGGCGCGACTACAACGCCGAGGTGGCCCGCACCACGAATCCCTCGGTGCTGCACGGTACCGATCCGGTGTGCAACAGCCCGGTCGACAACCCGGCCCTCGCCAGTGAGCTCTGGCTGGACGGCGCGGACGCCACCCAGCCGGCGGCCAACCCGACCTGCCTGCTCAAGGCGATTCGGGCAGCCACTGCCAAGGGCGCCAAGGTCCGGGCGGCCTATGTGCCCGATGCCGAACTCGGAACCCGTTGGCTGGTAGACAAATCGGTGTGGGTGCAACAGGGCGGCGAATTCGTGCCGTTCGACACCACGACAGGTGCACACCGGTATCAGGTAACGCATCCCGGCTCGACTGTGGTGACCTATCAGCAAGCGCTGGTCGGTGTGGCATGACCACCCTGAACGACGTCGCCGCGACCGTTGCGCCTGCGGCTCGACCGGTGGCAGCCGAACAGCCCCGGCGGGTCCCGACGAAGTGGCGCAGCCACGCCATCCAGGCGGCGTCCATCGTTGCGGCAGTGGGTATCTGGCAGCTGCTGACGGCCGGTCACGTCCGGGTGTGGCTGAGGTTCGACAACCTCCCGACCGTCACGCAGATCGCCACCACGTTCGTCGCCCGCGTGAGCGCCGCGCAGTACTGGCTGGACCTGACCCAGTCGGTGGTCCGCATCGTCAGCGGGTTCGGTTTGGCCGCGGTGATCGGCGCTGCCACCGGCGTTGCACTCGGCCTGTCCCGGCTGTTCGCTGACGTCGTGTGGCCGCTGACCGAACTGGCTCGCCCGGTGCCGGCCATTGCGCTGGTGCCGGTCGCCATCCTGTTGTTCCCGACCGATGAGGCCGGGATCGTGTTCATCACCTTCCTGGCGGCGTTCTTCCCGATCATGGTCAGCACCCGGCACGCGGTGCGGGCGCTGCCGACCCTCTGGGAGGACTCGGTGCGCACCCTGGGCGGCGGCCGCTGGGATGTGTTGCGGCAGGTGGTGTTTCCGGGAGTGCTGCCCGGGCTGTTCGGCGGGTTGTCGGTCGGCATGGGCGTAGCGTGGATCTGTGTCGTCTCTGCGGAGATGATCTCCGGCCGGCTCGGCGTCGGATACCGGACCTGGCAGGCCTACACAGTGCTGGACTATCCGAGCGTCTTCGTCGGCATCATCACCATCGGTGCCCTGGGATTCGGTACCTCGGCAGCGGTGGAACTGATCGGCCGGCGGCTCACCCGCTGGCTACCGCGCGGTGAGGAGAACGCCCGATGACCGCTCTGGTCGAGTCGAAGACAGCTGGCCTGCGACTGGAGCTGGATCGGGTTCGGTTGTCATACACCGGGGAACCAGTAGTGGACGGGCTGAGCCTGACCGTGCAGCCGGGTGAGATCCTGGTGCTGACCGGGCCGTCCGGTTGCGGCAAGTCGACCGTGCTGCGGGCCTTGGCCGGGTTGTTGAAACCCGATGCCGGGCGGGTCCTGGCGGACGGCGACCTGGTGACCACGACCTCCCGTGATCGCGGCATGGTATTCCAGGACAGTGCGCTGTTGCCGTGGCGCACGGTGCGATCCAACATCGAGCTGGCCCTGCAGTTGCGCGGCGTGCCCCGCGCGGGTCGCCGCGAACAGGCCGACCGCTGGATCGACGAGGTCGGGCTCAGGGGCTTCGCCGACTTTCTGCCCAAGAACCTGTCGGGTGGCATGCGCCAGCGGGTTCAACTGGCGCGCGGTCTGGCTGGGGCGCCCCGGGCGGTGATGATGGACGAGCCGTTCGGTGCACTGGATGCCAAGACCCGAGCCGCCATGCAGCACTTGTTGATTCAGACCTGGCAGGCCCATCCGGCCACGGTGGTGTTCGTCACCCACGATGTCGACGAAGCGCTGGCCCTCGGCGACCGGGTGGCGGTCCTGGGCCCCGCCGGCCAGCCGCACCGGGCGCTGCTGGAGGTCCCGCACCCCCGCAACCTCGACGTTCCCCGCGCCGAGCTGCGCGCCGAAATCCTTGGAGCACTTCACCAATGAGCACCCTGCAGGTTCCCGACATCGCCGACACCCTGCGGTTGGACTGTGACGTTCTGGTGATCGGCGGCGGCACCGCCGGCACCATGGCGGCGCTGACGGCCGCTGAGAACGGTGCGCAGGTGCTGCTGCTGGAGAAGGCCCACGTCCGGCACTCAGGCGCGCTCGCGATGGGCATGGACGGCGTGAATAACGCCGTCGTTCCGGGCAAGGCGACTCCGGAGGATTACGTCGCCGAGATCACCCGGGCCAACGACGGAATCGTCAACCAGCGCACCGTCTATCAGACCGCGACCCGTGGCTTCGCCATGGTGCAGCGGCTGGAGCGCTACGGCGTGAAGTTCGAGAAGGACGAGCACGGCGAGTACGCGGTGCGGCGGGTGCATCGCTCCGGGGCCTACGTGCTGCCGATGCCCGAGGGCAAGGACGTCAAGAAGGCGCTGTACCGGGTGCTGCGGCAGCGGTCGATGCGGGAGAAGATCCGGATCGAGAACCGGCTGATGCCGGTGCGCGTGCTCACCGACAACGGGAGAGCCGTCGGCGCCGCCGCTTTCAATACCCGCACCGGTGAATTCGTCTCGGTGGCAGCGAAGGCCGTCATTCTGGCCACGGGCGCCAGCGGCCGGCTGGGCCTGCCCGCCTCCGGATACCTATACGGCACCTACGAGAACCCGTGCAATGCCGGTGACGGCTATTCGATGGCGTATCACGCCGGAGCCGAACTATCCGGCATCGAATGCTTTCAGGTGAACCCGTTGATCAAGGACTACAACGGACCGGCCTGCGCCTACGTTGCGAATCCGTTTGGCGGATACCAGGTCAACGCGCTGGGTGAGCGGTTCGTCGACTCCGATTACTGGTCGGGCCAGATGATGGCCGAGGTCAAGAGCGAGATCGAATCGGCCCGCGGCCCGATCTATCTGAAGGTCACCCACCTGCCGGACGAGACCATCACCGCGATGGAGAACATCCTGCACACCACCGAGCGGCCGACCCGCGGCACGTTCCACGCCAACCGGGGGCATGACTACCGGACCCATGACATAGAGATGCACATATCCGAGATCGGTTTGTGCAGTGGGCATTCGGCGTCCGGTGTGTGGGTCGACGAGCACGCCCGCACCACCGTGCCCGGGCTGTATGCCGCGGGCGACATGGCGTGCGTCCCACACAACTACATGATCGGGGCGTTCGTCTACGGCGACCTGGCCGGCGAGCACGCCGCCTCCACCCTGGCCAATGTCGAAGCGCCAGTTGATCTTCCACAGAACCAACTGGCAGCCGCGCACGAGCTCATCTACCGTCCGCTGACCCATCCGGACGGTCCACCGCAGCCGCAGGTCGAGTACAAGCTGCGGCGCTTCGTCAACGACTACGTGGCACCGCCCAAGAGTGCGACCAAGCTGTCCATCGCGGTGCGCACCTTCGAGCGGATGGCCGAGGAAATCGAACAGATGGGTGCGCGCACCCCGCACGAGTTGATGCGGACGGTGGAGGTGTCGTTCATCCGGGACTGCGCCGAGATGGCGGCCCGGTCCTCGCTGACCCGCACCGAGTCGCGGTGGGGGCTGTACCACGATCGCGCCGACATCCCGGACCGGGACGACGACCGGTGGCGCTATCACCTGAACCTGCGCAAGGGCGCAGACGGGGAAATGCAATTCCTGAAGCGGCCGGTGGCACCGTATTTCGTGCCGGTGCCGGATCTGGACCATCTGCCGTCCGACCATGCGGTGCAGCACGTGCACCAGCCTGATCTGGTCGGCGGCAAGGCCCCGGCGACCGCGGCGTCGCGCCTGCGCCCGGCCGCGCCGGTGATGCCGCCGTCACCGCGCATCGCCCGGGTGGTGGCGCTGGAGGAACCGGGCCTCGGCGACCTGGCCGAGTTCCTCGAGGATGCCGACGCGGGTGTCCGGCGGGCCGCGGTGGCGGCATTGGTCGAGAACCTTCCGGACGGCTACCAGCCGGCACTGGTTGGCGCCCTGGGCGACGACGACGGCGCGGTACGTGCGACAGCGGCCGACGCGGTACGTGAGCTGGTCGAGGTACTACCGGATCCGGCCGCGGTCAGTCCGCATCTGCAGTCGCCCGATCCGGCGGTGCGCGCGGCGACGTTATACGCGCTCAGTTCGCGGCGGGCCGGTGCGGCCTCGGCCTACCGTGCGGCGCTGGCTGACCCGGATCACCGGGTGCGGATCGAGGGCGTACGCTCGCTGGTCTCGGTCGACGACGTCGACGGCGTGGCCACGGCTGCCGCTGATGACAACCGCGAGGTGCGGATAGCGGCCGGCAATGGGCTTGCCACCCTGCGGGGTGGGGCCGACACGGTGCGGCAGTTGCTGGCCGATCGGGACCCGTTGGTGCGGGCGGCCGCGCTGGCCGCGCTGGCCGCGGTCGGCTGCGACGAGCAGGATGTGGCGGAAGTGCAACGTGCACTGAGGGAATCGGCGTGGCAGATCCGACAGGGTGCGGCGCGGGCGTTGTCCGGGGCGGTGCCGGCGGTGGCCGTCGAGCCGTTGTCACAGGCGCTCCGGGACCCGCACCTCGATGTGCGCAAGGCTGCGGTCCTGAGCCTGACGCGGTGGGCCGATTCGGAGGAGACCGCCCGCGAGGCGCTGGGCATCGCGCTCGAGGACGGCGATGCCGATGTCCGGGCCTATGCCCGGCACGCGCTGGCTACACCGCAGTGAAGTGCTACACCGCAGTGAAGTGATAGTCCGGTAGGTCGATCGACTCGGCCGCAGAGAACCATTTGCGACCCGCGTACAGCCGCAGCGGCCAGCGCTGTAACCACTTCATGGCGGTAGCGGCGCTGGAGATGTCGCGTTCAGACACCGGCGCGTACCCGTCGAGGCCGCCGGGCAGATCCTGACACCGGTTGACGTAAGGCCGCATGACCTTCTCGTAGCGGCGCAACGCCACCTCGATCCGAGCCGCGTCGAGCGCCGTGGCCGGTCCGAGGTCACCGGCCAGCACATAGGCTCCCACCAGGGCCAGGCTGGTGCCCATACCGGACAGCGGCGACGCGCAGTAGCCCGCGTCGCCGCACAGCGTCACGCGGCCTGCCGACCAGGTGTCCATGTGTACCTGGACAAAGGCGTCAAAATAGAAGTCATCGGATTGTGCTGCGGCACTGAGTAGTTCGCCGCAATACCAGCCCGCGTCACGGAATCGGTCGGCCAGCAGTGCCTGCTGCGCGGCGAGGTCGCGACGGTCATATTCAATCGGTTCGGACCGAAAAGCCAGACCGGCCTTGGCGGTCGCCGCGTCATGGGATGGCCGCAGTGACGCGTTGAGCCCGCCGGCGGCCTGGAACATCAGGTACCAGCCGTCCAGGCCGATCACGTCCGGCGTGGTGAACCAGGCGTGGTATCCGCCCAACCGCCGGACGAACTGCTCCTCTGGGCCGAATGTCAGGTGCCGCACCGCGGAATGCGGGCCGTCGGCGCCGACGACCAGGTCGGCATGCACCACGCTGCCGTCGGACAGGGTGACCCGGATGCCGTCGCCATCCGGGTCGATCGTGGAAATCCTTGTGTCGAAGCGATATTCGGCGGCACCCCGGGTCGCTTGGTAGAGCACATCGGTCAGGTCGCCGCGCAGGATTTCGAGTTGGGAGACGATGCCGTTGCCGTCGAACGCCGCGACCGGCATCTCGGCCCGTCGGGTGCCGTCGGAGCGCACCCACGCGATTCCGCGT
>JARLGS010000008.1 GCA_031292695.1 Mycobacterium sp. | reverse complement strand
CTCGCTGCCTTGGCCGATGGCGGTACCGGAGGCGGTGGTGACGCCGTAGACGTACTGCGTGACCTGGCTGGGCGCGCCGTTGGCGTTGAGCGCGGTGACCGTGCTCACATCACCATTGGCGTCGTAGGCGTACTGTGTGGTCTGGCTGACGGTCTGTTGGTAGCCGTCGATCGTCTGGGTGACCTCGCCGAGCAGGTCGTTGGTGTCCTGGGTGGCGATGCCGCGTGGATCGGTGGTGCTGGTGAGGTACGGGCTGAGTCCGTTGCCCGCGGGCAGGCCGGGCACATCGTAAGCGTAACTGGTGACGAGCGCGGTGTCGGAGGGGGCTGGCGGTGAGGCGGGGCGCGTGTACGCGGCGCTGCCGTTGGTGCCGACGTCGACCGAAGTGATGAGACGATCGGCCTGGTCGTAGTAGTAGGCGGTATAGCTGACGCGTGCCAGGGGCCCGGTGGTGGCGTTGCCGAGCGGCCCGACATCGGTGTTGGCGAGGGAGCTGTCGGAGTCGAAACGGTCCTTGGTGGTGACGAGGGTGGGGTTCCCGTCGGCGTCGTAGGTGGTCAGCGTCTGGGTCAGGACGTGGTCGCTGGCGATGGATAGGGAGTCATCCGGGTTCCAGACCACGCCGCCCGTGTCGCCGGCGCCGTCGGTGAGGGACTCGGTAACGAGTCGTCCGGCGCCGTCGTACTGATCCTTCGTCCAGAGCCCGCCGGGATCGCTCTCGCCGACGAGATCGCCACGGTAGTCGTAATAGTAGTTCGTGGTGAGCGTGCCACCCTTGTTGCCGCTGAGTGGGTCGACGCTGTACTGCTGGACCTGGTAGGGGCGTCCCTGGTCGTCGTAGGCGATGGTGGTGTAAGCGCGTAGGAGCGAGGCGCTGGGTTTGGTGTTGGTGAGCGCGACGCCGTCGCCGTCGTACCGGGAGATGCCGGTGACCTCGCCGAGGTTGTCGAGGTCGTAGTAGTAGATCGGGCGGCCGGTGTACGTGTCCTCGCCGCTGGCGTTGCTGTCGGCGCCGGACTTGGTAGCGACGAGTCGGTCGCGCCAGTCGTAGGCGTACTGGGTAACGCGGTTGTCCGCGGAGTTGCCGTCGGCGAAGAGCGTGGTCTGGGTGAGGTTGCCGTCGCCGACGCCGCCGGGGCCGCTCCCGCCGGGTCCGGTGCCGTCGTAGACGTTCTGGCTGACCAGGGTCATGCCGGTGTGGCTGGACGACCATTCCTCGCTCGGGGTCGTGCTGGTGGTGGTGCCGACATACGTGCTGATGGGGTCACCGAGCGAGTCGTAGTACGTATCGGTGATGGTGCCGTTAGGGCTGACGACATGGTCGAGTCGGCCCATGTCGTCGTAACCGTAGAGGGTGGCGTCGTACTGGGAGGTCCCGGTATTGGTGCTCGCGCTGCCGAGGCGCTGGGCCGTTTGCGAATACGCCACGCCGTTCAGCGTGACGTAGTTGTCGACCTCGATCGGTCGATCCGAGTTGTCGTAGATCGTACGGGAGAGGCTCTGGATGTCGCTCGCGGTTGGTGAGACCTCGCCGGAGGGGACGTAGGTGCCGACGCTCCCCGTGTAGCTCGGCTGGAGCGAGGTGGTCAGCACCTCGGAGTAGCTGAGGGCCTGGTCGTGACGATAGACCTCCGTTGGCCCGGTGGTGCTGTGGGTCGTGGCGTTCCAGCCGGGATAGACGAAGACCTCGTGGTCCGGGTCGTCGTAGACGGTGTAGGTGGCGTTGTCCGTCGTGCCCGCCGCATTGTTGTTCGGATCGACCTCCTTGACCGTGCGCCCGAGCGCGTCAACGGTGTCGGTGGTGACCAGGTCGAGATGGCCGCTGGCCGGGATGCTCAGGCCGGCCGGCGGCGTGCCGTACAGGGCGGCCTCCCGGGCGTCGACGTCCTGGATCGTCATCGTGACGGCGCCG
>JARLGS010000667.1 GCA_031292695.1 Mycobacterium sp. | reverse complement strand
GTGACGGTGCGGGCGGTCGCCGCGGCCAACAGGTCGGTGATCGGCTGGCTGACCGCCAGCAGACGCGCGGTCAGGTCGCCGTCGACGATGGCCATGGACACCACCACGTCTGCGGCACTGTCGGTCGCAGGGGACAGCCGTCGGCGGCCGAGCTGCGGGTCTGGACCGGCGACCTGGGCCTCCCAGAAGTCCGCGGTATCGAGCGACTGCGCGCGTTCGGCAATCAGCCGGGACCACCTCCGATAGCAGGTGTGCTCCCGGACAGATGCTGGCTCAGCGCCGGATGTCAGTGCGTGCCAGCCGTTCTCCAGCTCGCCGAGCACGATCCGCCAGGACGCCGGATCGACGGCGAGGACGTGCGCGCTGAGCACCAGAATCTTGCCGTCGCGGGTGTGCAGCAGCACGGCCTGCAGCAGGCATCCGCGCTCCGGGTCGAGCCGTTCCACGGCACGATCAGTCTGCTCGGCGACCGCCGCCGTGGGGTCGCCGTCGACTGTCACCTCAGTGAGGATCGCCCCGACCGGATGGTCGAGCAGCGTCATAGTGGTGCGGTCCAGCCGGCTGCGCAGTGCCGGATGGGCGGCGATGACGTTGTGCAGCAAGGTCGTCAGCTGTTCGGCGGACATGGTGTCGGGCAGTCGCAGCGCCTGGGTCTGGGCCAGCCGCCGCGGATCGCCGAATTGATACAGCCAATGCACGTTGGGCAGCACCGGCACCGGACCGGCTTCATCGGCAGCCTTCGCGGCCACTTCGTTCTCGGCGTCCAGTTCGTCTGCGAGGTCCCGAATACTGCTGCAGTCGAACATCATTCGCGCCCGCAATGCGATCCCGCGACGGCGCGCCGCCTGGACCACAGACAGTGCCACGATGCTGTCCAGACCCAAGTCCAGAAAATCCGCATTGACATCGAGTCCCGCCGGGTCGGCCACCCCGAGGACGTCGGCGAACAGCTGCGTCACCGCGGCCTCGGTCTCGGTGGCCGGCGTAGCCGACTGACCTGCGCCGGCTGCGTCGTCGGCGGCGGCCAGGGCGGCATCATCAACCTTGCCGTTCACGGTCAACGGAATGTCGTCGACCGCGATGAGGTGATGCGGCACCAGGTATCTGGGCAACCACGCCACGAGCATGCGGCGCAGCTCGGTCACCGACACCGTCCCGGCGACATAGGCGACCAGCCTGGGACCGCTGCGATGCCGGCGGACCGTGACATGCGCCTGCCGCACTCCGGGGTGGCCATGCAGTACCGCAGCGACCTCGCCGGGTTCAACCCGGAAGCCCCGGATTTTCACCTGGTCGTCGGAGCGCCCCTGGAACTGAAGGCCGCCGGTGACCGGATCACGGCGCACCACGTCACCGGTTCGGTACATCCGGGCGCCGGCGACGAACGGGTCGGCGATGTAGCGCGCCGAGGTCTCGCCGGCACGGCCCAGGTAGCCGCGGGTGAGCTGGCCACCGGACAGGTACAGTTCACCGCTCACCCCGTCCGGCACCGGCCGGAGCCAGGCGTCGAGCACATACGCGCGGGTCGTCGTGGTCGGACGCCCGATAGCTGGGGTGTCGTGCTCGGTGAAGGCCGCCATCACGGCCTCGACCGTGGTTTCCGTTGGGCCGTAACAGTTGTACGCAGCCAGTCCGGTGCGGGCGCACTCGTCGCGGATGACGGCCCAGGCATTCGGGTCGACCGCTTCGCCGCCGAGCGCCAGCACTGTCAGTGGCACCGTCGACAAGAGCCCCTCGGCCTGCAGTTGCGTGAACATCGTCGGGGTGGTGTCGATCAGGTCGACGCCGTACTTACCGATGGTCGCCACCAGCGCTTCGGCATCGCGCTGCACCTCGTCATCGACGATGTGCAGGGCATGGCCGTCCAGCAGCGCGGCCAGCGGCTGCCAGGCCGCGTCGAACGTGAACGACCAGGCGTGCGCCACGCGCAGTGGCCGACCGGCTGTCGCGGCGGCGGGCCGCAACACCCGAGCGGTGTGGTCGGCCGCATAGGCCAGCACTGCGCTGTGGGTGCCGATCACGCCCTTGGGCTTACCGGTGGTGCCCGAGGTGAACACCACGTAGGCACCCTGACCGAAACACGTTGGAACCGGCGCGAATTCGTCGACAGTTGCCTTGGCCGCGGCAGCCATCAAGGCGTCGTCCACAACGATCTCAGCTCCGGTCTGCCGCAGAATCTCGTCAATACGGTCGGGCGGCATCGACGGATCCAGCGGGACGATGAGCCCACCGGACTTCAGTACGCCGAGCATGGCCGCCACGTAGTCCGGTCCGCGGCGCAGCAGCACGGGCACCGCCGTCTCGGTCCGGACACCGCGGCGCTGGAGTTCCGCGGCGACCCGATCTGCGGCCTCGTCCAGCCCACGGTAGGTCAGTGCGCCGCCGTCGTAGGTCAGTGCCATCGAGGCCGGTCTACTGCGCGCCATCTCGGCGAATTTTTCATGGATACCAACGGTTTCAGTGCCATCGACAGTCTCGGGTGATTCGGCGCCTGTGGGCTCATCCAGCAGGATTCCGACCTCACGCAACGGCCGGTCCCAGCAGTCGACGAGTCGCTGCATCACCGCCAGCAACTGCCGGCCGAGGGCCTCTGGCGACAACAGCCCAGTGGCACCGTCTTTGGTCTCGATCAGGATGGTCAGCTCGCCGCCCGTCAGGTGGGCGGCGACCGTGATCGGGAAATGCGCAAGGCTTTCCAGCGCCCTGGCCCGGAACGTCGCGCCGCGGATGTTGAATTCGCCACTGCCGACCAGACCACCCGGCGGGAAGTTCTCGTAAACCAGGAGGCTGTCGAATATTTCGCCGATGCCACCGATGGACCGGAGCTCGGCGTGCGACAGATAGCTGTGCTCGCGCAGCGCTGCGGCCTCCCGCTGCAGCGCCAGGCACTGATCGCCGACGCGCTGCAGCGGGTCGAGCTGCACCCGCAGTGGCACCGTGTTGATGAACAGACCGACCATCGTCTCGACACCGGCCAGCTCGCTCGGCCGCCCCGACACGGTCACCCCGAAGACCACGTCACGGCGGTCGGTCAGTACCGATAGCATTGCCGCCCAGGCCATCTGGGTCAGCGTGTTGACGGTGACGCCGCGCGCTTGCGCAGCATCGACCAGCCGGTGGGTGTCGTCCCGGCCGGCTCTCACCTGGGTGCATCCAGGTAGATCGGCGCCGAGCTCGCCGGCCCCCAGCGCCGGGGCGAGCATCGTCGGGCCATCCAGGTCGGCGAGATGGTCACGCCACACGACGCGACCGGCTTCCGAGTCCCGGGCGGCCAACCACCCGATGTAGTCGCGGTACGGGCGCGGCGCCGGCGGCAGGGCCGCGATGGCCCCGCCGGACTGGTACAGGGCGAGCAGTTCACCCACGAACAGCGGTAGCGACCAGCCATCGATCACGATGTGATGCGCGATGACCGCGAAACGCCAACGTCGGCCAGACAATTCGATCAGCAGGAAGCGGATGGCCGGCCCGCGGTCCAGCGCGAATGGCCGACGACGTTCCTGT
>JARLGS010000666.1 GCA_031292695.1 Mycobacterium sp. | reverse complement strand
CGGTGAAGGCAGCGCTGGACGGCACCAGGCGCCCGAGCGCAACCCCGGCGGCAGGCATGAATCCGCCGCCGAAGCCGCCACCGCCACCGCCTCCGCCTCCGCGCGGCGGCGGCCAGAAGCCCGGCCGGCCGCAGCTGCCGCACATCCATTGGAACTGGAGGCTGGTACGCCGGCTCAGCTATGCGGCCGTCGTGGTGCTGCTGGTGTTGCCGCTCGTCACCTTCGCGATGGCCTACCTGATCGTCGCGATCCCCAAGCCGGGCGACATCCGGACCAACCAGGTGTCGACGATTCTGGCCAACGACGGCAGTGAGCTGGCGAAATTCGTGCCGCCGGAGGGCAACCGGGTCGACGTGAACATCGACCAGATTCCGGTGCACGTGCGCAACGCGGTGATGGCCGCCGAGGACCGGGACTTCTACACCAACCCGGGCTTCTCGTTCTCCGGCTTCGCGCGTGCGTTCAAGAACAACTTGTTCGGCGGAGAGCTGCAGGGCGGGTCGACCATCACGCAGCAGTACGTGAAGAACGCATTCGTCGGTGATGCCCGGTCCGGCGTGGGCGGCCTGGTCCGCAAGGCCAAGGAATTGGTGATCTCCACCAAAATGTCCCGGCAGTGGTCGAAAGACGAAGTGCTGCAGGCGTATCTGAACATCATCTATTTCGGCCGCGGCACCTACGGCATCGGCGCGGCGTCGCAGGCGTATTTCGGCAAGTCGGTCGACCAGCTCGACGTGGCCGAGGGCGCGCTGCTGGCGGCGCTGATCCAGCGGCCGTCCACCCTGGACCCGGCGGTCGACCTGGAAGGCGCGACCGAGCGCTGGAACTGGGTGCTCGACGGCATGGTGACCATGGGTGCGCTGTCCAAGAGCGACCGCGATGCGCAGAAGTTCCCGGCCACGGTGCCGCCCGAGCAGGCGCGGCAGCAGAACCAGACCGAGGGCCCGAACGGGCTGATCCAGCGGCAGGTGATGAAGGAGCTGCTGGGCATCTTCAACATCAACGAGCAGGCGCTGAACACCGAGGGTCTGCAGGTCACCACGACCATCGACCCGAAGGCGCAGAAGGCGGCCGAGGAGGCGGTGTCGAAGACGTTGGACGGCCAGGAGGCGGACATGCGGGCGGCCGTGGTGTCGGTCGATCCGCACACCGGCGGCATCAAGGCCTACTACGGCGGCGACGACGCCAACGGCTTCGACTTCGCTCAGGCCGGTCTGCCGACGGGGTCGTCGTTCAAGGTCTTTGCGTTGGTGGCCGCTCTGGAGCAGGGCATCGGGCTGGGCTATCAGGTGGACAGCTCGCCGGTGACCGTCAACGGCATCAATATCACCAACGTGGAGGGTGAGGGCTGCGGTACCTGCAGCATCGCCGAGGCGCTGAAGCGGTCGCTGAACACCAGCTACTACCGATTGATGCTGAAGCTCAAGCACGGTGCTCAGGACGTCGCCGATGCCGCGCACAAGGCCGGCGTCGCCGACAGCTTCCCGGGTGTCGAGCACACGCTGTCCGAGGACGGCAAGGGCGGACCGCCGAACAACGGTGTGGTGCTGGGGCAGTACCAGAGCCGAACGCTGGACATGGCGTCGGCGTACGCCACGCTCGCCGCATCCGGGGTGTACCACAAGCCGCACTTCGTGCAGAAGGTCGTCAACGCCGACGGTCAGGTGCTGTTCGACGCGTCGTCGCAGGACGGTTCGGGCGAGCAGCGGATCCCGAAGGCCGTCGCCGACAACGTGACCGCGGCTATGCAGCCAATCGCCGGGTACTCGCGCGGCCACAACCTGGCCGGCGGCCGGGCGTCCGCGGCCAAGACCGGCACGGTGCAGCTCGGTGATACCGGCGCCAACCGTGACGCCTGGATGGTCGGGTACACGCCGTCGCTGTCCACCGCGGTGTGGGTCGGTACCACCGCGGGCACGCAGCCGCTGGTGACCAAGTACGGTGGCCCGGTGTACGGCTCGGGTCTGCCGTCGGATATCTGGAAGACCACCATGGACGGTGCGCTCAAGGGCACCGACAACGAGTCCTTCCCGAAGCCCACCGCGATCGGTGGCTATGCGGGCGTGCCGC
Organism: Mycobacterium sp.; assembly: GCA_031292695.1. Taxonomy (GTDB): domain Bacteria; phylum Actinomycetota; class Actinomycetes; order Mycobacteriales; family Mycobacteriaceae; genus Mycobacterium. Next base: position 1,496 of record JARLGS010000666.1, on the reverse strand, counting down.
AGGCGCCGGTGATCAAGCCGCCGACACCCGATGACCAGCAGCCGCCTCCGGTCGGCGCACCGCCGTCGGAGACGGTCATCCAGCCGACGCTGGTGGTGGCCCCAGGTATCACGATCCCGTTCGGCCCGCCCAGCACCGTGCAGGTCGGCCCGCAGGCGCCGCCACCCGGCGGTGGTGACCAAGGCCAGCAGAACCAGCCCGGCCCGCCGCCGCCACCGTGACGGCCGCCGACTCAGAGGATGGCGCCGACGTCGACGCGGTGACGGTTTCCCCAGCACCGCTGGCCCGGGATTTGCGCAGCGCCGACGATCGCGACCTGCCCAGCCGCACCGACCCACTGGTCGCCGCGCTGTCCGAGACCGTGGGTGGGCCGGTCGGCCGGCATGCACTGATCGGCCGGGCCCGGTTCCTCACGCCGTTCCGGGTGATGTTGATGATCGCGCTGGTCTTCCTCGCGCTGGGCTACACCACCAAGTCGCCGTGTCTGGTGACCACCGGCAGCGGCACCGCCGATCAGCGCGTGGCCAATTGGCAGAACCAGCGGGCCTACTACGAGTTCTGCTATTCGGACACCGTGCCGCTGTACACCGCGGAGCTGCTGAATCTGGGCAAGTTCCCGTACAAGTCGAGCTGGATCGAGACCGACAGCGCCCACCAGCCGCGGGTCCAGTACGACGGCACCCGTGCCATCCGCTACATGGAGTATCCGGTGCTGACCGGCATGTATCAGTACCTGTCCATGTCGGTGGCCAAGACCTATACCGCGGTCTCCAAGCTGGTCCGGATGCCGGTGATCGCCGAAGTGGTGATGTTCTTCAACATCTCGGCGTTCGGGCTGGCGCTGGCCTGGATGGCGACGGTGTGGGCGACGATGCGGATGTCCGGCCGGCGGGTGTGGGACGCCGCGGTGGTGGCGGGGTCGCCGATCCTGATCTTCCAGGCGTTCACCAACTTCGACGCGCTGGCCACTGCGTGTGCGGCCGGCGCCATGCTGGCGTGGTCCCGGCGAAAACCCGCGCTGGCCGGCGTGCTCATCGGCATCGGCGTGGGCCTCAAGCTCTATCCGCTGCTGCTGCTGATTCCGTTGGCTCTGCTGGCGGTGCGCACCGGTCGGTGGCGGCCCGTGGCCAAGACGGCGATCACCGCGCTGGTCACCTGGATCCTGGTGAATCTGCCGATCCTGCTGCTCTACCCGCGCGGGTGGTCGGAGTTCTTCCGGCTCAACACCCGCCGCGGCGACGACATGGACTCGCTGTACAACGTGGTGAAGTCGTTCACCGGGTGGGGCGGCTTCGATCCCGACCTCGGGTTCTGGCAACCGCCGACGGTACTGAACACCGTCAGTGCGGCCCTGTTCGTATTGTGTTGTGCCGCAATCGCTTACGTCGCGTGGACGGCGCCGCGCCGGCCGCGGCTGGCGCAGTTGGCGTTCCTGGTGGTCGCCGCGTTCCTGCTGACCAACAAGGTGTGGAGCCCGCAGTACTCACTGTGGCTGG
>JARLGS010000665.1 GCA_031292695.1 Mycobacterium sp. | reverse complement strand
GACCATCGTGCCGGGGAACACGGCGACGGCCACGGAGACGGTGACCGGGACGCCGCCCGACACCTCGACGAGCACTGACACGGCGACCGCCACGCCAACCAGTACCGGCACCACCACACCGACTGCCACGAACACGTCGATGAGCAGTCCCACGGGCACTGCAACCAGCGGTGTGACGAGTGTCACGACCAGCGGCGTGCCGTACGTGCCGGCCGCCGCTACCTCCACCTGGACACCCATAGCCTCGGATACGCCTGTTCAACCCACGGCGGCCCCCAGCACCGCCACGCTCCCTGCGACGGCCACCTCCGTATCGACTGTCGTCATGGCGCTCACGCCGGCGAGTACCGCCACAGCGTGGGTGATCGACGGCGCTCCGGTCATGGCGGCGGTGCTCAGCGGCACCACGCAGCTGATGCTGAGCGCCCGGACGGATGCCATCGCACCCGGCCAGCCCCTTACGCTCAGCGCCACGCTGGAGTCGTATGCCGGGCCGCTCTCCGGCAGCGTGGCGCTGATGGAGGGCGCCAGAGTGGTGGCCACGGCCGGCGTGCATAGCAACGCGGCGTCCTTCACGATCACCACCCATGTGACGGGGATTCACTTCTACTGGGCTGTCTACCGCGGGCCGAACGGGGCGACCGTGCGGACCACGCCAATCGCCGTGACCGTGGGACGGGTCTCGACCAGGCTGAGTGTGAGCAACCAGAAGCATACGGTGATGGGCGGGCGCACGGCGGCTTGCGACCCGCTGAAGAGTGCGACGAAGCCCTACCAGCCGGGCTGCGAGGTGGTGTACGTCGACTGGCTGCCAAGCGCCAGGATCGCGTACACGCTCAGCTATGCGGACGGCTCGAGCCAGGCGTTCACGGGCACGGCGGGCGGCACAGGCCATGCGCAGAAGGTCTTCGTAGTACAGTACCGGCCGCCGCTGCACGCCAAGCACGGGCAGCCGGTGACCAGGGCCTGGATCAGCGTGGTCGGCACGAGTGTGGACGGGAACCAGGCCAAGTCGTTCTGCCTGCGGTTTGCGGTGCTGAGCTCAGAGTAGGCTTCGCAGCACGCGGTGGTCATGCCTTCGAGTCGCCGATCGCGAGGGCGACGGCCTGGTCGTCGGTCAGGTCGCGCCCCGCGGCGTGCAGGGCCGCGTAGCGGCGTTCGCCGAGCGCCTGCCGCCCG
>JARLGS010000664.1 GCA_031292695.1 Mycobacterium sp. | reverse complement strand
TGGCCTCGAACTCCGCGGCGCAGGTGTCGACGGTCTTGTACACCGGGTGGATGCCGAGTCGCCGCCGTAGCGAGCGCACTCCGCCCTCGCCGGCCAATTCCGGTCGCAGCGCGGCGATCTGGCCATCCGACAGGCCGCTGTGCTTGGCCCGGCGCAGCAGTCGCTCGTCCAGCACCGGGGCGTCGACGAGTTCACCGCGCAATGCCACCAGGGTGGCGATCTGGTCGACGAACCACGGGTCGACACCGGACGCCTCGGCGACCTGCTCGACCGAACCGCCCAAGCGCAGGGCCTGTTCGATGTCGTAGAGCCGGCCATCGGTAGCGGTGCGCAGCCCGGTCAGCAATTCGTCCAGCGTCTTGTCCGCATCAGCCGCGGTCCAGAATCCGGCGCGCTTGGTCTCCAGCGACCGCATCACCTTGCCGAGCGCTTCGATGAAGTTGCGGCCCAGCGACATTGCCTCGCCCACCGACTTCATGGTGGTGGTCAGCGTTTGGTCGGCGCCGGGGAACTTCTCGAAGGCGAACCGTGGGGCCTTTACCACGACGTAGTCGAGCGTGGGCTCGAAGCAGGCCGGGGTTTCCTTGGTGATGTCGTTGACGATCTCGTCCAGGGTGTAGCCGATGGCCAACTTCGCGGCGATCTTGGCGATCGGGAAACCCGTTGCCTTGGAAGCCAATGCGCTCGATCGGGACACCCGCGGGTTCATCTCGATGACGATGAGCCGGCCGTCTTTCGGGTCGATCGCAAACTGGATGTTGCAGCCGCCGGTGTCGACCCCGACCTCACGCAGGATCGCGATGCCCAGGTCACGCATCTTCTGGTATTCGCGGTCGGTCAGGGTCATCGCCGGCGCGACGGTCACCGAGTCGCCGGTGTGCACGCCCATCGGGTCGAAGTTCTCGATCGAGCAGACCACCACGACGTTGTCGCGGCTGTCGCGCATCAGCTCGAGCTCGAATTCCTTCCAGCCGTAGATCGATTCCTCGATCAGCACGTTCGCGGTCGGCGAAGCGGCCAGACCATCGCCGGCCATCCGCTCGACATCCTCGGTGGTGTACGCCATGCCGGAGCCCAGACCACCCATGGTGAAGGACGGCCGGATCACCACTGGCAGGCCCAGCTCGCCGACGGTGTCGCGCACCTCGTCCATGGTGTGGCAGACCCGGCTGCGGGCCGATTCGCCACCGACCTTGGCCACGATGTCCTTGAACTTCTGCCGGTCCTCACCGCGCTGGATGGCGTCGAAGTCGGCGCCGATGAGCTCGACGTTGTACTTCTCCAGTACGCCGTTCTCGTGCAGTGCGACAGCGGTGTTCAGCGCGGTCTGCCCGCCCAGAGTGGCCAGAAGCGCGTCGAGCTTGTTGCCGCGGTCGGCCTGTTGCGCGATCACCTTCTCCACGAACGCCGGGGTGATCGGCTCGACATAGGTGTTGTCGGCGTACTCCGGGTCGGTCATGATCGTCGCCGGGTTCGAGTTGACCAGGCTGACCTGCAGGCCCTCGGCGCGCAACACGCGGCAGGCCTGGGTGCCCGAGTAGTCGAACTCGCAGGCCTGGCCGATGACGATCGGGCCGGACCCGATCACCAGGACGTGGTTGAGGTCTGTGCGGCGAGGCATGCTACTTCTCCCCTGACTTACGGTGGGACATGAGGTCGGCGAACTTGTCGAACAGGTACTCGGCGTCGTGCGGGCCGGCCGCCGCCTCCGGGTGGTACTGCACCGAGAAGGCGCGCCCGTCGAGCAGCGAAACCCCTTCCACCACACCGTCATTGGCGCAGGTGTGGCTGACCACAGCACGGCCGAACGGGGTGTCGAACTCTTCCCCGGCTTCGCCTTCCAGTGCGAAGCCGTGGTTCTGCGCGGTGATGGCGATGCGCCCGGTGGCGCGCTCCACCACCGGGATGTTGATGCCGCGGTGTCCGAAGGTCATCTTGTAGGTGGCCCGGCCGAACGCCCGACCCAGAATCTGGTTGCCGAAGCAGATACCGAACAACGGGATTCCGGCGCTCAAGACCTGCCGGGTGAACTCCACCATGTCGTCAGCAGTGGCCGGATCGCCCGGGCCGT
>JARLGS010000663.1 GCA_031292695.1 Mycobacterium sp. | reverse complement strand
GATCGCGCTGGCCGCCGACCCTGGACGCGCGCATCGCCGCAAGGTGTGGGCAGCGTGGACGACCGCCACGGGCCGCACCGGACGCTGGGGTGCACTCGCGGCCCTCGGCGTCAAGCTCCGAGCCGCGACCACCGCCACCGCGCAGCCATACCCACTGCCGCCCGACTACATCCCCTGCCACGACGCCGGTCATATCGTCCGCAACTGGGACCCATGCGATGGGCCAGTGCCAAAGGGTTGGCGGCCGGCCTCGGTCGGATGGATCGGCCAGCAGCGCGAGCACGACCACCTGGGCATCCACTAGACCCACTCGCCGCCCGGACGGCCCCTGGGCGGCGAGGTCCATACAGACCGGCCATCGGCGGGGCTTACCCCTTCACCCGCCGGTGGCCCCAACCAGAGGAGAAAAACCATGGCACTCAAGAAAGTTGACTATTACGCTGGTCAAGGCCCGGCAGTCCCGGCGCCGGGCGAAGATTACAGCGCGCCCGATCCGCACGACGCGGACGTGTCGCACCAGGGGTTCGTCGCACCGTCCAGCGGCGAGGCGGCAGCGAACGCGTCGGACGGGCTGACCACGCACCACCTGGCCACACCGCGCGTCACCAAACCCGGTGCGGGCGCAGGCAAACTGCCGCCGTGCACGCTGCCGGACCCGCGGCCCTGAAAGAACACCCCATGGCGCGACAGAGACCCTGCCTGGGCACCCCCGGCGCCCGCTGCCCATCCCTGACCAGTGACCCCTCCGGACGGTGTACACCGTGCCGCAGAGCGCACAGTCGCCGACGCGGCACCACCGACGAAAGAGGCTACGGCTCACTCCACAAAAGGATGCGAACCGAGTGGGCCCCGCGGGTTGCTTCAGGCACCGTCGCCTGCAACCTATGCGGCTTCGACATCCATCCTGAGGACAAGTGGGACTTGGACCATCAGCCCGGTACCGAAGCCCACGAGCGTGGCCACTACCGCGGACCAGCTCACCGCCGCTGCAACCGAGCAACTAGGGGCCAGCGACGCCCGGAACAACCGCCGGCTGCCCCGCACGAGGCACCCGACCACCCGCCGCCAGTCGACCACCCGTTCTGAGGCGGCCCTTTTTGGGCCAGGCAGTCACAGCGACCCTATGGCTAGCCAAGTTTGAGTTACTCACCGCCGATTCTGGCGATTGGAGGCGAATTTCGATGAAAGCGGGACCAAAAGGCGAGGTCACGGCCCTGCCGCTGGACTTGTCGCATCTGCCGGAGGGTCGGGCCAGCCGCCGTCTGGCGTTCATCGCGGAGCACATAGTGGTTCCGAAGGGTGTTGGTGCGGGTAAGCCGGTGCGGTTGCGGGACTTTCAGGTGGAGATCGTCGCGGGAACGTTCGCGCCGGGTATCCGTACGGGTCTGGTGTCGATGCCGAGGGCGAACGGCAAGACGGGCCTGGCCGCGATGTTGGCGGTCGCCGAATTGTTCGTGGGTCCACCGTCAGCCGAGATTCTGGTCGTTGCCAGCGACCAGCGGCAGGCAAACATCACGCTCCGTATGGCGAAGCGCATGATCGAGCTGAATCCTGAGCTGGCCGACCGCGCACAAGTTTTCGCCGACCGGATTGTGACGCCGCACAACGACGGTCTGCTGCTGCCGCTGCCGGCCGATCCCGGTGGGTTGCATGGACATGACCCGTCGTTGCTGATCGTTGACGAGTTGCATGTTGTGACCGAGGCGGTGTGGGAGGCCGTCACGTCGGTATCGGGTAAGCGGCCCGAGTCGCTGACGTTGGCGATCAGCACACCGTCGTCGTCACCGGATTGTGTGATG
>JARLGS010000662.1 GCA_031292695.1 Mycobacterium sp. | reverse complement strand
TCAGCCACCGCAGCCGGTGCCTCAGGTTCGCCGGCGGGCGCGACGTCGTCCACAAGCTCGTCGGGCTCGTCCAAGTGCAGCTGCGCCCGGGCCCGCCGGGCACCATCGCGGATCTCGAACGCATCGGTGGCCAGACTGCCGATGGAGCCCGCCACGTCCTTGACGGCGTTCACGATGATGTTCGTGACGTCACCGACCGTGGCTGCCACCGCTTGGACGGATTCCTGGACGACGTCTTTGCGAATCTCGTTCTTGCTGAGCCGATCCTTCATGCCAACAAGTGTAGGGCCGTGCGACCATTGCGCGCGTGGCCAGTCTTTCGCAGTGGATAGAGGGCGCCCGACCGCGGACCCTGCCCAACGCCGTCGCTCCGGTGCTGGCAGGCACTGGTGCCGCGGCCTGGCTCGGCGCCGAGCTCTGGAGGAAAGCGGCTCTGGCGCTGCTGGTTTCGCTCGCACTGATCGTCGGGGTCAACTACGCCAACGATTACTCCGACGGCGTCCGTGGCACCGATGACGACCGGGCCGGTCCGGTCCGGCTGGTCGGCGCCAAACTGGCCTCGCCGCAGGCGGTGCTGGCAGCGGCGATAATCAGCCTGGGTATCGGCGCAGGGGCCGGGCTGGCCCTGGCGCTGGTGAGTCAGCCGTGGCTGATCGCCGTCGGCGCCGCGTGCATCGCCGGCGCCTGGCTGTACACGGGCGGCGCCAATCCGTACGGCTACCGCGGTCTCGGCGAGGTCGCGGTGTTCGTGTTCTTCGGGCTGGTTGCGGTGCTCGGCACCCAGTACACGCAAGCCATGCGGGTCGACTGGGTAGGTGCGACGCTGGCGGTATCGATCGGGGCACTGTCGTCGGCGGTGCTGGTGGCCAACAACCTTCGCGACATCCCGACCGATCGGGTGTCCGGCAAGATCACGCTGGCGGTGCGCTTGGGTGACGCCCGCACCCGGCTGCTGTATCAGGCGCTGGTCACGTTGCCGTTCCTGTTGACCGCGTTGCTGATGCTGGCGACGCCGTGGTGCGCGGCCGGCTTC
>JARLGS010000661.1 GCA_031292695.1 Mycobacterium sp. | reverse complement strand
TCTCGCACAGCGTGCCCGCCGCGATGTCCTGACCTTCCGGATTCGCCCGCGCATCGCGTGGCACCCCCGGCCCCGGTGTACTGCAGGCGGCGACTGTGCCCGGGATCTCGAACAGCGCCGAGATGCCGTTGTACCGCCCGTACTGGCGCATGACTGTGCTCGGATCGTATTCGGCCCACTTCTTCTCGTCGCCACCGTAGAGCCGTGCGATGGTCTGTTCCCGGCTGCCGATGTTGGGGCTCAAGTCGCCGGCGATGTCGACGAACACACTGAACAGGTCCGGCCGGCGCGCGGTCAGCTGTGCCGCGCAGGTGCCACCCATCGACCAGCCGACGACGCCCCAGTTCTTGGCTTTAGGGCTGACGCCGAAGTTGGAGATCAGGTACGGCACCACGTCTTTGGTCAGGTGCGCCGACGCGTTGCCATGACGGCCGTCGACGCATTCGGTGTCATTGTTGAACGAGCCCGTGGCATCGACGAAGACGAGCACCGGTGCGTTGCCGCCGTGGGCCGCGGCGTACTTGTCGATGGTGGCCTTCGCGTTGCCGGCCCAGATCCAGTCCGACGGCGTGTTCAGCTGCGAGCCGATCATCATGACCGTCGGCAGCTGCGGCGGCGGATTGCTGGCGAACCAGGCCGGTGGCAGGTAGACGAGTTCGGCCCGATGGGCGAAGCCCGATTCCCGGGAACCGGTCGAGATCGGCACCACCACACCACGCGGGGGCCGAATTCCCTTGAGCTGCATGGCCGTTACCGACCAACGGTCCACCTCGTCAGGCACCTTGCCGACGGTGAATTTGTTCCACGCCACGTATGGCGTCGGGAAGTATCCGACCCACAGGTTCATCATCAGCAGCGCGGACAGACCGCACAGGGGCACGGCCAGCGCGGCCAGTCCCCTACCCCGCCAGCGCGATCCGCGCCAACCGAGGACCAGCACCGCGGCCGCGAATCCGGCCAGGGCCGTCCAAATCCACAGTCGCACCGGAGCCGGATCCCCGGCGATGCCGAGCGAGGTGATGTACCAGTACAGGGCGCCGGCACACGCGGCGCCGACCAACCCCGCCACCGGCAGTCGGCTGATGCTCCACTGCCGGGTCCGGCGTCCGATCGCGCAGCACAGCACCACGAAGGCGAGCAGCTGAATCAGGACGGGTAGCCAGCCGTGCATCAGCGACGCATGTGTCACGAACGCGGGCACACCAATCCTCCGGAAAACCGCCCAACTCTGGCTGGCGAATTACAGCTCGCCGGCGTCCAGCGCTTCCTTGGTTTCCTGCGCCGCCGCTACTTCGTTGGCGCTGTAACCGATGAACAGCGCCACCACACCGACGATCACTGCCACCGCGGCGACCCAGAGCAGCCCGTAGGTGTAGCCGTGATCCAGGGCCGTGTGTTGCGCGACGTTCATCTTGGCCACCGGACCGGTGGTCCCGCCCAGGTACAGCGTGCGCGACGTGATGACGGCCTGGATGATGGCCAGCACCACCGGACCACCCAGGTTCTGCAGCATCAGCGCGATCGCCGAGAGCGGACCGATGTCGCTGAGCGCCACACCCGCAATGGCCGAGTCAGTCAGCGGCACCACGATCATGCCGATGCCGAAACCACCGACGGTGATCGGGATGACCAGGTTCGGGAAGTACGGAATGCCGCCGTTGAGGGTCGAGCCGTAGATCATCGCGGCCAGCACCAGGATGCCACCGGCGATCACCAGAACTCGTGGCGAGAATATCGCCACCAGCTGCGAGGACAGGCCCAGCCCGACGCCGAGGGCGATGACGAACGGGATGAAGCCGATGCCGGCCTTCAGCGCGCTGTAGCCCATGATGTCCTGCACGTACAGGCCGATCAGCACGGTCAGCGTGAACATCACGCCACCGGCCAGGAAGACCGCGGCGAATGTCGCCACCCGGTTGCGGTCGCGGAACAGCGCGAACGGAACGACCGGGTGCTCAGCGGTGCGCTCGACGAAAAGGAAGGCCAGGAAGAGCACGCCAGCCGCGGCGCCCGAGCCGAGTGTCAGCGGGGACGCCCAGCCCTTCTCCGGCCCCATCGAGAAGCCGAACACGGCCGCGGTGCAGGCCAGGGTCGCCAGGATGGCGCCGGCCGCGTCGAGCTTCATGCGCTCGCGGGAAGTCTCGGTCAGGGTGGTGCGGGCCAGGTGGATCATCAGCAGACCGATCGGCACGTTCACCAAGAAGGCGTACCGCCAGGAGAACACCGTCAACGCACCGCCGACGACCAGACCCATCACCGAACCGACGCCGGTCATCGCCGCGAAGATCGCGGTCGCGGCATTACGGGCCGGGCCCTTCGGGAACGTGGTGGCGACCAGCGCCAGACCGGTCGGCGAGGCGATCGCCGAACCAACGCCCTGCAGCAGTCGGGCGACGACCAGCGTGGTCTCGTCCCACGCGACGCCACAAAGGATGGAGGCGATGGTGAACAGAGCGACACCGACGATGAAGGTGCGCTTGCGGCCGATGGTGTCGCCGAGGCGCCCACCGAGCAGCATCAGGCCACCGAAAGTCAGCACGTAGGCCGTGATCACCCAGCTGCGGCCGGCGTCGGACAGGCCGAGCTCGTCCTGAATCTTAGGAAGGGCGACGATGGCGACAGTGCTGTCCATCGTGGCGAGCAGCTGCATGCCGCCGATGGCGATGACTGCGGAAAGGAAGCGGGGAGACGGCAACCAAGCTGGATACCAGCTAATTCGCTCGTCCTCGGTCTGCCCCACGTGCATCGAGAGCGGTTCGCGGCGGCTGGTGGCCATGGCGATGCGCTCAGCGTCGTTGAGAGCCGTCATGGAAAGCTACCTTACAGTAATCTTAAGAATCCTTTAACCCCGCGAACGCAGCGACATCGCCGATCACGATGATTGCGGGGGGTCGGATACCCTCCGCGCGGATGTCCTCCGGCGCGTCGGCAAGCGTGGTCCGCAGGGTCTGCTGCGCGGCCGTCGTCCCGTGCTGAACGACCAGAACCGGCGTTTCCGCAGGTCGGCCGCCTTGGAGCAGAACTTTCGCGAAAAGTTCGATCCGCTCGACCGCCATCAGCAGCACGATGGTGCCGCGCATCGCGGCCAGCGCGTCCCAATTCACTAACGATTCTGGATGCCCCGGCGCAACGTGGCCGCTCACCACGACAAATTCATGCGTGACGGCCCGATGGGTGACCGGAACGCCGGCCAGCGCGGGCACCGCTATGGCACTTGTCACACCCGGCACGACAGTGACCGGAATCCCGGCGTCGGCGCACGCCAGCACCTCTTCATAGCCGCGAGCGAAGACGAACGGGTCGCCACCCTTGAGTCGCACCACGAACTTCCCGGCCTTGGCCCGGTCGATCAGCACGGCGTTGATGGCGTCCTGAGCCATGGCCCGGCCGTACGGAATCTTGGCGGCGTCGATGACCTCGACATGCGGGCCGAGCTCAGCGAGCAACTCCTGCGGCGCCAGCCGGTCGGCCACCACCACGTCGGCGTGCGCCAGCAGCCGACGGCCGCGGACCGTGATCAGCTCGGGATCGCCGGGCCCACCGCCGACGAGCGCCACTCCGGCATAGGCGTCGGGCTCAGGGGCATCACCGATGGCGCCGCGCTGCAGAGCTTCGTGGATAGCGGTGCGCAGCGCCGCGGAGCGCCGGTGTTCACCGCCGGCCAACACACCGACCGCCAGCCCGTCGTACTCGAACGAGGCGGGCGTCACCGCCGAGCCCTCCAGCCCGGCATCGGCCCGCACGCAGAAGATGTGGCGGCGGTCCGCCTCGTCGGCGACCGTGGCATTGACCGATTCGTCATCGGTGGCCGCCAGCACGTACCAGGCACCGTCGAGGTCGTCGGTGTGGAAATCGCGCAGGGTCAGGGCGATGCCCGTGCCGTCGGGGTTGTCCGCGAGGGCTTCGACTACCGGGGTGGCAGCACGTGCGACAACGTGGACGTCGGCGCCGCTGGCGATCAACAGTGGCAGCCTGCGCTGCGCGACGCTGCCGGCGCCGACCACCACGACCTTCTTGCCGGTGAGACGAAGGCCGACGAGGTAGGCGTTAGGGGTCACTCGGCGAGCCTAGTAGTTGCGGTCAGGAAGCGACGCACCGACTGCGGGTGCGCCGCGGGATGGGTGTGCAGGTACGCGGCGTGCACGCCGCGTTGGACCGCACCGTCGTGCACAGTGGCCGCCCCGGTGCCGCGGAACGCCCAAGCCGGCGGCTGGGGGTCGGTGAATTCGACTGTGGTGCGGTGAAATTCATGGCCGGTGACGCGTTCGCCTGCGGCGTGCATGGAGGAGTCAGCCATGGCGACGGCGTCGCGGTAGCCCAGGGTCAATCGCTGGGTGAAGCGCGCCGACCCGGAAAGCACCCCACACATCGGATGACCGTCCAGATCGTCGACCAGGTAGGTCAGCCCCGCGCATTCCGCGTGCACCGGAGCGCCGGCGGCCGCCAGCGCGGCGATCTGCGCGCGCACAATGGCGTTCGCCGACAGTTCGGCGGTGAACTGTTCCGGGAAACCGCCGGGGATGACCAGCGCCCGCGCACCGTCCGGCAGTGATTCGGTGAGTGGGTCGAAGGCGGCGACCTCGGCCCCGGCCATCCGCAGCAACTCGGCGTGCTCGGCGTAGCCGAAGCTGAAAGCCTTGCCGGCGGCCAGCGCCACGGTCACGTTCGTCACGGCGGGCTCGAGCCCGGGATCCCAAGTGGGGCCCGACCATTCGAGTCCGGCGCAATGGACGACCGCTGCTATATCTACGTGGCGGGCGACCAGTTCGGTCATGGCGTCGACCGCCGCGACGGCCCGCCGACCGTGCTCGACGGCGGTGACCAGACCCAGGTGCCGAGACGGAATCTCCAACCCGCTGTCGCGCGGAATGGCGCCGAGCACCGTGATGCCCACCTGCTCGCAGGCCTGGCGCAGCACCTGCTCGTGCCGTGGCGAGCCGACCTTGTTGAGGATCACCCCGGCGATGCGCACCGCCCGGTCGAACGTCGAAAAACCGTGCAGCAGAGCGGCGATGCTCTGGCTCTGACCGCGCGCATCGACGACCAGCACCACAGGTGCACCGAGCAGACCGGCGACGTGGGCGGTGGACCCCGGCGCCGGGCTCATCGGCTGGTCGGTGATGCGCCCATCGAACAGCCCCATCACGCCCTCGATGACCGCGATGTCAGTGCCGGCACTGCCGTGCCGGTAGAGCGGACCGATCAGGTCATCGCCGACCAGCACTGGGTCCAGGTTCCTGCCGGGCCTGCCGGTGGCCAGCGCGTGATAGCCGGGGTCGATGAAGTCGGGCCCTACCTTGGCGGCGGCGACCCGATGTCCGGCGCGCCGGAGTGCGCCCATCAGGCCGGTGGCCACGGTGGTCTTGCCGCTGCCCGACGCCGGCGCCG
>JARLGS010000660.1 GCA_031292695.1 Mycobacterium sp. | reverse complement strand
GTGGGTGCGAGCAGGCCGGAGATGATGCGCAGCAGCGTCGACTTGCCCGAGCCGGAGCGGCCGATCAGGCCGACGATCTCGCCGGTCTTCAGGGTCACGTTCACATCGTCCAGCACCACCAGGTCGGCGCTGCTGTCCTTGTGATAGGCCTGCTTGCAGGCACGCACCTGCAGCAGCGGTTCGGTGACGGCGGTGTCCATCGGCCCCTCTCCCTTATCCCAGGGTCGTGCGGCGGCTTGCGTAGGCATAGAGCGGCCGCCACAGCAGCCGGTTGACCGTGACGACGAACAGCGACATCACCACCACGCCGAGCACGATCTTATGGAAGTCGCCGGCATCGGTGGCCTGCGCGATGTAGGCCCCGAGCCCGTGCGCCACCAGCTTGGTATCGCCCCAGGACGCCACCTCGGCGACGATGGCGGCGTTCCACGATCCGCCCGAAGCGGTAATCGCGCCGGTAACGAAATAGGGCAGGATGCCGGGGAAGATCACGCGGCGCCACCACAGCAGGCCGCCGACGTGGAAATTCTCCGCCGCTTCCCTGAGGTCGCCGGGAAAGGCTGCGGCACCGGCGATGACATTGAACAGGATGTACCACTGCGTGCCCAGCACCATCAGCGGGGTAAGGAACACGTCCACGTTGAGGTGAAACCGCACGATCACCACGACGAAGACCGGGAACATCAGGTTGGCCGGAAAGGCGGCGAGGAACTGCGCTACCGGCTGCACCCGCTCCGCCCAGGCCGGGCGCAACCCGACCCACACCCCGATGGGCACCCATATCAGCGCGGCCAGTGCCATCAGCACCATCACGCGCGTGAGGGTGATCGTGCCGAGCAGCGCCGCCTGCCCGAGGTCCGCCCACGACAGCGTGGCACCGACGTAGTCCGCCACCTGCCACAGCACCCAGGCCGCACCCAGGGCGACCAGCACCATGAAGACGATATCGCCCAGGCGCGACGAGGCGCCATGCCGGCGGACGGTGTCGGACGGTCGGCCGAGGCGCAGGCCGGTCAGCCACGCTGCGGCGCTCT
>JARLGS010000659.1 GCA_031292695.1 Mycobacterium sp. | reverse complement strand
TGAGGGAATGGCGGCGTCGTGGCGAGGCCGGCCAGGTCGATCGACGGGTCCGTGACGCTCGTGATATCGTCGCCATGCACTCCGCTGTCGCTCGCCGCATCCAGCGCGAGCGTCGGGACCGCCGGGGTCGATGTCACAACCAGGATGGACAGGGCCGTCGAGAGGCTCGAGTTGCCGGCGACGTCCGTTGTCTTCACCTCGTAGGAATAAGTGCCGTCGGGCTGGAGCGGACCGGCGTCGTTGATCACTGGTGAGCTTGTGCCTGCGCCGGAGACCACGGTGTAGGGCACCGCGACGAACGGCCCGCCGTTGAACGATCGCAGCAGTGTGACCGTGTACGGCCCGTCGGCCGGGAACGGGGGCGTGGTCGCGAGGCCCGTCAGGTCGAGCGAGGGACTGGTGACGTTCGTGATGTCGTCCCCCTTCACTCCGCTGTCGCTTCCCGCGTCGAGCGCGACTGTCGGGGTTGCCGGCGTGGCGGTGACGACGAGGATGTGGAGGGCCTGCGAGAGACTGAAGTTACCGGCGACGTCGGTGGTCTCGACCTTGTAGTAGTAGTTGCCGTCGGGCTGGAGCGGTCCTGCGTCGTTGATCACCGGTGCGCTCGTGCCTGCGCCGGAGACGACGGTGTAAGGGACGGCAACGAACGGGCCGCTCGCGCTGGTGGCCCGGAGCAAGGTGACGGTGTAGGGGCCGTCCTGGGGGAACGGGGGCGTCGTGGCGAGGCCGGTCAGGTCGATCGAGGGGTCGGTCACGTTCGTGATGCCGTCGCCTTTGGTCCCGCTGTCGCTTCCCGAGTCGAGCGCGAGGGTCGGAATCACGGGCGTGGCCGTCACGATGAGGACTTGCAACGGAGCGCTGGCTGCGCTCGTGTTGCCGGCGACGTCGACCTGCTTGACTTCAAAGGTGTACGTGCCGTCGGGCTGCGCGGGGACCGGGTCCTGAATTGTCACCGAGCCGTCGGTGTTGAAGACGACCGGGCTCTCGGTGTTCACCACCTTGAACGCGCCGCCGTTGAACGATGCCAGCAGGATCACGGACGTTGCAGTGGCCTCGATGCTCGAGACATTCAGGAACGGCGTCTTGTCGTTGGTGATGTCGTCCGTGTTGCTGCTCCCGGTATCGCTGCCTCCCGCGGGATTGTTCGGGTCAAGCTTCAGGCCGGTAGGCGTCTGCGCGGATGTCTTGACGGTGATCTGGAAGACCGGGCTGCTGGCCGGACTGGTATTCCCCGCGATGTCTTGTTGCGTCGCGTAGTAGTAGTAGTTAATCCCGGCGGCGCTGCCGGTGAGCGGGCCGGGATCTTGGATGGTGACTGTATCGAACTGGGTGGTCGGATTAAGGGTCGGATCGATTTCCTGGTTCACCAGCGTCCAAGGTCCGCTGGGACTGGTTGAGCGGTAGAGGAACACCTCGAAGGGGGCCGCCGCGGCAATGACGCCGCTCGTGTTGGCGTTCTCGATGCCCGCCACGTCGAAGTACGGCGCCGTGACGTTCGTGATGTTGTCGCCCACCACGCCGCTGTCGCTGCCCCCCGGTGACGGCTGGGTCGGGTCGAGGGTAATCCCGGTCGGTGCGGTCGGAGTCGCGGTGATCAGCGTGTAGGTGAACAGCGCGATGTTACCCTGCGTTCCCGACGCGTCGGTGGCCTGGATGCCGATCGTCACTTGACCGTCTTGCAGCGTCGAAGTGTCGGTGATCTGGACCACGAAGTGGCCCGCCGAATCGGTCGTCGCCGTGCCGATCGGGCT
>JARLGS010000658.1 GCA_031292695.1 Mycobacterium sp. | reverse complement strand
CACGCACACCGGGCAACCCGGACCGTGGATCATCTCGATCTCGTCGGGCAACAGTTGATCGATACCGTGGCGGATTATCGAATGTGTCTGCCCGCCACATACTTCCATGATCGCCCAGCGTCTGCTGGTGGCCGCCCGGATCTGGTCGACGAGCTTGCCTGCCAGCTCGGGATTGCTGAACTCATCCAGATACTTCATGGTGTCACCTCGGTTGTCGCAGTGTCTGCCGGGGCGGCAAGTCCGGCTTGTCGCGCCGCGATCGCGAATCCGTCCCCGAATTCCTCGTTGAGCACGCCGAGACGTTCGAACTCGGCCAGTGTTTGTATCGCCGACTCTTCGTCGAGTCGTTGGATGGCGAATCCCACGTGCACGACGACGTATTCGCCGACCGCCGCGTCCGGGATGTACTGCAGGCAGACATCTTTCTGGATGCCCCCGAAGTCGACCAGTGCCATCAGGGTGCCGTCACGCTCGGCAAGGCTCAGGACCTTTCCTGGAACTGCCAAACACATGGGAGTCCTCCACTTCTCACATCGAATTGCCCACCAGCAGTTGGCCGAGCGCGATGCCCCCGTCGTTGGGCGGCACCTGGCAGTGGGTGATCACGTCGAAACCTTTGGCCCATAGTCCGGGTATTGCCAGTTGCAACAACAGCACGTTCTGGAACACGCCGCCGGACAACGCGACGAGGCGTGAACCGGTCGCCTTCGATTCGGCTTCGGCAAGACGAACTATGAGGTCGGCCACGGCCTGGTGAAACCGCGCTCCGATTACTCCCGGCGGAACATCTGCGCGCTGATCGTCGATGACGGCGCGGAGCACCGGTGCGGGGTCGACGAGCACCGGATCGGCGGCGGTGATGTCGAAGGCGTAAGTAGCCGCACCACAATCGATACCGCGTGACACGCCTTCCAGCTCGATGGCCGCCTGCGCTTCATAGTCGACCGTTTGCCGTACCCCGATCAGTGCGGCCACCGCGTCGAAGAGCCGGCCCATGCTGGAGGTCGGGACGCAGCCGAGGCCGGTACGCAACTGGTGGGCCAGCACCCGACGTTCGTCCTCCGAACATGCGCGCAGCGGCGCCAGGTCGTCATCCCACGGCAGTCCGGCGGCCCACAGGTGCGCGAGTGCCATGCGGTACGGCCGTAGCACGCTGATGTCCCCGCCGGCCAGCGGCACATATCGCAATTGGGCCACCCGCCGGTAGCCCTTGTAGTCGGCAACCAACACCTCGCCGCCCCAGATTGCGCCGTCTGGGCCGTAACCCGTCCCATCGAAGGCGAATCCGAGAACTCGGCTGCTGCCGTCCAGCCCGTGCTCGGCCATCACGGCGGCGATGTGGGCGTGGTGGTGCTGCACTGTCCGAACCGGCCGTCCGTCGGCATTGCGGTGCGCCCACGCGGCGGACCGGTAGCCGGGGTGCGCGTCGACGACGAGATTCTCGGGCACCACGCCCGTCAGCGACTGCAGGTGCCGCTGCGCCGAGTCGAACGCGGACAGGGTGGCCAGGTCGTCCATATCTCCGATGTGTTGACTCAGCCACGCGTACTTGCCCTCGGCCACAGCCAGGGTGTTCTTCAGGTCGGCTCCCACCGCCAAGGTAGGCGGGACCGGTACGGGTAGCGCGACCGGGAGCGGTGCATAGCCCCGAGACCGGCGGATCGGTATCTCTGCGACCCCGGCCCGATTCTCGGCTCCGCCGAGGCTGAGCATCCGCACCACCGAGTCGTCGCACGGCACCAGGATCGCCCGGTCATGCAGCAGCCAGCCGTCGGCGAGCCGGGCGAGGCGATCAACCGCATCGGTATCGGTGAAGCAGATCGGCTCACCACCCAGGTTCCCTGATGTCATCACCAATACCCTCGGACCCGGTTCGTCGCCCGGCAGCCCGAAGAGCAGGGTGTGCAGTGGCGTGTAGGCCAGCATGACGCCGATATCGGGGTTGTGCGGCGCGACGAGATCGGATACCGGTGCGGGTGTTCGCCTGGTCAGCAGCACAATTGGGCGCTGGATGCCCGAAAGTAGCTGCGCTGCAGACTCGTCCACGTCGGCGATGTCGTGAGCCGTCGCAAGGTCGGGGACCATGACCGCGAAAGGTTTGTCACCGCGCCGCTTGCGCCGACGCAGCGTTGCCACGGCCGAATCGTTGGAGGCGTCGCACGCGAGGTGATAGCCGCCGATGCCCT
>JARLGS010000657.1 GCA_031292695.1 Mycobacterium sp. | reverse complement strand
CCCGCGCTGTAGCTCGAGATGCCCAAGGTGACCGAGGCCGATGCGTTGACGGTGTTGCCGAACTGGTCCTCGATCCTGACCGAGGGCTGGGTGAAGGAGGTGCCTTCGGCCACACTGCCACCGGGCTGGGTGGTGAGCAGCAGTTGGGTGGCGGTGCCGGCCACCATGGTGATCGTCACATTGTTGAGCGGGGAGCTCGAGAGGCTCTGGGAGTTGATCGTGCCCGATGCCGAGATGGTCGGTGTGCCGGACTCGGCGTCCGAGTAGAAGAAGTTGCCCGACGATGACTGCCCGGTGGGAATGGTCACGGCTGATGCCGACGATCCGCCAGAGGTGGGCGTGAAGAAGGGCGAGTGACCCGAGGTTCCGGTCGAGGTCGTCGAGACCGTGAGGGTCGTTGCCGAGCCGGTGTTGGTCACCGGGTTGCCGTACCGGTCCTCGGCCGTGACGACGAACGGTCCGACGCCGGCCGCGGTGCTCGCCGACTGGTTGCCCAAAGGCGCCGTGGTGAAGACCAGCTCGCTGGCGGTGCTGGGCTGGACGGCCAGGGCAGCGGAGTTGGGCGCCGTCACGTTTGCCGTGGTGTCCTTGGCGCTGAGTGTGTAGGTCCCCGCAGTGTCGAAGGTGACCCCGGTGAAGGTGGCGGTGCCCGACGACAGCGAGGTGGTCATCTTCGTGTTCCCGTTGTTCGAAAAGGTGGTCTGCGCAGAACCCGAGACGATGCTCAGGCTCACCGAGTCAGACGAATTGGTGACCTTGTCCCCGAACTGGTCCTCCGCGACCACCGTCAGGGTGAAGCCCTGCCCTGCGGTCTGCGGCGAGGAGACCGCATTGATCGCCAGGGACGCCACGGTGGATGGTGGGGCCACCGTGATGGTGTTCGAGTTCGGGGCGCTGACACTGGCGGCGGTGTCGGTCGCAGTGAGCACGTAGGGTCCCGCAGCGTCGAAGGTGACCCCGGTGAAGGTGGCGGTCCCCGACGACAGCGAGGAGGTCATCGTAGCCAGACCGTTGCCGGAGAACGTCGTCTGGGGGGATCCCGCTGCGATCCCGAGTTGGACGGAGCCGGTCGAGTTGTTGGAGACGTTGCCGTTCCTGTCCTTCGCCGTCACCGTCACGGTGAAGCCCTGCCCGGCGGTCTGCGGCGAGGAGATCGCATTGATCGCCAGGGATGCCACGGTGGATCCCGCGGTCACGGTCACGCTGTTCGTCGCCACGGCGGTGGTGAGCCCGCTGCTGGTGGCCTTGAGCACGTAGGTGCCGGCGGCGCCACTGCCGGTGATCGTGCACCCGGAGAAGGTCGCCACGCCGCCGCTGGCCGTCACCGGGTTGGCGGCGCAGCCCGTGATGGAGCCCTGGGTGCTGCCGCCACCACCCGCGCTGTAGCTCGAGATGCCCAAGGTGACCGAGGCCGATGCGTTGACGGTGTTGCCGAACTGGTCCTCGATCCTGACCGAGGGCTGGGTGAAGGAGGTGCCCTCGGCCACACTGCCACCGGGCTGGGTGGTGAGCACCAGTTGGGTGGCGGTGCCGGTTGGGGGAGTCCCCGTGGTGGCGTTGCCGAGCGTCGACGAGCCTCCATTCGACGCACCTCCATTCGGCGATACGGCGGAGGGCGACGCAGGGAGTGTGGCCATCCCCACGATCGGTTTGTCCAGGGGCGTGCCGCCGGGGGAGCCGTGGAAGGCGGCGTCGCCGTAGGTGAAGATGCCGCCGTCGGAGGCGACGAGCCAGTAGCCCTTGCCGTCGGGGGTGGCCGCCATCCCCACGATCGGCTTGTTCAGAACCGTGCCGCCCGGTGAGCCGTGGAAGGTGGCGTCGCCGTAGGTG
>JARLGS010000656.1 GCA_031292695.1 Mycobacterium sp. | reverse complement strand
GGTCGTTCACGGTGAAGAAGGCGAGGGCACCCAGTCCGATCGCGGCGGCAGTGAGGATGGTGAAGGGCGTCCGCCAAGCATCGCCTCTTCCGAAGATGCCGCCGATGGCCGGTCCGGCAATGCCGCCAATGCCCCACATTGCGGTGATCAGCCCCGTCGCCCGCCCCCAGAGGCTTTGTGGCAGAAGCGCGTTCACCGCGACATAGGCGAGGGCAGACAGGAGGCCGCCGCCGATGCCTTGGACGGCCCGTCCGGTAACAACAATGCTCATGGTCGGTGCGATGGAGATGATCGCGGAGCCGAGAGCGAATACGGCGAACGCGGTGACGTAGGCCTGCCGGAGCCCGCGGCGCGCGGTGAAAGTGCTCGCAAATGCTGTTCCGGCGATCGAGGCAGCCAGGAACCCCGTGTTCACCCAGGCATACAGCTGTTCCCCGTGCAGCCGGGCGGACATGGCAGGGAGAACGGCCCCGGTGACATAAACAGTGACCGCGTACATGGCGACGCCGCCGGCGAGCACCAGACTCGCTCTGCCGTTGCCACCGGAGAACGGGGCAACCCACCCTGGCTTGCCGGCGGTCTGATTGGTCGCTGTCTCACTTGGCATATCGTCACCGTAGAATCTTAACTATGGTTGAGATCAAGCGGCTTGGCCCGACCGATCTCCTCACAATCGGGGAGATCGTGAGACGGACTGGAGTTGCCGCGTCCGCACTGCACTTCTATGAGCGAAAAGGTCTGATCCACCCGGAGCGCACGACCGGCGGGACGCGGTTGTATCCACGGCACATGGAGCGGCGTATCGCGGTCATCCAGGTCGCGAAACGTCTGGGCATTCCCCTCAGCGAGGTTGCCGAGCATTTTCGGACGCTCCCTGATGACCGGATGCCGGCACTGCGGGACTGGACCAGACTCAACCAGCGGTGGCGCGCGCAACTCCGCGACCGGCAGCTCGAGTTGGAGCGGCTTCAGTCCGAGATGGACCAGTGCATCGGGTGCGGGTGTGTGTCGCTCAACCACTGCCTCGTCATCAACCCCGGCGACGCGCTCGGAGCCGAGGGGCCAGGGGCGCGGCGGCTGCTCCCCATCGATGAGGATTCTTCAACGTCGTGACTGCCGCCGCGGCTGGCCAGTGATCGGCGAATTGCGCAGGCGCGGTTCATGACTCGTCGGTCGGCCCAGCGGTGGTCTCTTTGTCCTCTTCGGCATACCGGCGCTCGGCTTCGCGCAGTTCGTCGTCGGTCGGCAGGCGCAGGGACAGCAGCCCCGCGAAGGTGTCGTCAGCCACTTCGAGCCGGTGCGTGGTGACGTGAACTGGGGTCCACCCGCCGTCGTTGGCACGCAACCGCAGCACCCGGGACGTGGGACCAGAGGCGAATTCTGCCGTCATGACAGCCATCTCGGCGATCTCGTCGGGGTGCACCACCGATACCGGGACCTCTAACCCACTCCAGTCGAAGAACGGGCAGGTCTCGTCGAGCCACTTGATCAGCTTCCAGCTGTTCAGATCCACCATGGCCCGATACTCGCCGGGCTCGGGCGGGCCGTTGATGATCCGCTGCGAGGCCTCGAAGGGGGTGGCCGAGGAGGTGTCGCGGACGGCGCGCCAGTTCATCGCGCGGCAGATCAGCCGGTCCGATCCGTCCTCGTCCGTCTCGGTCAGTACCCGTGCGGCGAATCCGACGGTGATCGGTCGGCCGCGGAAATCCGTCATATCCCAAGTGCTGGTGAATGTTTGGCCGGGCTCAGGGGGAATCAGCGCGGTGATGACCTTGGCTTCATTAGGGTTGAGCTTGCGGGTCTGTAGGTCGTCGGCGAAGGCACGGCCGTAGGTGGCCTCGGCGGCGGGGTTCCGGCCGCTGTTGGCCAACGATTCCATCGTATCCGTCGCGGTGCCGTTGGTCAGGTCCCATTTCAGTGGACCCGGAATCATCCGGTCCGGCGGATCGGCGTCGGGTGATCCAGCCCACACATGGACGCCGTGGATGCGGCCGTCGGTCATCTGCACCACTTCGGTCCGGATCACCCGGTCGCTCTTCGGCGTGATGCTGGTCAGCGGCAGACCGGCGCGAATGGTTTCGCCGATGGCAGACTGGATCGCCATCAGATTGGAGTTGCGACGCAGATAAGCGCTGATGGGCACCATCGGTTTGGTCTGCTGCCCTTCCGCGACGACTGCAGGTTCGGCGCCGAGGGTCTCGACGAGGAGCCAGTCGTCCGTCATGGCTGTAGTTTATCCGCATCGACGCGCTTTGCCCGGTCCAACTTCGTGAGTCCTGCATCCGGGGGGCGACTGTGGATGGCGACGGTCGAGGGCCGGTCGTTCTCTACATTTCCCGGCCGGCAAGGGCATCGACCACCAGGCGGAGCACCCGAATCGCGCCGGCTTTGTCCAATGGATCGTTCGCGTTGCCGCACTTGGGCGATTGCACGCAGGATGGGCAGCCGAGCCGGCATTCGCAGGCCTCGATCGCCGCGGCGGTGGCCGACCACCAGGTCGGCAACTGCCGGAACCCACGTGCTGCGAATCCGGCCCCGCCCGGGTAACCGTCGTACACGAAAATCGTTGGCAGGCCGGATAGATCGCCGGGCCCCGGACCGGACGCGGTGGACACGCCACCGATGTCGCCGCGATCGCAACTGGCCACCAGAGGCAGTAGACCGATTGCGGCGTGCTCGGCGGCATGTAGTGCTGCGGGTACCCGAAGTGGGTCGATTCCGTTGTCCAGCAGCATCTCCGGGGTGATGGTGCACATAACAGCCATGGTATCCAAGGTGCGGGTAGGTAGATCCAGGTCGACGAAGTCGAGCACCGCGCCGTCCAGTCCGCGGCGCAGGAACCCGACCACGGTGTTGGACACCGACACTGGTACCAGTCCAACCGACACCGGTCCGAATCGGTGGATCTCGAACGTGCCCGTCGCGGTGCTGGTGACGGAGATGTCGGTGACCTCACGGGCCGATGTCGTGTAGCCCGGATCCTCGGCGTGTACGAAAGCCACGCCGGCCTCGAAATCCAGTGTATCGACCAGATACGTCTCGCCCTGGTGTAGGTGGACGGCACCTGGATGGACCGATGCGGGTGCCTGGCCGGCCCCGGTGCTGCCCAGAATCCGACCGGTGCCGGACTCCAGGATGGCGATCTGCCCACCGGATGACCCGCGAATGTCCACGGCGGGATGCGGATCCACCCCCGGCGCGGGGAAGTAGCCATTCGGCCGCTTGCGCAGCAGGCCGTCATCGACCAGTGACTCGGCCACCGACTCGGCGTCCCACATCCGTACCTCGGCCGGTGTCAATGGGAGCTCGGTTGCCGCGCAGAGCAATTGCGGACCGAGGACGTAGGGATTGCCGGGGTCGATGACCACCCGTTCAATCGGCTTGTCCAGCAGCGCGGCTGGGTGGTGCACCAGGTAGGTGTCCAGCGGATCGTCACGGGCAATCAGCACGATCAAGGCGCTCTGGCCGCGCCGGCCGGCCCGGCCGGCCTGTTGCCAGAACGACGCGACAGTGCCGGGGAACCCGGCCAGCACCACGGCGTCCAAGCCGGCGATATCGACGCCGAGTTCCAGCGCGTTCGTGGTGGCCAGCCCCCTCAATTTTCCTTCTGCCAGAGCGTGTTCCAGCGCTCGCCGGTCCTCGGCCAGGTACCCGGCCCGGTATGACGCGACCAGCGGCGCCAGTTCGGGTGCGATGTTCTCCAGCCGGGCCCGGGCGCCGAGCGCCGTCAGTTCGGCCCCCACTCGGGACCGCACGAAGGTCAGGGTCCGGGCCCCCTCGGCGATCAGATCGGCCATCACCCGCGACGCTTCGGAGCCGGCCGATCTGCGGACTGGGGCGCCGTTCTCGCCGATCAGATCGGTCAGCAATGCGGGCTCCCACAGGGCCACCGTGCGACCACCGTGCGGCGACCCGTCTTCGGTGACCGCGGTTACCTTCTGGCCCAGCAACTCTGACGCCGTTTGTGCCGGCACCGCAGCGGTGGCGCTGGCGAACACCACTGTGGGTGCCGACCCGTAGCGGTCGCACAGGCGCAGCAGGCGGCGCAGCACCATTGCTACGTTCGAGCCGAAAATTCCGCGGTAGTAATGACATTCGTCGACTACCACGAATTTCAACTGGCGCAGGAACACTGCCCAACGGGCATGGTTGCGCAGTAGAGACAGGTGCACCATGTCGGGGTTCGAGAAGATCCACCGGGAGCTCATCCGGGCGAATTGTCTTGCTTCGGTTGAGCTGTCGCCGTCATATGCGCATGGCGCGGTGTTGCTGAGGCCGGGTATCGCGGCGCACAGCGACTGCGCGGCCCGCAACTGGTCGTGTCCCAGCGCCTTGGTCGGCGACAGATACAACGCGCGGGCATGAACGTCGGACTGCAGTTGGTGCAGGATCGGCAGCTGGTACGCCAAGGACTTTCCGGACGCGGTGCCCGT
>JARLGS010000655.1 GCA_031292695.1 Mycobacterium sp. | reverse complement strand
GACGCCCGACACCTACCACACGGCAGGTCTCGAGCGGGGGACCGCCACCTCAAACTTCCACGACGCCCGGGACAACCTCACAGTGACGCTTCCACCCACTTAGTTGTCTAAGTGGGTGTAAAGTGGTGGAGTGCACCCACTTGCCGGCACCGCCGTCGAATACGAGACGCTGCCCTGGGATATCTCGCCCGACGCGGCATATGTGCGCGCGGCGCAACAGCAGCGGGGCAACTACGAGGCAGCGATTAGCGCCAACATCGCCGACCTGACCGTCAACCTGCCGGCCGACGCGCTCGCCGACGCCGAGGACGCCAGCCGCGAGGTCACCCGATTCGACGCCGAGCTGGGCGGCGAGATCGCGCCGTTCTCGTCGGTCCTGTTGCGGACCGAGTCAGCAGCCAGTTCCAACATCGAGAACCTGACGGCATCGGCGCGGGCCATTGCCGAGGCCGAGCTGCCGTGGGCCAAGACGACCGCCAACGCGAAGGCCATCGTCGCCAACACCGCAGCGATGATCGCCGCGATCAACCTCGCGCACAACATCGACGACGCCGCTATCGTGACGATGCACGAGGCGCTGATGCGCGACGTCGACCCGAAATCCGCCGGCCGCTGGCGCGAGGAGCAAGTCTGGATTGGCGGGGGCACCCACGGTCCGCGCGGGGCCATGTTCGTGCCGCCGCACCACAGCCGCGTCTTAGCAGCCATCGACGACTTGCTCCGCTTCGCGCAGCGCGACGACATCCCCGCGCTACCGCAGATCGCGTTGGCACATGCGCAGTTCGAGACGATCCACCCCTTCACCGACGGGAATGGTCGCACGGCCCGGGCATTAATCCAGGCGATGTTGCGCCGCAAGGGATTGACGCAAAACGTCACCGTCCCAGTGTCCGCTGGGCTACTTACCGACACTGACTCCTACTTCGCCGCGCTGACCGCCTACCGCGAGGGCGACCCCGCCCCGATCGTCCGCCGCGTGTCGGAGGCGGCTGTCGCGGCGGTCTTCAACGGTCGCCAGCTGGTCAGTGATTTGCACGCCGTCCGCGCCGGGTGGAACGACACGATCACCGCACGTAGCGACTCTGCCGTGTGGCAGATAGCTGATCTTCTACTACGCCGCCCGGTCATCAATACGGCACTGCTGACCGAGGAGTTGGGCATCGAGTCGAAGCACGCACGCCGATACCTCGAACCCTTGTCGAAGGCAGGGATCATCCTCGAGACCAGCTCGGGTCCACGCAGCCGCGTCTGGCGCTCGCCACAGGTCATCGCCGCACTCGATGCCTTTGCCGAACGCTCGCGACGGGGCGCGCTGAGACGATGACGGACATAAACGTCTGCAAGCGCCTGGCTACCCGACGCCACCCGGTGATTCAAACTACCGACCCACGACCAGTTCGCGGCGTGTTCCGCCAAGGTGCTGTGCTGGCCTGCTGGGGCGACAAGCCCGTTAATCTTCGGTACCCCACAGGATGCTGTCCCCTTCGCCCTGCTGACCGACCGATTATTTCTGCGCTCGCGCTCGCGCGAAGTCAGCGTTGCCAGTCCGATCCAACCAACCGGAGGCCCCTATGTCCGATGTCCTGTCTCGTGCGGCTCTGTGGTCGGCTACCCACGCCGAGCGCGCCGCCCTCGCCGACGATCTCGCCGGCCTTGGCCAGGCGCAGTGGGCGCAGCGATCGCTGTGCGGACGGTGGGTGGTCGAGGACGTCGTCGCCCACCTCACGGCGGCAGCGAGCATGGGTCCGCTGCGCTGGTTTGCCAGCGTCCTGGGTGCACGTTTCGACTTCGACCTGCACAACAACCGACGTCTGGCCGAGCATCGCGGCGCGACTGCGG
This sequence comes from Mycobacterium sp., assembly GCA_031292695.1. Lineage (GTDB taxonomy): Bacteria > Actinomycetota > Actinomycetes > Mycobacteriales > Mycobacteriaceae > Mycobacterium. The sequence continues at coordinate 2,719 of JARLGS010000655.1, read as the reverse complement.
CCGAGACACTCGAGCGGTTTCGGCGGATCATCACCAGCACCAGGTCGGCGCCCGGTCCCACTGTGGCATGGCTTGGTGAGGTGGTCGTGCACGCCCAAGACATCCGGCGTCCCCTCGCGCTCCCGCACACGCCCTCGATCGCGGCCGTCGGCGCGGTCGCCCGCTTCTATGCCCGGCGGGACTTCACCGGGTTCGGCCGCAGCACTATCGAGGGCCTGCGCGTCGAGGCGACCGACGGGCCCTTCTCAACTGGCGCCGGCCCGCTGGTCAGCGGGACGACGCTAGCGCTGACTATGGCGATGGCCGGCCGCCGCGCCTACTGCGACGACCTCACCGGCCCGGGCGTGTCTACCCTGTTCGCCCGCTGCGCACCTGCGTGACCGGCGGCCGACCGCCTATGACACGGTTTCAGGCGGGATTCATGCGGCGGCCGGTTGTTCTGAGGCCGTCTTCTCGTAGTGGTCGGGTGCCTGCAGTCCGGCGGAACTGTGCCTACGACGGAGGTTGTGGAACTCAAGGCACCAGGCGACCACAAACGCGCGGGCCTGGGCCAACGTCGTACGCCCCAGCTGCACAAAGGGTTGGCAGTTGATTCAGTGGTCGCAGCTCATCGTTTATTCATCGCCAATGACCGCGATTCGACGGTAAGTGGCGGGTTCTCACCGGTGCCGATTCATGGCCAAACCTGTTGTAGCACAAGCAAAAAGGGCAGGCTCGGGTAACTGCGAGAGTCGGCAGATGGTAATCCCTAGGCCGTAGTTCCCCCTTCTAGAAGGGTCCTCAGGTGCCCGCGTTGTTTGTGAGCAGGTGTTTTGTGCTCAGTGCTGGGCGGTATCGTCGTCATGTAAATTGTTGGCTTAGTGGTGTATTAGTGTGTTGTGTCGGGATTTAATTACATGCATGTGATATAGAGATAGGCATGTATGTGACGCGGGTGCCCAACCGGGGGTCACCGCCGGCGGTCCTGCTGCGGGAAAGCTACCGCGAGGGCGGCAAGGTGAAAACCCGCACCCTGGCCAACTTGACCCGCTGGCCCGAGCCCAGGGTCAAGGCACTGTCGCAGGCATTGAAGGGCCTACCGGCGCGGGTGGATGTGGCCGAGGCGTTCCAGATCACCCGCAGCCTGCAGCATGGGCACGTGGCCGCGGTCTTGGGCACCGCCACGCGGCTTGAGATCGCCGAGCTGATCGACCCGGTGCGCTCGCGCAACCGCGATCTGGTGCTGGCCATGCTGGCCGCTCAAGTGATTGCGCCGGGCTCGAAGCTGGCGACCGCGCGCGGGCTGCGCTCTGAGACCGCCACCAGCTCACTGGGGCAGGTGCTGGGCGTGGCCGGTGCCGACGAGGACGACTTGTATGAGGCCATGGACTGGGCGCTCAAGCGTAAGGATGCCATCGAAAAGGGCTTGGCCGCCCGGCATTTGACCGAGGGCACGTTGGTACTCTACGACGTGTCCTCGGCGGCGTTTGAGGGACGCACGTGCCCGATAGCCAAGATCGGGCACGCCCGCGACGGGGTCAAGGGCCGGTTGCAGATCGTCTACGGGCTGCTGTGCACCACTGCCGGGGTGCCGGTGGCCGTTGAGGTGTTCGAGGGCAACACCGCCGACCCGAAAACCCTGACCACCCAGATCGACAAGCTCAAGAAACGGTTCGGGTTAACACGGGTCTGTCTGGTGGGGGATCGGGGCATGCTCACCACTGCGCGCATTGAGTCCGAATTGCGTCCGGCCCAACTGGACTGGATCACCGCGCTGCGGGCACCGCAGATCAAAGCCCTCGTGCAAGCCGATGCGCTGCAGCTGTCGTTGTTCGACGAGCAGAATCTGATCGAGATCACCACCCATCCGGACTATCCCGGGGAGCGGCTGGTGTGCTGCCGCAACCCGGCGTTGGCCGCACAACGCACCCGCAAACGTGACGATCTGCTGGCGGCCACCGAAAAAGAGCTCGAGAAAATCGCCGCGGCCACCCGCCGCGCCCGCCGCCCGCTGCGCGGGCGCGAGGCGATCGGCATGCGGGTGGGCAAGGTGATCAACCACTACAAGATGGCCAAGCACTTCACCATTGAGACCAGCGACGAGGCGTTCACGTTCTCGCGCAAGAAAGATCAGATCAACGCCGAGGCCGCCCTGGACGGCATCTACGTGCTGCGCACCAGCCTGCCCAAACAGACTCTCGCTGACGGCGATGTGGTGTTGCGCTACAAGGGGCTTGAAGACGTCGAACGGTTCTTCCGCACCATGAACAGCGAGCTTGACGTGCGGCCCATCCGCCACCGTCTAGAAGATCGGGTGCGCGCCCACGTGTTCTTGCGGATGCTGTCCTACTACATCAGCTGGCACATGAAACAAGCCCTGGCCCCGATCTTGTTTCATGACCACGACAAACCAAGCGCGGTGGCCAAGCGCACCGACCCCGTAGCCGCGGCCCAGCGCTCCGATGCCGCCCTAACCAAAGCCGCCCGCAAACACACCGAAGACAACTACCCCGTGCACGGTTTCACCAGCCTGCTCAAAGACCTGGCCACCCTCTGCGCCAACTACATCCAACCCGACGACGACATGCCTCCATTCACCAAACTCACCACCCCCACCCCGCTGCAACGGCGAGTCTTCGAACTACTCGACATCTCTCACCGTTTCGGTTACTTGTAGGCAGCACACGCCACAGCCAGACCACAAAACCCCAGGTCACACCCCAACACGTCACCAGGCCAG
>JARLGS010000654.1 GCA_031292695.1 Mycobacterium sp. | reverse complement strand
AGAGAATCGCTCCATGATTTATAGTTATTATAGTAATATTGCCAAAGCACTATGTACTGCTCGTAATACGAATAATTCGTGGCCGCGGTATTACTGGTGCTAATTTTACTGTAGGCCGCGTTGGCCTGCGATAGATATTGAAGGGCGGTTTGGGCAAACGTAGCGGCAGTCGTGCCTGCCTGCGACGCGACAGTTGACGCGAGTGTATATCCGGCCGCGCTGAAGCTATTTCTGAGCACATAGGTTTGGGAAAGATAATTACCGAAAATAGTCAAATATGTTGTAATTCCCGTCGTGGCGCTTGTGTATCCATAGATTTTATATATGGCGGACCCGGTGACCGTTGAAATGGATGTCGGCGCAACCACGGTCAAATCCGAACTGACAAATCCGGCAATGCTCAAAATTGTGCCGGCGCTTAGGATTGATGATACCGTTGCGGCGTTCGCCGAGACGAACGTGTTGTAGGCGGTCGTTGCCGAAGTTTTAGTGCCTGGCGAGGAAATGTTAACCGACGTTGCGGCTCCGACCGCCGAGGTCTCGACAAACCCATCGGTGATGCTGGCATTGACATTGACATTGTTCTTGGCGCGCAGAGTTAGTGTTGGTGCGTTGCCATTGAAGCGGTAGAGCAGCGTGCCGCTGGAATTCTCCGCGCCCAGGTTCCAGTTGGTGGCGACCGTGATGTTGCCGGCGTTGATGCTGGTGGACGGGTTCCTGAGCTCGATGCCCGGCACCAGGGTGAAGCCCGAGACCGCCGAAGTGCCGGCGAGCCCATTCTCGACGAAGCCCATCAGCGTGCCGGCGCCGGAGGATTCGGTGCCGTTGACGTAGCCGTAGAACGTCTCGTGGGCCGCTCTGGTTGTGTCGGTGACGCCCGCACTCGGCGCGAAGTAATAATAGGTCAGCAGATAGTTCTCGACGGCTGCGGCGTAGGTGGCGGTGTCGCTGGCGGACGTGGCGGTCGTCGTGCTGGTAGATCCGCTCGCCAGCGTGACGGTGGTCGTGGTGGTGGTTGAGCCGGCGGTGATGGCGGTGGTCACCGTGGTGGTGCTGCCGGAGTTGACCACCGTGGTCACCGTGGTGGTGAACGTGGTGCCGTTCCAACTGTAGCTCGTCTTGGTGGTTGTGGTGGTGCCGCTGGTCGATGTGGTCGTCGTGCCGGTCGAGGACAGCGCCGAGCCTGACAGCGTCGGGGCGGTGCCGCTCCATGAAGCGACGGTGGTGCCGCCAGCATTGGTGAAGCTGCCGGCGAGCAGCGTTCCCGTGCTGGCGTACCAGCCTGCCGGATCGACGATGCCGTCGAAATGCAGCGCGCCGGTGGTGGAATCGGTCGTGCTCCACACCGCATAGGCTTCGAGCGTCTTCGACCGCGCGCCCCGGATGCTGGCGGTCGAAGCAACCGAGACATTGACGCTGCCGTCGTCGAGGATCGGCGCGCGCAGCAGCACGGTGCCGCCCTCTTTGCCGCCGGTGACGTCGATGACGGCATTGGCGCCGATGACGACAGAGCCGGAATTGGCCTTGGCGACGTTCTCGTAGCCATAGGTGGCGTTGTAGGAGCCGCTCGTCGCGGTGCCGGTGGTGCCGATCTCGACCGTGCCGCCGGCCTGGTCCGCCGCCGACGCGGTGGCAAGCAGCGAACCTTCGAGGTCGACGCCCTTGGTGCCGTAGAGCGAGATTGTACCGCCGGCGGCGCCGCTGGCATCGATGGTGCCGTTGACATTGACCCAGCCGCCGTCGGCCTCCAGCAAAACGGTGGCGGCGGTCAGCGTTTGACCGGAGGCGATGGTGATGTCGCCGGTCGACAGCGCCACCTCGAATTCGGTGGTGAAGCCCGAGGCAAGCGGCAGGTCGCCGGACAGCGCCTTGGCGGCGAGGATGAAGCTGCCGCCGAGCGCATTGGTCGCGGCGGCGCCATTGAGCGTGCCAGACAGCGTGACGGTGCCGCTGTTCGCCTGGATGCCGAGCGCGCCGCCATAGCCCTGGCCCGCCGCCGAGACGTCGATGGTGGTGCCTGAGCCCAGCGTGATGTCGCCGGCGTCGGCGATCAGCTTGACGGTGCCGCCCGGCGTGTATTCGAGCTGGTCGCTCAGCAGCACCACGGTGCCGGTGGCGCTGATGGCGGCATTGTCGGACAGCACGATGCCGCCGGTCTTGGCCTCCAGCGTCACGGTGCCCGACTGGGCGACGATGATGCCGGAGTCGGCGATGGCGGCGGCGGTCAATGTCAGGCTGCCGCCGATGACGGTGGACGCCAGGGCGAGCGCGGTGTCGGTCGCTCCCGGCTGGATCGTCAGCGCGCCTGTCGTGGTGAGGCTCTGGCTGGCGGATGTATCGACCACCAAAAACGGCGCCGTCAGCGTCACGGCGGCCGATCCGGCGTCAAAGCTGCCGGTGCCGGTGAACAGGATCTCGGTGCCGGCGCTGGCGGCGAAGGTGGCAAGGCCCGAGGCCGTCTTGGTGCCGGCGCCGAAGGTCAGGGTGTCGGTTGCGGTGAGCGTCAGCGTGCCGCCCGCGCCCGACACCGCGTTGGCGGTCGAGACCGTCGACTGGCTGTTCTTGAGCACGATGTTGCTCGCCGCGACGGAGGCGCTGCCGCCGTTGCTGTAGAAGCCGGCGCCATCGAGCGTCAGCGTGCCGATCGGGGATGTGTCGGTGCCGAGGGCGACGTTGCCATAGAAGTTGAACACCGAGGCACTGCGCAGGCTGACGGTGTCGGCGCCGGCGAGCTTGGCGATCAGCGTGTCGGTCAGCACCAGGCCGGTGGAGCCGCCGCCGACATTGATGACCGACCCGGACAAGTCGTAGTTGTCGGCGGTCAGGACCGCGTCGGTCGCGACCGTGGTGGAGCCGGCGGAATCGAGCGTCAAGGAGGCGCCCGACAAAGTGGTGCCGGTGCCGATGGCGAGCGTGCCGGTGGTGGTGGCGACGTTGTTGCGCGTCACCGTGACGATGCCGCCGTTCGACACGCGCAAGAGCGAGCCGTCGCCCGACACCGAGCCGGCGACGCCGATGACGAGCGCGTCGGACGACGCCGACGACACCGTGCCCTTGGCCTCGATGACACTGCCGGCGTCGACCACGAGGCCCGACCCGCCCGCCTTGGTGACGAACAGGAGCTCGGGGCCCGAGAGCATGTGCGCGGCGTCGGTCGCCACCTCGAGGTTCTTCGCTGTGGCGGTGATCAGGGTGCCGCTCGTCGTCGTCGAGCGGATGCCGCCGAGCAGCACGCTCTCGACCCCGAGGTTGGAGAGCTGATCGGCATCGAGCACGATATAGCCGCTATAGGTGCCGCTCGCCGCATAAGACGCCGCAAGGTCGCTCGCCACCACCAGGAGGTTGCTGCCGGTGATGTCGACCTCGCCGCCGCGCCCGCCGGTATCGGGCGCGAACAGGTT
>JARLGS010000653.1 GCA_031292695.1 Mycobacterium sp. | reverse complement strand
GTACCTCCGGTACCTCCGAACTCACTCGATCCGACGTTCTGACTGCTTGTTGCTTCTCCTTCTCCGGGAGGACCGTCATGGACACTCAGATCGAGACGTCGACAGATCGCGACGAGGACCGCTTCGTCTACACCGTGGCCGAAGCAGGCGCGCTGCTTGGCATCTCACGCGCCTTCTCCTAAGCTTGCAATTAAACGTTCGCCCTAGCCGCTAATGGTTCCTTCAAGAGCAGTTCGGTGGCCTTCGCATCCACCTTTCGGATCTGATTTAGCAGCGTCTTGATGCGGCGGTCGTTGCCGATCCACTCCTGATAGAGCTGCGCTTCTCGGTCAGTCAGTCGCTTGGTCACCGTCTTGCCGTTCACCTTCGCGGTCCACTGCCAGTAGGGCCCATGAGGAGTAGGCGGGTCAGCGTTGCATCGGCAGCCGACCGACGTGCAGTGGGTGAAACGGCGAGTCACACTGCCGGCGGCAACGATCCCGATCTCGGCGATCTGGGCCGCCAACTCTTTGTGTCGCCGGTCGTACTCGGCCAGCCGCTCCTCGACCCTCGTCCGTGCCATTGCGCTCCTTGTGTCGACGATCAGCATCCCTCATTGGGTCGCAGACAGTAAGCATACTGTCTGCATGGGATCCTCCGACCGGGCCATTGTCGAGGTGAGGGACTTCCGTTCGTCGCTCCACCGCTGCCTCTCGCCCTGGGGAGACGCTCTCTTCGAGCTCTGCGATGCAGTGCTGTGCTCAGCGGCCCCGGTCGGATCGGTGCCCTCCCTCAGCCTCGAGCCGGAGTTCCGGCGCAGCCACGGCAGTCTGTACAAGTCCTTGGCCGAGGGAGACGTCGACGAAGTTCGGCTTCGCCAGATGCTGATCGAGCACCGTCCCAAAGAGTGGCCCTTGGTCTTTGCCGTCGATGCCTCGACATGGGACCGCTGCGATGCCGAGTGCAGCCCCGAACGGGGCTTCCACTACTCGGCTTCCAAGCACTCCGCCGGCCAGCCCATCGTGGCCGGGTGGTCCTATCAGTGGATCAGCCAGCTGAACTGGGCGCCCGACAGCTGGACCGCTCCACTCGACGCCCTGCGCATCAGCCCGTCCATGGAGGCAGCGGACGCCACCGTCGATCAAGTCAAGCGCCTCGTCGGCCTCCTGCCTGATGACGGCGATGTCCCTCTCTTTGTCTTCGACGCCGGCTATGACGGCATCGCCCTCGGCCACGGGCTCACCGACACCCGGGCCGAGGTTCTGGTGCGCATTGCCTCAACCCGGGTCTTCCATCCCGACCCCGAGCCTCGCACCGACCGAGCACGGGGCCGTCCGCCGCGTCACGGCCCCCGCTTCATGCTTTCCAACGAGGAGACCTGGACCGCTCCCGACGCTGAACTCATCACCACCGTCCGCCGCTACGGGAAGGTCACGGTGGCGGCCTGGCACAACCTGCATCCGAGACTGCACGGCCGGGGGCGCTGGCGCGACTGTGAGGAACCGCCGATCATCAAAGGCAGTGTCATCCGGGTCGAGGTCGAACACCTACCAAAGCCGGCAGGACGGATCAAAAAGACCCTGTGGCTGTGGTGGTCCGGTGACGGCGAGCCCGACCTCGATCTGTGCTGGCGGGCCTATCTGCGTCGGTTCGACATCGAGCACACCTTCCGGTTCATGAAGGGGACATTGGGATGGACGACACCGTCGCTGCAGATGCCCGAACAGGCCGACCGGTGGAGTTGGTTGGTCCTTGCCGCCTACACGCAGCTCCGTCTCGCTCGTCAGCTCGTCGACGACCTCCGACTGCCATGGGAACGACCGTGCGACCCGAACAAACTCACCCCGGCGCGAGTCCGCAGAGGGTTTCGGCGACTGCGTGCACACCTCGGCACACCCGCCCACCCACCGAAATCCTCGACCCCGGGACCGGGGCGACCTAAAGGAACGCGAAAACCGCCCAGAAACCGCTATCCCGTGGTCAAAAAGGCAGCTTGAACAGCGACCGGGGGTTTAATTGCAAGCTAAGGGAATTCCTAGAAAGCGTGACGGAGGTACCCGGTTTTACCCGTTCCCGCCGCCCCGGAGAAAGGCCCTCAGCGGTGGGCGACGAGGGAGGCCAGGGTGAACACCCCGACCTGCGTGTAGGTGGTGGTGCCGAACGGCGTCGAGCTGGTGACCTTGAGGTCCTGTTGCACCCGCAGCGGGAGGCCGGTGCGGGTGCTGAACCAGATCTCGGAGCGCTCGGTGCCCGTCTGGGCGCCCGTGTCCTTCCGGAGGCGCAGGAAATGGGCGGCCGGGACGGGCGTGCCGCCGACCGACACCGTGCCGAGGCCGAGGAACCTGTACGGGCCGGCGCTCAGTGTCCGGCCCTTCACCGACGAGTTGGTGCCGGTGCACGCCGACTCCCACTGCTGGCCGACGATGGCGTCGGTCGGCAGGGCCATGCTGCGGGGCGCGCAGGTGAACGAGCTCAGGTTGGTGAAGTTGAGCGGGCCGATCGACCACAGCTGCCAGGACTGCCCGCCGGCCTCCCAGAGGTCGCCCGAGTGCAGGCAGTACTCCAACGTCTGCCAATGATGGGTGCTGTAGTCGATCCGGAAGACCCAGCAGTTCTGTCCCCGCAGTGTGACCGTGCCGGGCAGGGTGGGTCCCTCGGCCTGCGACAGCGGCGGCAGGGAGAGCCCCTCGGTGCCCGAGCCCGTGTACTCGTAGACCCCCGGCGCCGGCCGGTCCGCGCCGGGCACGCCGGCACCGCCCTTTCCCAGCTCGGCCTCGGCCTGGCGCAGCGAGACGGGCCTGGCGTGACTCGACGCCAGCACGACCACGGCCGCCACCGAGGCCAGCAGGAGGACGACCGCGCCGAGGACCCACGGCCAGCGGCGGCGGTGTCGCTTGCCGGGGGCCGGCACCGCGGGCTCCGTCACTGGGGGGATGGTAGGTCCAGGGCGTCGTGCCACCACCACACCGGCGGGTGCACGACGGTGCGCTGCGTCAGGCGAAGGCTCCCGACCGGGTGGCCAGCCCCGCGGGCACCCGGTCGGGCACGGCGGCCGTCGACGCTGCCCGAGCCCGGTTGGGATACACGGTCAGGGCCAGCAGGACGAGCAGCGGGCCCGTGTTGGGATCGGTCCCGAGGCCGGTGAAGACGCCCCCGAACGCCTCCCCGAACATCCAGTAGTCGAGCGCCAGCGCGGCTCCGGCGACCAGGAAGACGGTCGTGTGGCGGGAGACCAGCGGGCTCAGCCCGATCGCGAAGGACAGGACGCCGCAGACAATGGCGACCGAGCCCGCGCCGCTCCCGAAGGCGTGGGCGACGGACAGCTGCACGTGGGACAGCCAGCCCGGCTCGCCGGTGACGGACCCGCGGATGGCGCCCGAGATGGACCCACCGGCCCGGTTCGCCGGCAGCAGCCACAGGATCCCCATGCCGCTCCACACGCCGGCCCAGATGGCCTTGCCGCCCCGTTCCCCGAGCGGCCCCTCGGCCGCGGCCGACCCCGACACCGCCGGACCAGCAGTGCGCGGCCACACCGCCAGGCCGATGGCGACGTAGAGCAGGGCTGCCCCCGGCGCACCGGTGAGCGGCGACGCCATGCCGGTGAAGAG
>JARLGS010000652.1 GCA_031292695.1 Mycobacterium sp. | reverse complement strand
TTTGTTTTCAGCCCTCTTCTAGATCCGACGGGCGCTCAAACTCGTTCAATGATGGTGGCCACGCCCATGCCGCCGCCGATACACAGCGTGATCAGGGCACGCTTGGCGCCGCGGCGCTCGAGCTCGTCGACCATGGTTCCGGTGATCATGGCGCCGGTGGCGCCCAGCGGGTGGCCCATCGCGATGGCGCCACCGTTGACGTTCAGCTTCTCGTCCGGGATGTTCAGGTCCTTCTGGAACTTCAGGACGACCGAGGCGAAGGCCTCGTTCAGCTCGAACAGGTCGATGTCATCGACGGTCAGGCCGGCACGGTCCAGCACCTTCTTGGTGGCCGGGGTCGGGCCGGTCAGCATGATGACCGGGTCGGCACCGCTGGTGGCGGTGGCCACGATCCGGGCCCGCGGGGTCAGGCCCTGCGACTTGCCCGCGGCCTCCGAACCGATCAGCACCAGGCCGGCGCCGTCGACGATGCCCGAGCTGTTACCACCGGTGTGGACGTGGTTGATCTTCTCGACGTAGTGGTACTTCTGCAGCGCCACGTCGTCGAAGCCGCCCATCGCACCCAGGCCCTCGAAGGCCGACGGCAGCTTGCCGAGGCTCTCGACGGTCGAACCCGGCCGCATGTGCTCGTCGTGGTCCAGGATGACCAGGCCGTTCTGGTCCTTGACCGGCACGACCGACTTGGCGAAGTAACCGCCCGACCACGCTGCCGCGGCCCGCTCCTGCGAACGGGCGGCGTAGGCGTCGACGTCCTCGCGGGAGAAGCCCTCGATGGTGGCGATCAAGTCCGCGCCAATGCCCTGCGGGACGAAGCCGATGCGGTAGTTGGTCTCGGGGTCACCGGCCCACGCGCCGCCGTCCGAACCCATCGGGACGCGGCTCATCGACTCGACACCACCGGCGTACACCAGGTCGTCCCAGCCCGAACGCACCTTCTGAGCAGCCAGGTTGACGGCCTCCAGGCCCGAGGCGCAAAAGCGGTTGAGCTGGAAACCACCGGTGGTCTCCGGCAGCTTGGCGACCAGACCAGCCGTGCGGGCGATGTCGCCACCCTGGTCACCGACCGGGGACACGACGCCCAAGATGAGGTCGCTGATCAGGTTCTCGTCGAGATCGGGGTGGCGGCGACGCATCTCCTCGATCAGGCCGACAACCAGGTTGACCGGCTTGACCTCGTTCAGTGCGCCCTTGCGCTGCTTGCCACGGGGCGTGCGAATGGCCTCATAGATGAAAGCCTGTTCAGTCATGGATGCGGTTCTTTCCTGTCACGTCGTTGGTCCTGAATCTGTTGAGGGGTAGTGCTTTTCGGTTAAAAATAGGGATGGCAGGGGCCCCTCGAGGTCGGTGCGACGTGCCCATGCCCCGCCCGCTGGCGATCGCTGGAGCCGGGCAACGTGAACCAAACCTACAGTTTGCTCACTAAGTAAGCCTGGTCAATGCGAATAATGTCAACTCGGTAAGATATTTACCGCCGAATGCGTATTTCTTCGGATGTGTAGTGGGCCATGGGTTGCGAGCCATGACTACAGCGCAGAGATCCTCGGAGTTGAAAGCGGTAGCGGCGGTGCGCCTGTCGCGGTAGTCCGCTGAGTGTGCGTGTCCGCGTCCTACATCGCTGACTGTCGTTGTGAGGTCTCTTGGGCGGCGATTTGGGGTACAACATCGCAAACGATAGTCAACAATGTCCGGCTCAGTAGAGTAGAAACCTCATCGCGACTTAATGTTTTGTGAATCAGCCACTGGCGTGAGGCGCGTATGGCGAGGGCGCCAAAAGTCAGCAACATGACATGCAAACGTTCATGTTGCGGATGCTCAGCCAATCCGAGAGCTTCAAGCATGCGCACGGCCGCAACAGATTCGGCTTGCGCCAGGATTTCTGCGATCTCCGGGTCGCGGATCGGTGCCTCAGCGCTGATGATCGTCGAAGTCCATACAAACTGGTGCCGACTCGCCACGGCCAGCCAGTAGTCGATGCTCGCCTCGATGCGCAGTTCCAGTGCTGACGCTGGGATCCCGCGGACGGCCTCACCGGGGACGTGCGTGGGCACGATCGCCAAACGGCGGACAACCTCGAGATAGAGCTCGCGCTTGGTACCGAAGTAGTGGTTGATCAGCGGCCGCCCCACGCCGGCATCGTGCGCGATGGCCTGAGTCGACACATCGCTGTAGGAGAACCGTTCGAAGTGTTGGGTTGCGACCGCCAGAATCTGCTCGCGGCGCTGGAACGGTCCCATCCGTTGCCTGGTCGGGGACTGCCGGACCATGCTCCCCTCCCTAATCTCGTCTTCACGCGCCAGTCGGTAGGCGTAGGCCGTCGGGCAGCTCGAGCTTGGGCACGACCGGCAAAATTGCCGCTCGGTGACTACCGAATCTTGTGTGCGCGCCGACTCATCGTAACGCTGTGCATCGTTGCAGCGTAATTCTATTACGCAAATTGTTGACTGTGATGCGATCTGATACATAGTATGCGTTTAGCGCAGTTTGCCGGTGCGGCAGACCGCCGTGGGCTGGTTGGTGTACGCCGCGGGCGCGACCGAACAGGGCGCGCGATTCGCGGATCCAGCGCACCGATGTGCTTCGACGGAAGGGCTAGAAAATGGGAGTCGCCGCGGTGAGATCCACCGATGGAAACTTGAATGGAACTAACCCGTCTCAAACGGCAGTCGTGCCCGGGACGGTTGAGTGGGCACTGGGCCCAGGCGCGATCACGTGGAAGGTCATGAAAGACCCGACCGTGTTCAT
>JARLGS010000651.1 GCA_031292695.1 Mycobacterium sp. | reverse complement strand
GGTTGGCGCCACTGAGCGTCGCCGCGGCGACGGTCAGGCCCAGTGCCGCCTGGAAGCTGTCGGCCCCCGAAGCCAATTGCAGCGTCCCGGCACCGGCGACGCTGCCGCCGAAGCTGTTGCTGGTGCCATTGAAGCTCAACACGCCCGAGGCAATGGTGACGCTGCCGGTGGACGTCGTCGAGGCGTAGATGGTTGACAGGCCTCCGCCGGTCTTCACGAGGCTGCCGGCGTTGATCAGGGAGGCGCCCGCCACACTGTTGATATTGGTGTTGTTGGCGATGGTGAAGGTCGCACCGGCGAGGTTGTTGAGCTGCGCGGTATCGATGCCGATGTAGCCGAGATACCAGCCGCTCGTCTGTGTCAGGTTGCCACTGTTGCGAAGGACGGTGCTGCCCTCCATCGCCAGCCCGGAGATCATGTCGTTACTTGACAGCGCCAACGTACCCGCGCCGTTGACCACTAGGCCGTCGAGATTCGTCGATCCGGACAGGGTCAGGACTTTGCCGGCCAGCGCCAGCGTGCCGCCCGTGCCGGTCCAGATGCCCGCATAGGTCAGATTGGCGCCGAGGGTGAGGTTTGCCCCCGACATCAGTACCGTGCCAGTGCCCAGCGTCACGCCGGAAGAGAAGCTGTCGGTACCGGCGTAAAGTTCCAGCGTACCTGCGCCGGTGACGGTTCCGCCGAAATTATTGGTGCCACCAGCGAAGCGCAGCACGCCGGATGCGATGGTGATGCTGCCGGTATTGGTGGTCGCGACCGAAATCTGCGACAGGCCGCCGCCAAGCTTGACCAGCGTGCCGGCGTTGGTCAGCGAGGCGCCCGCCGAGCCATAGAGATAGGTGTTGTTGGCGATGGTGAAGGTCGCACCAGCGAGGTTGCTGACCTGCGGTGTGTCCGTGCCGTTGTAGCCGTCGTACCAGCTACCGGACATGGTTATCTTGCCGGCATTCTTCAGGAGGGCAGTACCTTCGAGGAACAGCGACGAAATCTCGCCGGTTCCGGTGACGGAGAGCGTGCCCGCGCCATTGACAACACCGCCATCGAAGTTGGCGAGCCCGGACAGGGTAAAGGCATTGCCGCCGAGCGCGAGGGTGCCACTGGTCTCCGTCCAGGAACCGCCATAGGTCAGCCCACCCCCGAGCGTCAGATTGGCACCGGCGAGCGCCGCGGCCTTGAGCGACATGCTCAGCCCCGCCAGAAACGTGTCCGCCCGGGCGACCAGCGCGATTGTCCCGCCACCGCCGATGACTCCGCCGAAGCTGTTGGTGGTGCCGGCGAAATTCAATGTGCCGGCGTTGACGCCGATGCTGCCTGTGCTGGTGGTCAAGACGTAGATTTGCGTCGTGCCGCCGTCGATCTTGGAGATAAGTCCGGCGTTGGTCAGCGCCGCACCCGTGGTGCCGTAGATATTCGCGTTGCCACCAATGACCAGGACGCCGCCGGCGACGTTGTTGAACTGCGGTGTGTCGGTGCCGTTGTAGCCGAGATACCAGCTGCTCGTCTGGGTCATCCGGCCGGAATTCTTAAGCACCGCGCTGCCTTCGACGAACAGTAACGAAATCTCGCTCGACCCCGTGACCGCGACCGTGCCGGCGCCGTTGATCACGCCGCCGTCGAAGTTGGCGCCGCCGGACAGTGTGAGTACTTTGCCGCCGAGCGCCAGCGTGCCGCCGGTCTGCGACCAAGTGCCGGACTGGGTATAGTTCTGCCCGAGCGCGAGGCTGCCGGCGCTGAGCAACACCTGGGTGACGTTCCGCGTCATCCCCGCCGCGAGCGTGGTCGCCGTGCCAGCGAATTCCACGCCGGTGCCGCTCAAGGTGCCGGCGAAATTGTTCGCCGCTCCGCTTAAATGCAGCCATCCGGACGCCACCGCGATCGTCCCTGCGGTCTGGATCACGCTGCCGTAGATCGTCGAGTTGAAGCCACCGAACGTAAGCGTCGCGGTGCCCGTGTCGGTGATCGTGGCATAACTGGTGGTGTTGCCGATTACGCGCAGCGATCCGCCGGTCATCGCCAGCGTGCAGGTGTTGACGTTCAGCGACAGGATCGTGTCCGCGCCGGTGCTGTGTGTGATGGTGTGCGGGTTGGCGGTGACGATCTGCACGTCCGACGTGCTGTCCGGCGTGCCCGGTGCCCAGTTTGCGGCTGTCGCCCAATCGCCGTCGGCGTTTTTTTTCACGTTACGATTGCCATCACCTATTCTCCCCCGGTTCAGACAGCCCCGTCCACATAGCAGTGGCGCCATCATGCAAAGGCAGAACCCAATCCAAACACAGAAATTGTGACAACGAGTTTGTTTGGAAGAGTCCAATAAAACAAAACCCGCGACGTTGGATGCGATAAAAACGTATTCAAATCATTTCATTACGCAATAAATGGAAGTTGGCCGCTGCTGGGTATTGATCGTATGTTTTCAAAGAATTATATTGTTCCGGTCTGGTCGGTGTCGTCGGTGTCGTCGGTGTCGTCGGTGTCGTCGGTGTCGTCGGTGTCGTCGGTGTCG
>JARLGS010000650.1 GCA_031292695.1 Mycobacterium sp. | reverse complement strand
GGTGGCGACAACGGTGCTGGATACCCGAAGGGGCGGGAACTCGTTGACAACGTCGGGATGGCACAGCTGCACCACCCGCTCCGGGCGGGGCAGATCACGCAACGGGTGGGTGCCCAGATCGGTCAGCCAGGCGCCCTCAGGTAGCCGGTCGATCACCATCGCCTCGGTCGCACCCGACAGCACCGTCTGACCGCCGTGGGCCAGATCCCGCAGCCGAGCAGTCCGATTGATCGTCGAACCGGCGTAGTTACCCTCATCGCGCAGCTGCACCTCACCGGTATGCATCCCGACCCGCAGCCGGATCGGGGCTAGCGGCGCTCGCTGCAACTCCAGCGCGCAGGCCACCGCGTCGGACGCGCGGGCGAACGCGGCCACAAAACTGTCACCCTCACCCTGCTCGACCGGGCGCACGCCGCCATAGGCGGCGATGAATTCAGAGACGGTTTGGTTGAGACGCGCAATCGCGGCGGTCATCTCCTCGGGTTGGGTCTCCCACAGCCGGGTGGAGCCCTCGACGTCGGCCAAAAGCAACGTCACCGTTCCGGTCGGCAGCTCGCTCACGCCCAGCTCGCTCCAATCCAGCACCGGCGTCTGTGTGCACGGCTCAACCTCGCTCATGCTAGCCAGCATGCGCGCGGCGCGTAGCGCAAAACATCAGCGCAAACGCGCAGATTGCAGCCGGCCGCACGCGTATATACGACCCCCGATCGCGCAGATCTACGCGTTCTGGCCGATGGTCTTGCCGCCGTGGCCCCGGATAGTCGACTCGGACGAATCCGAGGAGGCACCATGACCGTCGACACCATCGACGCCAACAGCCCGACCGTGTTTGATGCCGGGCCGCCGGCCATCGCCTATGAGCACGCCCAAAACCCCGAAGATGCGCACCGGCTCATCCGGCAGGCCCGGCTGCAGGGGCCGATTGCGCTGGGGCCGCACGGGCCTGAGGTATTGGGTTACGAGCTGGTGCGGACCGTCTTGCACGATCCTCGGTTTTGCATGCCGAAGGGACATGCCCTCGCGGCACAAGGCATTACGTCCGGGCGGCTGTGGGACAAGGTCACCTCGGGTCTGTTAAGCCGGGACGGCGCCGATCACCATCGGCTGCGCCGACTCGTCTCCCAGGCGTTCACACCACGGTCGACCGCACGACTCGAGACCACGATCGTCGGGGTCATCACCGAGCTGGTCGACCCGCTAACCAGCACTGGGCGCTGCGACGTGGTCTCCGACATCGCACGCCGGTATCCGATTCCGATCATCTGCGGGTTGCTCGGCGCACCGCGCCAAGACTGGCAACTGTTCTCGGACTGGGCCGAGGACATCTTCAAGACCTTCACCTGGAACGTCGCCGACCACGCCGCGGTCATCATGGGTGCCTTCGACGAACTCGACGCCTACATCGACGACATGGTCGCCCAGCGGCGCCACAACCTCACCGACGACCTGATGTCGCAGCTGATCCGCGCCGAAGACGACGGGGATCGGCTCACCGCCGACGAGCTGCGCATGCTCGCGGGAGGCCTGCTGATGGCGGGCACCGACACCACCCGCAATCAGTTGGCCTCCGCCGTAGGCGATTTGTGTGACCACCCCGAGCAGTGGGCCCTGCTGGCTGAGCATCCCGAGCTCGCACCGCAGGCAGTCGAGGAACTCATGCGCCACAGCCCGGTCATTTTCGCCACCATGCGCAAGGCCGTCGAGGATGTCGAACTCGGCGGCGTGAGGGTGCCGGCCGGCACGCTGGTGATTGTCAATACGGCCGCCGCCAACCGCGACCCCGCCGTCTACGACGACCCCGACCGCCTCGACATCACCCGCGAGGGGCCGGCGACCATGCCGACGTTCGGCGGCGGCATTCACTACTGTCTTGGAGCACACCTGGCCCGACTTGAACTCGCCGAAGCCCTACGCGTCATTACTCAGCGGATGCCCAACCCGCACCGCACCGGCCCCGCCCCTTGGAAGCCCCTAGAAGGGATCACCGGACCAACAACCCTGCCCATCGAATTCGACGCCGGACACTAACCCGCCGACCAGCCACGACCTGGGTAGGCTGCCAACGCACTCACCAATAATCGACTCTCACAAGAAAGTGGACCAATTCTTGGGGTCCTGCCAGAGTACGGCTGCGGGTTCGGCTACGTCTACGGGACCGTTACGGGACCGAGCCGTTAAGCGAACGTGCCGTTGACATCGTTCGCCCTGGTCAGAGTGGAGCCGATGACGGGAATCGAACCCGCGTATTCAGCTTGGGAAGTCGATTCGGGGCGTCTTCGCACGTCCCTGTGTGTCGAAAAGAGCCGCTGTCCTGGGCGGATGTATCCAGACATGTCCACGACTGTCCGCTCAATCGGCGGGGACTTGTGACATCGCCGTGACACCCATAGTCTCCGGGTCGACGGCAGATCCGCAACGCTGGAGCACTGGGCCTCGTCGCAACACTAGTCGTTTCCGTATTCATCTCCGGCGTAGTCAGGAACGTCGCCAACCGCCTCAAATGTGAGAGGTAATCCCGCGAGTTCGAGGAGTTCGTAGCCATCGAGAACTAGGCGGCAATTTCTGCAACTGAAGTACTCAGCGTCCACAGTGAGCTCAACCCACTGGTCGTAGTCTTCCTCGCCCACTCGTTCAAATTTGATCTCGTAATCACGCACTTCCTGACCTTCGAGCAGCCCTTCATTGCTGCAGGCAGGACATGGTGCGCTGTCGGAATGCGAGAGCCCAGCGCCGAGATCCTTTGGCTTCGCGAACTCGCGTTCGACCCACGCAGGGGGGTTGGGGCTGCTTCGTAGGCTGAGGAGTTGACGGGCGTGCTCTAGCAGGCTTTCGAGCCGATTCTCCAGATTCTTGGTATTTAGCGAGAGATACCTCTGCACGCGTGCTACTCGATCGCTTCCCACCAGCCCATCGAGGTCGTGGTCGAGGTGGTCAACCAAAATCGAGACTTGTGCCCAGAATCGCGCCCACCAGGCGTCCTCGGGCAGACCTTCGAAACCGATACCCGCGCCGTGCAGATACTCGTTCCGCGCCTGTGCAATCTGAAGCGCTTCCTTTTCGTTGAAGGGTTTGAACGCTTTGTGGAGGTTGTCCCGGGCGTCGTGGAAGTTTGAGGTGGCGGTCCCCCGCTCGAGACCTGCCGTGTGGTAGGTGTCGGGCGTC
>JARLGS010000649.1 GCA_031292695.1 Mycobacterium sp. | reverse complement strand
TTCATGTCCGCCTCGGACATACCGAGGTACTTGAACGGCACGACGAGCGGCAGGTGCTGCTCGGGAATCAGGTACGTGGTGGTCTTCGCGCCGCGCGAGTTGACGGTCGTGATGATGTTCTGCGGCGGCACGTTTTTCGGGTTGGTGAACGCCACCGCGGTGTGACCGGTGGCGAGGCCGACGACCGCGTTCAGCAGTGCCATCGGGTTGTCCGGCCGGTCCGGCCAGTCGGCGATGCTGTCGTATGCGGAGATGAATTGGTAGGTGTCGTACTGACTGTCGACCGGCGGCTTCATGGTGTAGTCGAGTGCCGGCACGACGCTGCCGACGGGGAAGTTCTGCCGCAGGAAGCTCTGGCTCCAGGGATTGACCCCGAGCGGGTCGCCATAGGTGGCGAATGACAACTCATTGGCCGGCGGAGCGGACGGGTCATAGGCCAGCTGGTCCTGCACGGCATGCACAACCATCGCGCCTTCAGACAAACCGATCACCGTGCCGGGGCCACCCTCGTGGACCCTGTTGACAACGTTGCCCTGCCCGACGTCGACAGACTCGCCGATGCTCGAGCCGTCCAATCCCACACCGGGAAGCTGGGCATCCAGTTTGTCGATGCCAGGCAGGAAATTGAGCACGTGGCCCTGCACCTGGCCGGCGGGGTAGTCGACGATCTCCCGCTTGAGGCCTGGGAACCAGTCCGCGCCCGTGCGGCGGATGTACTCGTCGTAGGGAATGCCCATCACGTGGGCGCCGCCCAGTGCGTACCCGCGGCCCGGTGTGCCGATCGGCGGGACCTGATCGGTCGACGCACCGTTGGCCCCAGTGCCTGGCGACGGCTCGTCAGCCGACGCGACCCAACCCGGGAAAGGCCCAGTGGCACCGACAGTCAGGAGCGTGGTGGCGATGGCGAGTAGCTTCTTCATGCGTTGCTCCCCTGCGATGTCGGTCGTGACGGCCACCAGTTCGCCTTTCCGACGAGCGTGGCCATGGCGGGCACCGTGATGGTCCGCACCAAGAACGTGTCCAGCAGAATCCCGGCACCGATGACGAATCCGCCCTGAACCACGGTACCGATACTGGAGAACAGCAGACCCCACATCGAGGCTGCGAAGATCAGGCCTGCCGCGGTGATCACGCCGCCGGTCGATGACAGTGTGCGAATGATGCCGTACCGCATGCCATGCGGCGATTCGTCCCGCATCCGCGAGACGAACAGCATGTTGTAATCGGCGCCCACCGCGACCAGCACGACGAACGCCAGCGGTGGAACGGTCCAGTGCAGCGGTTGGTGGAACAGGTATTGGAACACCACTACTCCGATGCCGAGCGCGGCGAAGTACGAAAGCACCACGGACCCAACCAGATACAGCGGTGCGACGAGAGAGCGCAGCAGCAGCATCAGGACCAGCAGCACCACCGCGATGGTCACAACGATGACGAACCGGATATCGCTCTGGTAGTAGTCCCGAGTGTCCTTGAGCGCCACCGGATACCCGCCCATCGACACCGAGGCATCCGCCAGCGACGTGTTCGGCTGCGCGCCGCGGGCGGTATCGCGGATGGTGGTGACCTGATCCATCGCCGCCGCGCTGAACGGGTCGAGTTTGGTGAGCACCAGATATCGCACCGAGTGTCCGTCGGGCGAGATGAACATCTTGGAGGCCGACTTGAAGGCCTCCAACTGCAGCACCTCGGGCGGGATGTTGAAACCCGCCTGGGCCGGACCGGCCGCGTTGTGTTTCATCGACAGCAGGAATGCGCCGGCCTGATCGAGCCCGGACCGCATCAGCGTGATCTGGTCGACGACCTCGTCGACCCCGTTGGCCACCTCCCGGCTACCGCTCGCCGAACGATCGGCACCCTGCCGGAGTTTGGTCAGGTTGGCCTGCGCGCCCGCGGGGCTGTCCATCCCCATGCTGCGCATCACCTTGGTGAGGTTGGTCATCGCGCCGTTGAGTTGGTTCACCGTCGCGTTGAGGGTCTTCTTGTCCTGCATGGACTGCAACTGCCCGGCCAGCTGGTTGATCTCGTCGATCGTGCCGTCCTGGCGTGCTTCTTCCAGGCGCTGGAAGTGCCCGCGGGTTTCGGCGCAGGACAGGTCGAGATCGCACACCGCGTTGTTCTGCAGCGCCGCCAACACCGGGCCTACCCAGGCGAACATGTCCTTGGCCGCCGTGTAATTCACCCCCAGGGTGTTGCCCAGTTTTCCGACGCTGTTGATCAGCTTGGCCGCGACTTCGACGTTCTGCACCAGCTTGTCGCCTCCGTACTGGCTGCGCATCGCGGTGAAGGCGTCGAGGGTCGACTGGAGGCTGGTGGCGATCTGGCTCACCTGGCCGCGCACGTCGCTGAGGTTGGTTGCGAGGGTGTTGGCGCCCTTGGCCAGCCGGTTGATGTCGCCCGTCCGCTGGTCGATCATGTTGGCGCCGTCGGTCAAGCGGTCGCCGACCAGACCCGCCTGGAAGGTGGCGCGGAACTCCGGCGGCACCTCGCCCATGGGGCGGGTGATGCCGCTGACCATCGCGATGTCCGGCAATTGGCTGATGCGGGACGCCATCTGCTCCAGGTCCGCCAGGGCCTGCGGGTTGCGCAGGTCGCGCGGCGACCGGACCAGCACGTACGACGGGACGGACTGGTTGACATCGAAATGGCGTTCCAGCGCGGCGTATCCGACCGAGCTCGGTGCGGACGCCGCGACAGATTTGCGGTCGTCATAGTTGAAGCGGGCAAAACCCGCGGCACAGGCCAGCAGGATCAGCACCAGCAGGCTGGCCACCAGGTGCAGGCGCGGCCGGCGCACGATGCGGGCTCCGGATCGACGCCACAGTCCCGCCGTCAATTCGTGCCGTGGCTTGATCCAGCCACGCGGCCCGACGAGCGCCAGGATCGCCGGCAGCAGCGTCACCGCGGCGAGGTACGCCACCGCGATGCCGATCGCCGACGACACCCCGACGGTGGAGAACACACCCATCCGGGCGAAGCTGATGCCGAGAAAGGTGACGCCGACGGTTGCCGCAGAAGCGGTGATGACTTTTCCGACCGAGGACAGCGCCCGGCGCACGGCGTCGTCCGAGTCGGCGCCCTGCCGCACATAGTCGTGATAGCGGCTGATCAGGAACACCGCATAGTCCGTGCCCGCGCCGAAGATCATCGCGCTCAGCAGGATGATGGCCTGGTTCGACACTCCGAGACCGGTCAGCTGCGACAGCCCGGCAACCACGGCCTGCGCGATCACCAACGACATCCCTATGCCGACCAGCGGCACCAGCATGGTGACCGGGTTGCGGTACACCACCAGAAGGACGAGGAGCACTAGGACCGCGATCGCGATCTCGATCGGCATCCGGTCCGTCTCGCCCGCGACGGTGAGGTCGGCGACGGTGGCAGCCGGTCCGGCGAGGTGGACGGCGAGCGGGGTGCCTACAGTGTTCGTCCGGACGATGTCGGCCACCCGCTTGTACGCGGCATAGGACTGCGGCGTACCCAGCGCACCGGACAGACCGACCGGCAGCACCCAGGCCTTCTTGTCCTTGCTGGTCAGAAAATTCCGCAGAGGTGGGGTGCTGATGAAGTCCTGCAGCATCACGACGTCGTGCGGGTCGTCGTGCAGGGCGTCCACCAGCTTGCGGTAGGTGGCTTCGTCAGGTTTGCCGAGTCCGCGGTCATTGATCAGCACCACGAGCAGCAGGTCGTCGCCGCCGGGTTCTTGGAATGCCTCGGTCATCTGCCGGGCAGCGACGCTCGACGGGGCGTCGGCGGGCAGCATGGCCAGCGGATGCTTCTGGGCCATGTCGTTCAGGCTCGGGAAGCTCAGCGGCAGGGCAATCGCCAGCACGATCCACAACCCGATCACCGCCCAGGGCCGCCGCACCACAAAATCTGCTAGCGGTCGCAAATTGACACTCCTGTCGTGCCCGCCCGGCGGGTCACCAGTTCCCGCCGTCGGCGACCCGCGTGCAGACGGACTTCATCGCTTCCAGATAGCGCGTCACGGACTTCTTGGCGATGGGGTTGTCCGGGTACATGACCTCCATGACCGTGCCGCCCTCGTAGCGGAACACGTAGATGGTCAGCTGGTAGGAATAGCGGCCGTCCGAATAGATGCCGACGTTGTTCGCGTAGCCCATTTCGGTGGCCGCGAGGATGGTGTTGAGTGGTGCCGCGCCGCCGTGCAGGAAGTTCGACACCGGGAAATTTGGCCGCGGCCAGTCCAGCCACGGAGCCAGCTCCAGAACGCGGTAATACGGCACTCGCGCCATGTTCAGGTTGCCGTCGAACGACTCCTGCGCCGCCCAGGCCGCTTCGTTGAAGGTCGTCGCGGCGATCGGCACCGTGATGGGCACCAGCCCGGTGAACCAGCCCTGCGTCATGAAGTTGTCTGACGTACGCCGGGTGTCCCGCGGCGTGAGCCCGTAATACGTTGCGGCACCGGTGAACTCATGTTCCACCATCGCCATGCACGCGAACAGGCCACCAACGAAGCGGGCACCAGCCGCCTCACAGGCCGCCTCGAACCGCGTCGTCTGGTCCGGGTCCATCAGCGATTCGCCGACCATGTCGCCGACCGACGGCTCCATCGCGTTCCCCAGCGGCAACGGGAACTCGGGCATGCTGTTGTTGTTGTTCTCGGCAAACTCGATCCAGGCCTGCACCTCAGGCGAATCGACGGTCAGCGCCGAGGTGCGCTCGTGCTCCTGGACGCACCATGCGTCGAAACTGCCGGCATCGGGCAGAGCAAACGCTGAGCCGCCTGTTGTCAATGCTGTGTATCGGCCATGAGCCTCCAGCATGGTGATGCCGATCAGCGCCGCGTCCCCGTGGACGTGATCGATGGCCGCATAGAAGTTGAAGCTGTCCTCGCTCTGCACGATGCCGAAGGAGAAGCACCCCCACTCCAGCGGCGTCGGGATGTCGATCAGATGCTTGCGGACGTCTTCCACGGCCAACTCACCGTGGTCGATGGGTTCGAATTCGAGGTCGTCCGGGTTGGTCAGGGTGTGCCGGAGGATGTCGCCGTCACCGGTGTACTCGAACCAGCTCCGGTAGGTGTCGTGCCGGCGGAGATAGGAGTTGAGGGCCTCATTCATGGCGGGGATATCGCACTGACCAGGCACTTCACAGGTGGCGATGATCTGTCGGGAGTACTCGAGGCCGGAGCCGGTCCGCTCGACCACACCACGAATGTGTTGGCCCTGCATGTAGCTGACGGGAACCGGGCTGACGGGCGCCTGCCGCGCCACCTCGCGTGCCGCAAGTGTGGGGTGCCAGGAGGTCAGGCCCCCCGGGATCGGCGTCCAATCATCGATCTTTCCGATCGTGATCTTCCCGATGCGCAATTACTTTCCTCCCAGGTTTGGACACCAACCGGTCCGGCAACGCTGTCGGCGCCATCAACATACCCCGGCAACCTTTGCGCGCGCCGTTACGCCTGGTTGGGCGGTCCTCGATGATCCGGCAGCACCCGCACCTAATCCTCGTGCTTCAGCAACCTACATGTAATACTGGCCCGCAGAAGATGAGCTGGCCGTGGCCGTTCGGAAGATCAACTGGCCGAGGCCGTTCGGTAGATCTACCGACCGTGGCCGTTCGGCTCAAAAATCTGGCGCTGAACACGGTCTCCTGCGTGGGATCGGAAGTCACCGGCAAATGCGGGAGGACAATTCCATGCCAACCACCGAAGGTTCGTCGGTGTCCAGCTTTGCGATCGTCGGCTACGCCGCGCGCTTCCCTGGAGCCACCGACGCAGAGTCGTTCTGGGAGATGCTCCGCGACGGCCGCGACGCGGTGTCGGAGATACCCCAGGACCGGTGGGATGTCGACGAGTTCTTCGACGCCGACCCGGACGCCCGCGGAAAGATCGTCACCCGCCGCGCCGGCTTCATCGACGACGCGGTCGGCTTCGATGCCCCGTTCTTCGGGGTGTCCACCCGCGAAGCCAAGATGATGGACCCGCAGCAGCGGTTGCTGCTGGAGATGGCGTGGCGGGCGGTGGAACATGCCGGTACCGCACCCTCGGCCCTGGCGAGCACCAAGACCGGCGTGTTCGTCGGCCTGGCAACCCACGACTACCTGGGCATGGCGTCAGCCGAGCTGACCTACCCGGAGATCGAGGCCTACATGGCCATCGGTACGTCGGGTGCCGCAGCGGCCGGCCGCATCAGCTACCGGCTGGGGCTGCAGGGCCCGGCCGTCACCGTCGACACCGCCTGCAGCTCCTCGTTGGTCGCCATCCACCAGGCCTGCCAGGCGCTGCAGCTCGGAGAATGCGACTTGGCGCTGGCCGGTGGCGCGAACGTCATCCTCAGCCCGGCGACCATGATCACCTTCTCGCAATCACGGATGCTGGCCCCGGACGGCAAGTGCAAGACCTTCGACGCCTCCGCCGACGGGTACGTGCGCGGCGAGGGCTGCGGCGTCATCGTGGTGAAGCGGCTTGCGGACGCGGTGCGCGACGGAGACCGCATCCGCGCCGTGATCCGCGGCAGCGCGATCAATCAGGACGGCGCCTCCGGCGGCCTGACGGTGCCCAATGGTGTTGCACAACAAAGGGTTATCGCCGAGGCGCTGGAACGCGCGGGCCTGGCCCCAAGCGACGTCGGCTACCTGGAAGCGCACGGCACCGGCACCTCGCTGGGCGACCCGATCGAGGTTCAGGCCGCCGCCGCGGCGTACAGCACCGGACGCGACGCCGACCAGCCGCTGCTGATCGGCTCGGTCAAGACCAACAACGGACACTTGGAGGCCGCCGCCGGCGTCGCCGGAATCATCAAGGTCATCCTGTCGCTGGAGCACCAGGAACTGCCCAAGCATCTGCACTTCCGGAACCCGTCGCCGCACATTCCGTGGGACCGCATCCCCGTCAAGGTCGTGGACGAGGCGACCAGCTGGGAGCGGAGCGAACGGCCGCGCGTCGCAGGCATCAGTTCGTTCGGTTTCTCCGGCACCAACGCGCACGTTCTGCTGCAAGAGGCACCGGCACCGGTTGCGCAAGCGGCTCCGGCCGAAGAACCCGACGACCGCCGATTCATGGTGCTGCCGCTGTCGGCGCGCACCCCGGCCGCCCTGCTGCAGTCCGCCGAGGACTACCGCAGCTGGGTGGTCGCCCATCCCGAGGCCACGCTGTCGGACGTGTGCATCACCGCCGGCGCGGGACGCGCCCACTTCGAGCACCGGGCCGCGCTGGTGGTGAACTCGCTCGAATCCGCGCGCGAGTTGCTCGGCGCACTCGCCGACGACCGGCCGGCACCGGGCCTGGTGCGGGGACAGTCCGCGGACAAGCCGAAGACCGCGTGGCTGTTCCCCGGGCAGGGCAGCCAGTTCGCCGGCATGGCCAAGGAACTGTTCCAGACCGAGCCGGTGTTCGCCGAGGTCATGACGCGCTGCGCCGCCGCCGTGGCCGACGTGCTCGAAAAGCCTTTGCTGGATGTCATTTTCGACGAAGGCCCGGGGGCTGAGGAAACGCTGCGGCAGACCAGCTACGCCCAGCCGGCGATCTTCGCCGTCGAGATGGGCCTGGCCCGGCTCTGGCAGTCCTGGGGCTTCGAGCCCGACGTGGTGCTCGGCCACAGCGTCGGCCAGTACACCGCGGCCTGTGTCGCCGGGGTGTTCAGCGTTGAAGACGGCATGCGCCTGCTGGCCGAGCGCGGCCGCTTGTTCGGGAACCTGCCCGCGGGCGGCCGGATGGCAGCGGTGTTCGCCGCACCCGAGCGCGTCGAGCGACTCACCGACGAATACCCGAGCTTGTCGGTGGCGGCCTACAACGGCGCCAACACGGTGCTGTCCGGGCCTGCCGCGGATCTGGAACGGGCGGTGGCCGGGCTGACCGCCGATGGCGTCCGCTGCGATTGGCTGGACACCAGCCACGCCTTCCACTCCGCACTGCTAGACCCGGCGCTCGACGAATTCGAGTCGTACGCAAACCAATTCACGTTCAACGCACCGCAGCGGATTCTGGTGTGCAACCGGACCGGCGACACTCTGGGCCGCACCGCCAAACTCGACGGCCAGTACTGGCGCCGGCATGCGCGCCAGCCTGTCGAATTCGCGAAGGGCGTGGAGACCCTGTCCAAGCTCGGCTGCGCCGCCCTACTGGAAGTCGGCCCGCAACCGGTGCTGACCGCCGCCGCCCTGCGGGCCTGGCCCGACCCGGCCACCGCACCCCGGGCCATCGCGTCGTTGCGCCGCAAGGGTGCTGACCACCGCCAGATCACCGAGGCCCTGGCCGCCACCTACGTCGCCGGCCACCTGCCCGATTTCGCGGCAGTCCGGCCGGGCTCGGCGCACAAGTTCGACCTGCCGACCTACCCGTTCCAGCGCAAGGCGTACTGGTTCCGCGACGAGCGGATCACGCCGTCCGCCACGGCGCACCACGGCGGCGGGGCGACCACCGAGGCCGTCCGGCTGCTGGAGGACGGCCGCATCGACGAGCTCGCCGCGCTGCTGGACGGCGCTGGCACCGGCGCCGATCAGTCGACCACCGAGGTCCTGAACAAGCTTGCCGCACAACACAACCGGCAGCGCAACGCGCAGTCCGTGGCGGACGCCCGGTACGAAGTCCGGTGGGACCGGTGGGAGAAGTCTGTCGCGGTTGCGCCCTCGGAGATCGGCGAAGGCTCGGCGTGGGTCGTCGTCGGTGACATCAGTGCTCAAGCCGACGTGCTGGCGCCGCTGACCGACGCCCTGACCCGGCTCGGGCACCGACACCGGGTACTCGGGTTGCCGGGTTCCGACGCCGACGAACAACAGCTGGAAGCCGACCTGCGCACCGCAGTCGAGGACGAGCCAACGCTGCGCATCTTGCACATCGCGGCCCTCGACGCCGATAGTGGGTCCGCCGCCTCCATGCAATCTCTGCTACGGATGCAGCACCGCATCCTCGGTGGCACGCAGCGCCTGTTCCGCGCCGCGGCCGCCGCCGACCTGCGGGCACCCATTTGGATGATCACCCTTGGTGCACAACGGGTTACCGACACCGACACCGTGGCGCCGGAGCAGACCAGCCTGTGGGGCTTCGGCCGCTCAGCGGCGCTGGAGTACCCGCAGGTGTGGGGTGGTCTGGCCGACCTGGCCGACGGCACCTCCGACGAGTGGTCGCGATTGATCACTCAGGTGATCGCAGCCCCACGTGGTGAGGATCAGATCGCGCTACGGGCCGAAGGTGTGCATGTGCCCCGACTGGTCCGCCGCACCGGGCAGCCGAACCCAACCCAGCTGGAATTGCGTACTGATGCAACGTATCTGGTGACGGGTGGGCTGGGTTCGCTCGGACTGGAAATCGCCTCCTGCCTGGCCGCCCACGGTGCTCGACACCTGGTGCTGACCAGCCGTCGGGCGCCGAGCGAGGCAACACAGCAGCGCATTGACGCACTGCGCGACCAGCACGGTTGCGAAACCCGTGTCGTGACGGCAGACGTCGCCAATCCGCACGACGTCGCCCGCCTGATGTCCACGCTGCGGGCCGAACTGCCGCCGCTGGCCGGCGTCGTGCACGCCGCCGGGGAGAACAGCACCACCCCGCTCAGTACCCTCGAAGACGCCGAACTGGAGCGCGTGTTCTCCGGAAAGGTCTGGGGTGCTTGGTATCTGAGCGAGGCCATCGCTGATCAGCGGCTGGACTTCTTCCTGTCCACGTCGTCGATCTCCGCGGTGTGGGGCAGCTACGGCCAGACCGCCTACAGCGCGGCCAACGCCTTCCTCGACGGCTTGACCTGGCGGCTGCGCGAACAGGGCGTGCCCGGCATGAGTGTCAACTTCGGCCCATGGGCGGCCGGCATGGCCGACCCCGACGCCCGTGCCCAGCTGGAGCGCCGCGGCGTCCGCACCCTGTCCCCCGCTGATGCCCTGACCGGGATGACCGACGTCATGGTCGCCGCCGGCGCGCCGGCGGAAGCCGTTGTGGGGCGCATGGATTGGGCCAAATTCCTGCCGATCTATTCGCAGGCCGGCCAGCGGGCCCTGCTGGCCGAGGTGGCCCGTGAGGTACCGGACTCCGCATCCGCAGCCACTGGCCCGTCGGGCAACACGAGGCTGGTGGAGCAGCTCATTGCCGCTCCGGTCCAGCAGCGCAAGAAGCTTGTCCTGGAGTACCTGCGCGACGCCGTCGCCGAGGTGACGCGCATCGACGCCTCCGAGATCCGCGAAGAGGCCGGGTTCTTCGACCTCGGCATGGATTCGCTGATGGCCGTCGAACTGCGTCGCCGGCTGGAACAGGCGGTCGGCAAGGAACTTCCGGCGACGCTCGCGATGGATCACCCGCGACTCACTGACGTCGCGGACTACCTGCTCGGCGACATCCTCAACCTCAACGAGAAGGCCGGCACAAAAGCGGTCACCGAGGTGAAGTCCCTCGCCGCGGCCGACGAGCCCATCGCCATCATCTCGGTGGCCTGCCGCTTCCCGGGCTCACCCGACCCGGATGCGTTCTGGCAGGTGCTGGCGCAAGGCGTCGACGCGATCAGTGAAATCCCCGAAGACCGCTTTGACGTCGACGAGTTCTACGATCCCGACGCGCAGACGCCGGGCAAGATCTACACGCGCTCCGGTGGCTACCTCGACAGCGTCGACACGTTCGATCCGGAGTTCTTCGGCATCTCTCCGCGCGAGGCCGTGTGGATCGATCCGCAGCAGCGACTGATGCTCGAAATCGCCTGGGAGGGCTTAGAAAGAGCCGGCTACGCGCCGGCGTCGTTGCGCGGCAGCCGAACTGGCGTCTTCGTCGGCGTCGGCGCCAACGAGTATTCGCATCTGCTCTCGGGCGGCTCGGTCGAGAACCTCGAACCGCACTTCATCACCGGCAACGCGCTCAACGCCATCGCGGGCCGGGTCTCGTTCACACTGGGCCTGGAAGGGCCGGCCATGGCGGTCGACACCGCATGCAGCTCGTCGTTGGTGGCCGTGCACCAGGCCGCGCAGGCGCTGCACTCGGGCGACTGCGACATGGCCCTGGCCGGTGGCGTGAACGTCCTGCTGAGCCCGGCATCCATCGTCGCCGCCTCCCGCGCCCGGATGCTGGCGCCGGACGGCCGCTGCAAGACATTCGACGCCGCCGCTGACGGCTACGTGCGCGGCGAAGGCTGCGGCGTGCTGGTGCTCAAGCGACTCAGCGATGCGCAGCGCGACGGCGACCGGATCGCCGCGATCATCCGGAGCACTGCGGTCAACCAGGACGGCGCGTCCAGCGGTCTCACGGTACCCAATGGTGGTGCGCAGCAACGGCTTATCAACACGGCGCTGGCCCGGGCCGGCCTCAGCGGCGGCGACGTCGACTACCTCGAGGCGCACGGCACGGGCACACCACTGGGTGACCCCATCGAGGTGCAAGCCGCCGCGGCGGCCTACGGCACCGGCCGCGATCCGAACCGGCCGCTGCTGATGGGCACGGCGAAGACCAACATCGGCCACCTGGAGTCCGCGGCGGGTGCCGCGGGCCTGATCAAGGTCGTGTTGTCGCTGGAGCACGAAATGCTGCCGCAGACACTGCATTTCAACAAGCCGTCACCACACATTCCGTGGGACTCGCTCCCCGTGCAGGTGGTGGACAAGCCGATGCCGTGGCACGCCGACGGCCGCCCGCGGCGGGCGGGCGTCAGCTCGTTCGGGTTCACCGGCACCAACGCGCATGTGCTGCTGGAGGAAGCCCCACTGCCGGTGTCCGACGACGACGTCGCGGACGACACCGCACCCGATACCACTGAGGCCCGTCCCGTCGCTGCGCTCGCCCCGGCGACCCAACGCGATGCGGTCCAGGTGCTGCCGCTGTCGGCACGGTCGGCGCAGGGCCTGACCGCATTGGCGCAGCGGTACGGCGCGTGGCTCGAGGAGCACCCCGATGCGTCAATCGCCGACGTCTGCTACACCGCCGGCGCGGGGCGTTCGCACTTCGAGCATCGGGCCGCGGTCGTCGCGAGTACCGCCCATGAAGCCAAGGTGCTGCTGGAAGATCTGGTGGCGAACAAGCTGCGGCCGGGCGTACTCCGTGGGGAGTGCACCGATCCACCGACCACCGCGTGGTTCTTCCCGGGCCAGGGCAGCCAGTACCCGGGCATGGCCCGGGAATTGTTCGACACCGAGCCGGTTTTCGCCGACGTCGTCCGCCGATGCGCACAGGCGGTGGATCCGATCCTGCCGCGGCCGCTGCTGGAGGTCATGTTCGGTACCGACCGAAAGATGGCTGCAGAAGCTTCAATTTCCTTGCGCAACACCTCTTTTGCGCAGCCCGCGATCTTCGCCGTCGAAATGGGCCTGGCCCGGTTGTGGCAGTCGTGGGGCATCGAGCCGGACGTGGTGCTGGGCCACAGCGTGGGCCAGTATGCGGCGGCGTGTGTGGCCGGCGTGTTCAGCCTGGAAGACGGCGCTCGGTTGATCGCCGAACGTGGCCGGTTATTCGGCAGCCTGCCCGCAGGCGGCCGCATGGTGGCGGTGTTCGCCGATCCCGAATATGTCGAACGCGCCGCTGAGGCATTCCCGCGGGTTTCGGTCGGCGCCTACAACGGCCGCAACACCGTGCTGTCAGGCCCGGGCGAGGATCTGGAACAGATCGTCGCCCGCTGCAGCGAGGACGCCACGCGCTGCACCTGGCTTGAGACCAGCCACGCCTTCCATTCGGAGTTGCTGGATCCGGTGCTCGACGAATTCGAGTCGTTCGCAACCCAATTCCAGTTCGCGGTGCCGACGCTGCCGCTGGTGTGCAACCGGACCGGCGCCGTGCTCACCGCTGAGACGCCGCTCGATGCCCAGTACTGGCGGCGGCATTCCCGGCAGCCGGTGCAGTTCACCGAGAGCGTGCGCACCGTTGCGGCATTGGGCTGCTCGGTGCTGATGGAAATCGGTCCGCAGCCGATCCTGACCGCGGCCGCATTGCAGATCTGGCCCGAGTCCTCGGAGACGCCGCGGGCCATCGTGTCGCTGCGCAAGGGCGCCAACGCGCACCGGCAGATCACCGAAGCGCTTGCCACGACGTACATCTGCGGGCACCGGCTCGATTTCGCGGCCAAGAACCAGGGACAGCGGCTCGAACTGCCGACGTACCCGTTCCAGCGCCGCCGCTTCTGGCCCAAGACCGCGAGCGTCGTGGGCATGGGCTCGGGCAGCACGGCCACGTCCGGAATCCTGGGCAGCGCAAAGGATCTGGCCACCGGAGACACCATCTACAGCAATGTGCTGTCGGTCAAGACGCAGCCGTGGCTGGCCCATCACGTCATCTACGGCACCGTCGTCGTGCCGGGTGCGACGTACGCGGCGATGGCCCTGGCTTCGGTCGGAGCTCCGGCCCGAGTCAAGGAAGTCTTCTTCTACGAGCCGATCATCCTGCCCGACAAGGCCTCTCGCGAGACGCAGCTGACCATCCGGTCCATGGATAGCGGCGAAGGCTGGAAGTTCCAGGTGCACAGCCGGCCCAATGGGGTACGGGAAGCCGAATGGTCACTGAACGCCGACGGCACGCTGCTCAGCGGTGCCGACGGGGCGACTGCCGCGGATGACGCGGCGGGTTCGATGGAAGACGTCGTCGAGCGGATGGAGCGGCTGCGCCCGCAGCAGCTGTTCGAGACCTTCAACGACATGGAACTGGCCTGGGGCCCAACGTGGTCCACGTCGCTCAAGTCGTTGTGGGTCCGCGACGGCATGGCCATCGGTGATGTCTCCGTCGGAGACGAACTCGGCGAGCACCTCAGCAGCGAGCCCATCCACCCCGTACTGCTCGACCTGTGCACCGGTGTGGCCTTCCCGGCCTTCCCCGCGCTGCTCGCCGCCGAACACGGCATGCACGACCTGTTCCTGCCGCTGCGGTACGGCCAGGTCGAGCTGCGCGAGAAGATGCCACGGCGGTTCTACGCCCGGGCCCGCTGGCACACCAGTGAGCTGACCAGCGAGACGCAGGTCTTCGACATCGACTTCCTCGATCGCGACGGCAAGCGACTCGGCGGAATCACCGAATTCACCGTGAAGCGGGCGCCCCGCGAGGCGCTGCTGCGCGGACTCGGCGGCGATACCACCCGACTGCTGTACACGTTGGGTTGGCAAGAGGTCGCGGCTCCGAGTACCGCAGACGACTCCACCGAGACCACCGGGGCCACCAAACCCGCGAACGGCACCTGGCTGATCGCCGGCTTCGACGAGCTTGCCACCGGCGTGCCGGGGGCAGTCACACTCGATCAGACCCTGGAGCCGCAAGCCTGGCAGCAAGCGTTCGCCGAGGCCGCCGAACGCGGCGCCCCGGTCACCGGGATCGTCTGGCGCAGTTCGGCACAACCGGATGTCGACGGGCCGACCGCCGAACTCGCGGCGCGATTGGAAACCGAAGTCGGCACCCTGCTCGGCGCCATGCAGACCGCACTCGCAGAGGAGAAGCTGAACCTCACCGGCGGATTGTGGATCGTCACCGAAGGCGCCGTCGCCACCGAGCCCGGCGAGCCGGTCGACCCCGTGCAGGCCGCGCTCTGGGGCCTGGGGCGGACCGTCATCAACGAACAGCCGGCCCTGCGCCTGCGACTGGTCGACCTGGACAGCTCCGATGCCGGCGCCAAGAGTGTGTTGGCCGGTGTCCTCGGCACTCCGCTGACCGAGTCCGAATTCGCGTTGCGCCAGGGCAAGTTCCTGGTGCCCCGGCTGATGCACTGGGCGCGCAGCGGCCATCTCCCGATGCCCCGTTCGGACGACTACGTGCTGGCACCGACGGAGCGCGGCGCCATCGACAACCTCCGGCTCACTGAGAAGGAGGTGACCCCGCCTGCTCCGCACGAGGTGCAGGTGCGGATCGAGGCCGCCGGTCTCAACTTCCGCGACGTGCTCAACGTGCTGGGCCTCTACCCGGGCGATCCCGGACCGATCGGCGGTGACCTGTGCGGCGTCATCACCGAATTGGGTTCGGAGGTCACCGGATTCGAGGTCGGCCAGCGCGTCTTCGGCTCCATGCAGGGCGCGTTCGCCAGCCGGCTGAACGTGCCGGCGCAGCTGCTAGCCACGGTGCCGGACGGGGTCGGCGCGGTCGATGCCGCGACGCTGCCCGCGGCGGCGCTGACGGTCCGGCTGGCCTTCGACTGGGCGAAGCTCAAGCCCGGTGACAAGGTGCTGATCCACGCCGCCAGTGGTGGCGTCGGACTGGCCGCCGTCCAGATGGCCCGGCAGCAGGGCGCCACCGTCTTCGCCACCGCGAGCGCCTACAAACGCGCAACGTTGCGCAAGATGGGCGTGGAATACGTCTACGACTCGCGCACAACGGATTTCGCAGATCAAATTCTTGCGGACACCGACGGCGCCGGCGTGGACGTGGTGCTCAACAGCCTGACCAACGAGGGCTTCGTCGAGGCGACTGTGCGAGCCACCGCCAAGGGCGGCCGGTTCGCCGAGATCGCCAAGCGCGACATCTGGACGGCCGAGCAGATGGCTGCGGTGCGTCCCGATATCGACTACGAGATTGTCGCGCTGGACGTGACGATGATGACCGATCCCGACCGCATCCAGCGGCTGATGGCCGAGCTGTCGGATGGGTTGGCCAAGGGCGAGTGGACGCCGGTGCCCGCCGAAATCTATCCACTGACCGAGGCCAAGACCGCGTTCCGGCGCATGCAGCAGGCGCGGCACATCGGGAAGATCGTGGTGCAGATGCCGAAACCGCTGCAGCCGCATGGCGATCGGAGCTACCTGATCACCGGTGGTCTCGGTGCGCTCGGCCTGCACACGGCGGCCTACCTGGCACAACTGGGTGCCGGCGACATCGTGCTGACCAGCCGGCGGGAACCGGACGCCGAGGCGCAACGGGCCATCGACGGCATCATGGAGCGGTTCCACTGCCGGATCCATGTGTTCTCCGCCGACGTCGGTGCGGAGTCCGAACTCGCGGCGCTGCTGGACCGGATCCGCGCGGAATTGCCGCCGCTGGCCGGCGTGGCGCACCTGGCGGGTGTGCTCGATGACGCGCTGCTACCGCAGCAGGACCTGGAGCGCTTCCGGAAGACTCTGGGGCCCAAGGCTTTCGGTGCACTGCATCTGCACAAGTTGACGCAGGACGATGAACTCGACTTCTTCATCGTGTACTCTTCGGCGTCGGCTGTGCTGGGTTCACCGGCCCAGGCGAACTACGCCACCGCCAATGCGCTGCTCGATGGCCTCGTGGCACACCGTCGGGCGCAGGGCCTGCCGGCGACCGCAGCCAATTTCGGCCCCTGGGGCCGGGGCGGCATGGCCAGTTCGCAAGCGGCCACCGCCAACCTGAGCGCTCAGGGCATGATGCCGCTGGAGCCGACGGCGGCCCTCACCGCGCTCAGCGAGATGATTCGGCACGGGACCGGCCAGGCCACAGTCCTCAAGGCCAACTGGCAACGCGCCGCGAAGATGTTGGGCGGCATCCGCCCGCCGCTGCTCGATCAGGTGTTGCCCACCGGCGACTCGGCGGCCACCGGCGACAGCGAGCTGCTCCGGCAGCTGCAGGAGATCCCCGACGCCCAGCGCGCCGGGTTCATCGCCGAATTCCTGCAGCGCGAAGTGCAGGGCTTCCTGCGGCTGGCACAGCCGCCCGCCGCGACCAGCCGGTTCCTGGACCTCGGCACCGATTCACTGATGGCGGTCGAACTGCGCAACCGGTTGTTCGGGCAGTTCGGCGGCAAGTTCGACATCAGCCCGACAGCGATCTTCGACTACCCGACCCTCGGGGAGCTCGCCGGGCACCTGGCCTCGCAACTGCCGCCGTCGGATGAGGTGGAGTCGGCAGAGGAGTCTAGGGACGCGGCTGAGGTGACC
Organism: Mycobacterium sp.; assembly: GCA_031292695.1. Taxonomy (GTDB): domain Bacteria; phylum Actinomycetota; class Actinomycetes; order Mycobacteriales; family Mycobacteriaceae; genus Mycobacterium. The sequence goes on along the minus strand of JARLGS010000649.1, from coordinate 14,510 downwards.
AAGGCCGCGAGCGAGGCTGAGCCCGTCGCCGAGGCCGAAGCGGCAGCGGAAGCGGAAGACTGACGTCATGAATGTCAGGGGTGTGCATGCGATTTGGTGTGCACACCCCTCACTTCTAATGTCTGCCGCCGCAGGTGTTTTACGAGGCAAAAGGTAGTCGCGGATCGCAACCTCTTACGGGTCCCTGCGACGGGCACGAAAGTCTTTACGGGTTCCTACTGGAACCGAGTGGAGCTCAGCTTGGGTCGGGTCCCGCTAGGCTGAACAGGTGAAGTCAATGCGGCGTCTCGCAGGACTCGTCAGTGTCATGTGCTCCCTGTCCGCACTGAGTTGTTTTACAGCGTTCGCAAAGCCAGTACCGGCCCGTTCAGCGTGCCCCCCAAACCAAGTTGTTGCCTGGGGCGATTCACTGACCTACGGCTTGACTCAGATCGATGGCGTGTGGCGACAGGCCCAACCGACCTTGCTCGACACGATCGGCAACGATTTGGGCGTACCAACGAAGAATTTCGGTCTCCCCTCGCTTGGATCAGCTGAAATCGCAGTGCGGCAAGGCGGCCTCAGACCGCGAGTAACGTTGAGCGGCAGTCGGATTCCTGCGAAGTCAACCACGCCGATTCGCGTGGACGCAATCAGCCCCACCGATGGTTGGAGCCAGTACACGAACGCCGGGTCGTTGAAAATGCATGGCGTTCTGGCCGAAGTATCCGGAACCTTGCAGCACACGCTGACCCCAGGTGTCGACGATTTCACATTTACTCCCGACGCCCCTGTGGACACTGCTGTGCCACTCCCACAGGGATCCACGTTCAGCGGGGACGATGGCGTTGAGTACCGGGGCTGCTTCGAAATCATCTGGGCGGGCTCGAATAATCCGGCCCAGCCATCGGCAATCACCCGCGACATCGCCTCGATGGTCTCCTCTCTGTCCGGCCCACCGCATTACTTGATCATCGGGACCATCCCCGCCACCAGCGATGCGCTGGCGAAGGTATACGGACCGCGGTTCGTTGATTTGCGCGGCTGGCTCGTTTCAGATGGGCTGGCTGCCGCCGGCGTTGCGCCCACCGCCGCCGACACAGAAGCTGTTGCAGCGGGGATGGTGCCGCCGTCATTGACGGTGGACGGTACTCACTTCACACAAGCCGCATACACCGCCGTCGGGCACCACCTCGCGTCCTTGATTGCCCAGGCGCTGGATTGAATCGTAGCGACAACCGCACAAGGAAATCGGGTTCTACTCACGCTGAAAGCGTCCGTTTCGGGTAGCTTCACGGGCTTTGTCCGGATTTGAAACCGTGATCTGGGGAACGAAGATACAAATCGGCACCACTTCGACTTCAATCCTGAGCGCGGCGCGAGATATTCACCCTCAGAGTGGACACTGATACTGCCCCCATGCGGCACAGGCCAGTGCAGCTTTTCGCACGGAGCCGCAACCAACGCTCCGGTAGCCTAGGCGATTGGACGGAGTCATCGCTGCCGCTCACATCGAATGGACGGACCGAACACGAAACATGGGGATCCCCCTCTCACGTCGCGCATTTGTTCGAGTTACCGCACAGACGACCGCAGCTGCTGCCGCCAGTCTCCTTGCCAGCAGCCCGGGGCTAGCGCGAGGGTATGCCGCTCCGATACCGACCTACTACATATCGAACACCGGCAATGACAGCAACGACGGACTGAGCCAACAGTCAGCCTGGGCGACCATCCAGAAAGCTAATGACTCACTCCCACAAGACCGATCGCTCGTCCTATTTCGGCGGGGTGAGACCTTCTACGGTGAATTCAGCCTGCCGGCAGGATGCGAAGTAGGGGCATACGGCACAGGAGCCAAGCCCACACTGACTCTGTACAAACTGCTCAACAAGCCCTCCGGATGGCACGAGCATTCCCCCGGAATATGGAAGATTGACCTGGGTTCTCCGGCCACACACGACGGGTACAACACAACAAACGACGCTAATATCGGCTTCCTCTTGGTGGATCAGGCCGTGAAGCCGGCACTTAAATTCGACCTTTCAGAGCTGCAGCTTCCTTGGGACTTCTTCTGCGACCGTTCGAATCACACGCTGTACGTAAAGGCATCCGAGAATCCCACGACATTGGCTAGCGAAATCAAAGCCGCCCCTCATGGCGACGGAACCGGGGTCGCCGTTTCCTGCCCGGAGCATGGGAACAACATTCATGACATACATGTCACGGGTTCCGGCGGACATGGAATTCGTGGATTGGGTAGTGACATACAAATCCACGATTGCCTGATTGACTATATCGGCGGTTCGATACTAGATATCGCCGATGGACATACACGCTTCGGTAACGGCATCGAGAGCTGGATCAACGTTTCACACTGGACTATCGAAAATAACGAGATCGCGCACGTTTATGACGTCGCATGGACTGCACAAGGCGGCGATGCCGATGATGCTCCGGTATTCTGGGAGGACCTTGTTCTGCGTGACAATTACATCCATGACTGCGGTCAAACTGTCGAATTCTGGTCCCAGAGCAGCAACGCGGCCTCGCCGGGTTTTGTCCGAGTCCTCGTTGAGGGCAACCGGTGCGAACGCGCAGGCTACGGTGCATTTTCCGAGGTTCGACCCGATCAAAACGTTCGAGTTCAACTACTCACATATCTACTTCAGACACCCGTCGACATCACGATCCAAAACAACGTGTTCGATGATGCCTATGCGGCATTCAGCTATCACGCGACAGAACCACCAGCAGGATATGTCACTCGGAACAATAAAATCCTGATGAGAGCCGGACGGCTAATGGAATTCAAGCGCCCGGAAGCGGTAGAACAGTTTGCCGAATGGCAGGCGATAACGGGCCGCGAAGTCGGATCGACGATCAGCGTATTACACTAGTTGCCGGTTGGCCGGGAGAATACGGCGTTTCCATGTGCGTACGACTCCGGCGTACCGATGTCGATGATCCCGGAGTCCGCTTCAACAAAGCGGGGACGTAAACGCGGCAATTCTTGTTCGAGGAAATCAACTTCGAAGGAGAAAGACGCTCGGGCCGGCAAGAGATCTAGCAAATCACGGCCGCACCCATACACGCCGGCGTTGACCACGCCAGGGCCTGACATACCCTTTTCTCGGAGCCCCACCACGACCCCAGACTCTGTGATCACGCTGCCATACCGACTGACGTCCTCGAGACTTGCGAGGCTCATGCACAGGGGCTTTGATCCCAAGCACCCCAGAATGGCTCGATAAGAAACGTCAACGAACGTGTCCCCGTTGACCAGCACAAATTCTGAAAGGAGATGTGGCGCAGCAGCTTTGATGGCCCCGCCGGTGCCGAGCGGAGTGTCTTCATAGGAGTAGGTAATCGGGAGCCCACGGTAGCTCACGCCAAAATAATCGGCCACCACCGCACTCTTGTAACCGACCAGCAGAATGACATCGTCGACGCCCTGAACTATCGCCCGATCGAGGAGATGTACGAGAAACGGCTTCCCTGCAATTGGTGCCATCGGCTTCGGCAGTCCATCCGCAATCGCACCTTTTAGGCGTGTGCCAAACCCGCCTGCAAGCACCACCAACTGCACCGGCACGCCACCCTACCGTCGATTCGACCCCACTAGAGTCCTGCCCTACGCGACTCTCATCTTGCGCTCTGAGGTTCGCCAGGTCACTGCGCCGCTCTTGGCAAACAAACACGGCACCACTGAGCCACCACATTCATGCTTCAGCCCACGTACCACATTCATGTCTTGCGGTCCTCCCTGACAGGAATATTACCGCGTGCGTAAATTCTTGGAGGGGACTGGACGACGCGCGAGTGGCTCAGTCGAGATCTTCCGGGGGTCCGACATGGATGCCGACACACCCACCGGTCACCGCAGCTACGTTCTGCGCGAATTCAAGATCACTTGCACTATGACACTCATCGCCGGAGCGATTTCGGGGTGATGAGTGAGCGAGTCCAAGAGGAGGCCGGGGCTGGGCTTTCGGCAGGGACAGTGGTCGGACTCAAGATGAGTACAGAGCTGGAAATCGGCTATTTCCAATCTATTTCGGATAGCCGCCGCCCGGATATGTCGGTGGCGACAGCACCGACTCGCTGATGGCGGTCGAACTCCGCAACACATTGTTCGGGCAGTTCGGCGGCAAGTTCGACATCAGCCCGACAGTGATCTTCGACTACCCGACCATCGGAGAGTTCGCCGGGCACCTGGCCTCGCAGCTGCCGCCGTCGGATGCGCCGGCCGACGTGGAGCCCGTCGCCGAGCTCTAGGCCCGCGGCGGAGGACTGGCGTCACGAGTGTGTGGAGGTCGTTCGCGCCGTTCGGTGTGTACGACCCCCGCATTCGAGGTGGGCTTCTCGGCGTTGTCGCTCACCGAGTCATAACGCAGAGAACGTGACAGACCGACGATCACGCTGTCCGTCGCGTAAATCGGCCTTCGCGCACGGACCCAGCCACGCCCATCCGGGCTGACCGAACGAGTGCGACTCGGTCGTCGCGCAAGCCGGCAGGTCTGTAGCAAAGCTATCGAAACCATCAACAACCCCGGGGCGATCGAGAGCGAGGGCAGGAGTCCGGGCAAGGAGGTGGTGCCCATCGATTGGGCCCCGAAAATATCCCGCAACCTGCGTCGTTAGCTATTGACGCGGGCTACAATTTCTGCAAGGCTCCAATGAGCATCTAATCAGCGGAAGGCTCGGACTATGTCTGTTCTCGCGATGCACGATTCGAACGCCACAGCTAAATTGCAGGTCGGCATGGCCGCCTGTGCCATCGCGGCTGCCGCCACGCTGACGCCCACGATCGCACACGCTGCGCCAATTCCACTCGCGCCGATCACGCACGTTCTGGATAACACCATCGCGGGACGCCTTGATTTTGTACCGCAGGACCTCACCTGGTGGTTGCAGAACGATCCCTGGTGGTGGTTTGGACCCGGGACGAACCCAACCCCACCCGCGCCCATCCTGGTGGGAACGTTCACGCCACTGTCGATCATCCCGGGCTTTCTCCAGCCGCTGTGGAAGCAACTCACAGCCAACATCAATTTCTCATCCTGCTTCTTCGGCCTAGGCGCAAAGATCGGGCCATATGGCACCATCACAGTTTCATTGACTCGGGGCTGCTAGGCCGCGCGATTTCGTCGAGCGAACGTTAACCGGCGAGTACAGCAGCGGCTGCAACTCAAATGTCGAACGTTTCCTGAGTGAGCAGGCATTCGCGCCGCGCGATGGCGAATACACCGGACGATGATGAACCAGTAGCAGCTAGCGAACACCGCAGTTGGCTTCGCCAAGCGTGGGCGCGGCACCGCACTCGCATGATCGTGCTAACCGTCCTGCTCCCCGCGCTGGGATTTCTCTGTTGGCTGGGATTCGAAGGCTACTCGGCTAAGTCCGGCCTGGAACGAGCGCGCGCTAGCGCGCAGCACTCGAAGGATGCATTGTCAGCGGGCGACGTCGACGCGGCGGTGCGCTACGCCTCCGCGGCAGAAGCAGACGCCGCACAGGCGAACAACGCAGTGCGGTCAATGCCGTGGACTCTCGCAGCACATGTTCCGTGGCTAGGAAGTCCATTCAATACCGCCCAACAGATCTCTCAAGTCGTTCTGGGATTGGCATCGGACGTATTGAGGCCAGCGGCAGAGTTGGGCACAGCGCTTTCTCCATCCCATCTGATCAAGAGCTCACAAGTCGACGTCCAGACCCTGCGTGAGAAAGTGCCGGCGTTAGTCAAGATCGGGACCGCTGCGCGACGTCTTGAATCGGATGCTGACGCGATCGCTGATCCGGCTTACCTTTCAGCCCTTCGGAACGCGCGTTCAGAACTTCAAGCACAGATAGCCAAAGTCACCAACCTCCTCGACAAGGCCACCCTTACCGCCAAGCTCGCCCCGCTGTTGATGGGCGTAGACGGACCGCGCACCTACTTCATGGGATTTCAGACCAACGCCGAAGCCAGAGGGACAGGCGGGATACTCGGCGGATTTGGAATTCTTCACTTCGACCATGGTCTGCCGACCGTAAACGCGTTGGGCCCCAACACCGAGTTGACCGGACCTTTCAAACCGCTGGATCTTGGGCCCCAGTTCAGCCAGGAATACGGCTACACCAACCCGAGCACCGACTACCGCAACAGTAATCTCAGCTCGCATTTTCCTTACACGGCACAAATATGGCGCTCAATGTGGGCGCAACAAACAGGCACGAATGTCGACGGAGTCATCGCAATGGACCCTGTCGCCCTCAGCTACGTACTCGGCGCCACAGGCCCGCTCACAATGCCCGACGGCGAAATCGTCACGGCGGACAACGTCGTCGAGTTGACCGAGTCGACGGCATACCAACGGTTCCCCACGGACCAGCGTGCGCGCAAGAAATTCCTACAGGACATCGCGACTACTGTCGTCAAGAAGATGACCGGCTCTATCGATTCGCCGAGGCGACTCGTCGAGGCACTCGGGAAGGCCGTCAGCGAGCGGCGGATTGCGATGTGGAGCGCATCTCCGGATGAGGAAGAACTACTACAGCAGACGCAACTTGCTCACGCGATTCCCGATGACGCGTCGCCCTACGCAGCCGTCGTTGTCAACAACCTGGCCGGCAACAAACTTGACTATTACCTAAGGCAGGACGTCACTTACGAGGCCGAGGGCTGTGCCGGCGGCACTCGCAACTCGACGGTGACCGTGAAGTTGCAGAGCGTGGTGCCCAACACACCGCTACCCGAGTATGTGGCCGGATCCCTGGGTCTCAAACGCAACATTCCGCTCTCGTTGCCAAGCGGAACAATGGTGACCTCAGTTCGACTTGTCGCGACCAAGGGCGCGAAATTGGTGGGTGCGTTCTCGAACGACCAGCAGATACAGGTGTTCAACGGGGTGGACCGCGACCATCCAACGTTCGAGATCCAGGTAGCCATTCCGCCAGGGCAATCGGGAGTGCTGACCTTTCGCCTGTCCGAACCTACGACCCCCGGGGCTGCCCGGGTTCCCCTGCAGCCACTTATCGATCAAACCGAGCCCGTGGTCAAGGTTCCCGCATGCGCGCAGAAATGATTGCAGTTCCAGTATTTTGCGGGCGAACTTGACATATATTACGAACCATCATCGACGCAGCTGAGCTACCCGTACGTAGGCTGAGCCGACCTTCTAACAACCAACGTCTGGGATCGACGCGCTAGGCGATTAGACGGAGGGAGCAGAATTGAGTCTCCAGAATTTTCTAAGAATACTGCGGCTGAGATGGATGACGGTCAGCGCAGTGGTTGTTCTGGCTGTGCTTGCCGCAATAGCAATTACAGTCACCACAACCCCGCTTTACAAATCATCGACGCGGTTGTTCGTTTCGACATACGCCGGCAGTTCGCTGATGGACACGTACCAAGGAAATCTCCTTTCTCAAGAACGGGTCCGTTCGTATACCATTCTGCTCACGGGCGAAACACTTGCCCAACGCACTGTGGACGCACTTCATCTTGACCTTTCCCCGCAGGCATTGCGTCAGGAAGTCAGCGCTCGATCGAAAATGGGCACTGTCCTAATCGATGTAGATGTCCTCGATCCGTCCCCAGTTCGTGCGCGGGATATCGCGAATACGCTTTCGGACCAGTTCATCAAGATGGTTCGAGAGCTCGAAACCCCGGGAGATGGCAGCCTGCCCGACACCCGGGTGGTGGTGGAGCAGCCCGCAGCGATTGCCAGCTCTCCAGCTGTTCCGAACCTAACACGAAATCTAGTGTTGGGCCTGTTCGCGGGCATCTTGCTCGGCATCGCAAGCGCTGTCGGGCGGGAAGTAATCGATAACACCGTCAAGAAGCATGAGGATCTCGAGAGCATCACCGGCGTCGCTGTTGTAGGTGATATCCCAATGGACAAAGTGCGACGAGCGACCCCAGCCATCTTGTTCGGTACGGAGAATTCACAAATCTCCGAATCGTTCAGAAAGTTGCGCACCAATCTCAGCTTCCTTGCAGTCGATAATCCACCGCGGGTAATCGTTGTCACGAGCTCGATCCCGAATGAGGGTAAATCGATAACAGCAATCAACATCGCCTTAGCCTTGGTCGAGGTTGAAAAGAACGTACTTCTTATTGACGGCGATATGCGCCGATCGATCGCGCACAAGCATCTGAATGTGGATGGCGCAGTGGGCTTGAGCACTGTTCTCAGCGGTGCTGTATCTCTTTCAGATGCGTTGCAGGATACGCAATTCTCCGGCCTCACGGTTTTGGCTGCCGGCGCAACCCCACCGAATCCAAGCGAATTGTTGGCATCGCACGCAGCCAAGAATCTGCTCGACGAGCTTCGCGGGAAATTCGACTATGTGATCGTGGACTCATGCCCATTACTCGCGGTCACCGACGCAGCCCTATTGGCAGCGAATTCGGATGGAGCGCTACTGCTCGGACGCTACGGCCAGACGCGGCGTGATCAGCTCAGAAACGCTACAGACGCCCTTCAGAACGTCGGGGCCACCTTGCTCGGCACAGTGTTCACAATGACGCCCTCGCGTGATCGTTCGTACGGCGGCGGGTACTACTACTACGGCGACACCCCCAACAACCAACGTTCCCGCAAGACCTAACTCATCCAAGCAATGATCACACGCAGCGTTGGCTCAACACGCGGTGACTTTGCCACGGAGCGTGCACGATTGGCGATCACCAAGAGTTGGTGTCTGATCAGCGCCCTGTTGACACTCACTGCCTGCACTCCTAAACCCCCGCCGTATGAATCACGCGGAACCTTGCCGCCCGGCTCCACAAGCCAGTCAGCAATGCCTGGTCATGCAACGGCAGATTCGTCACCAGATGAGGCTTCATTTGTTGACGAATTCGGCAGACCGGATACGACGAGTGGACTCGGTGACGGTTGGGATTTGCGGGGTATGCCCCAAAACGGGGCGCCCTTGCTTCCGGCGACGGATGGATACATCAAGGATGGACATTTCACCTACGCCGGAAAAGGTGATGCGATTGCAGTGCGACAATTTCGCGCTCCGCTACGGAGTATCGGCACAGAAGGGCAGTTTCGTCGGATCAATCCTGCCAGGCCGGACACTACGATGATGATAGGCACCGGCGGGGATAACGAGCTCGATACTGATGTCGTGGTGTTTCTCGCCAACCGGATTTCCTGGGAGCTCAGAAGCCGATTGGTCAAAGGTACGCTCAAAACAGTGGCGTCTGGAAATTTTTCCCATCCTTTGGAGCTCGACCACGTCTACAAGTTCGTTCTTAGCTGCACTGGCGACCATGTGAGTGTCGTGGGTCCCGGACTTACCATCTCCAAACCACTTTCGAGGCCCATCTCGCCTGGTGCGTATGGTTTTTGGCGCGAGTCTCCAAACCGAATCCCCGCCGGAGAAGTCTTTGACTTCGACAAGGTATGGGCTCTCGAAGACGGCCAACCGATGACGTCTACTACCGCGTCCACAACTGGCCCGGGAAACTAAGCACGAGGGGTACAAAGCGAAATGCGCAGACTCCCGTTTAGACGATTAACTGCACCACAGCTGGCACTCGTTGTTTGGCTGCTATCTATCACTATGGTGCCGGTTTGGATCAGCCTACATTTCATCGCCACAACGCCGATCTATTGCATAGTGGCCGTCATAATAATTATTGTTGCCGTTACCGTAGGCGGCCATCGCATCGAGTTCACGGCATTCGACGCCTACCTGGTCGCGATCTTGGGCGTGGCTTCCCTCGCGATCGACGAAATAAATCAGGGCGTGTGGGCGGAAATGGCGATTCGATGGGTGATTCCGTATTTTGCCATCCGGATACTCGCAGCGGCCGCAGGTCTCCAGTTCACAATTAATGCGATCAGTGTGTTTCTTGCTGTCGTGGGCGTTTTGGCGGTGATCGAATTCTTCTTTTTCTGGCACCCGTTCGTAAACTGGTCAGTCGATTGGAACTCAAAATCCCCTGAGTTTGAGACTTGGCACCTCATACAGTCTCGCGGCGGGACCGATCGAAGTACATGGGCCTTTGGCCACTCAATCGCACTTGGCGGCTCTCTCGTGCTATCCATACCGTTCATCGCGCGCACATCATTCCGAAATCCGTGGAAGGTTCTGATGCTCGTTGCAGTCGGTGGCGGCATCTTTACCACTGAAAGCAGAGGCGCACTGCTGGCTGCAGCGCTCACAGGCTGCTTGACCATAGCTTATCTCGCTAAACAGCCGGCAGCTCGAACTATAGCCGTGCTTGTTGCTGCCGCGACAACGTTCCTAGTCGGACCTAAAATCATGCCGGTCATCGAGGAATGGGCAGCTGGCTCCTCGGCCGAGGAACAGGTCAGCGCCACCTTCCGAAGTTACTTGTACGAGACATATCTGCCCGAGATCAGGTGGTTCGGGCGATGCCCAGATTTCTTCCCGGGCAACACATCACTCGATTCGGTCGACAGTGCCGTCCTCTACCTCGGTGTCACCTGGGGCTGGATTGTCACCGCAATGATCGTGCTGCCGTTACTTGTCGTTGTTCTGCGGGTCGTGGCCGGCCGCGGATCTGCGGCAGAGATCGCGTTGGTTGGCCAGATACCGTTATTCCTGACCGTCGGCTTGATAACTCAATATCAAAGCCTGATCTTCATCGCTGCCGGGTTGGCGGTGCAATTTGTAAAGAGCGGAAAAACTGAGTTGGCGCACCCACACGACCGATCGGATGTGCGGCAAGATCCTGATTTGATAGGTACTCCGATCCAATCCAACAGTGCAGCTGCGGAACGTTGAACTGTGTCGTTGCGCAACCACGCTCCAGTACTCGGTACCAGACGTCAATGCACAAACCTGGGGATTACAGATGAATAATCGCAAAGCTGCGCTCATTGACAAGCTGGTGCGAGCGGCGGCGAGGGACTCGTCATCGGTTGGTTTGATTGGTAAACGTCTCATGGCACGGCTTCCTGTCAGCCCGGGATATTCGCTTATGCAACAAGTCCAGCTTGGAATTTTGCCGCGGCCGGCGTATGCGTACACTGCGATTTGCGCTAGTGAAACCGCGGTGCGGTTAGGGTACGAAGAAGTCACCTGGGTCGAATTTGGCGTCGCCGGCGGAGCCGGGCTGATCATCTTGGAGGACATCAAGTCTCAAGTCGAGAAAATTCTACCGATCCGCGTCCGTATTATCGGATTTGATATGGGCTCGGGATTGCCGACACCTGTCGACTACCGCGATTTGCCGTACGCCTGGAAAAGTGGTTTCTACGAGATGGATATCCCTGCCTTGAAGAGCAGGTTGACCTCCGCTGAACTCGTCATAGGACCGATCTCGGATACCCTGCCGACCTTCATTGCGACTGGATCGCCAGGCGCCCCAATTGGGATGATTTCGTTCGATCTAGATTACTATAGCTCGACCGTTGAGGCATTCAAGATATTCGAACTGAGCACAGACTCGATTCTGCCGCGGGTGTTCTGCAATATGGATGACGTTATCGGATCGGGCGAAGTGTTTTCTGATTACACTGGAGCTCGTCTTGCCATTCGTGAATTCAACACCCTAAGTGCATCCCGTAAGCTGTCAGCTTGCCACGATTTTGCGCAATTCGCTTACGAGAGATGGCAAGAGAAGGTAATGGTGTACCACGATTTCGAACACGCTCGCTATTCCGAATATGTTGGTGACGATGCCGGCGGACAACTCCCAATCTGATCACCATTAACCGAGGTCAAGAACGACCTGAACTCGGCGCACGACCTGACTTTAATCACTTTGGCGAGTCCGCCGATTCCGGAGTGCGTTGACCTGTGTTCTGTTGCCGGGTTGGCGCGGACGCGTGCGTTGGATCGGGCCTCGCAGGCTGCCCGGGTGGCGCATGCGCACACCGTGAGGACAGCTAGGGGCAACCGCGATGCGGAGTGCGTGGCCCTCGCGGCCGGGTGCCCGCAGAATCAAGCACCCCGGCTCAGCTCACGACGAAGCAGCGGCGGCAGCGCTCAAAGAGCCTGCCGCCCAGCGGATAGATGCTGGTCAAGGGGACCCGATCTCGGTGTGGCCGGCCCGTCGGCACAGGCAAAAGGAAGTTTCTGTCGCTTCAACATTTCACCGAAAAATTGACGGTTGCGGAGATACGCTTCCACAGACATTAGGAGACTGACTGTGGCGTCAATACTGGGGCAGTATCGCCGATACACACGGCAGCGGTATCGGATCGCCGCGGAGTCCCATCAGCGGCTAGATCTTCAGGGCCTACGCATGTTCGCCATGCTGACGATCTTCGCCACCCACCTGTGGCACTGGCCAGAGGGTGGTTTCGTCACACTCGACGTGTTCTTCGTGATCTCCGGGTTCCTAATCACCGGCAACCTGCTGCGGAGCGCGGAGAAACACGGGACCGTTCCATTCAAGAAGTTTTATTGGAACCGGATCCGCCGGATCATCCCTGCGGCCACCGTTGTTCTGTTGCTCACGTTTGTGGCTGCAACCTTGGTGTTCAAGCCATTCCGAGCCCACGAAGTGGGCGTCGATGCACTGTTTGCATTCATCTTCATGGCGAACTGGCACTTCGCCGCGACAGGCACCGACTACTTCAACGCGGATGATTCGGTATCTCCGCTCCAACATTATTGGTCGCTCTCGGTGGAAGAACAGTTCTACTTCGTGTGGCCGGCCGTGATTTTCATGATCTGCCTGATCGTCCTGCGCAAGTCATGGTCCCACCGACGCAGGATGCAGCTAGCCGGGGGCGCCATGACAGTGATCATGGCCTCATCATTCGTTTGGGCTCTCTATGAATCTGCCACATGGCCGGCACGGGCGTACTTCGATACGTTTACTCGGGTTTGGGAGTTGGGCGTAGGCGCCGGGTTGGCCACCGCCACCGGTCTTTTGGCGCGGATTCCAACGGTGGCTAAATCAGTACTGTCCTGGGCGGGGCTAGCGGTCATCGTGGCAAGCATCATATTCATCACGGACCCTTCGATCGGGTTTCCTGCGCCGTGGGCGCTCCTGCCTGTCGCTGGTTCGGCGCTGGTGATCGCCGCGGGCGTCGGTGGCGAACCTTCATATCAGGCATTCCTGCGCAATCCAGTTAGCACTTACCTCGGAAACATCTCGTACTCGCTGTATCTCGTGCACTGGCCGGTCATCATCTTACTCGGGGCACTCATGGAGCCCTCCATGGCGTATTACGCGGCCGCTATAGCGCTGTCTTTAGGATTAGCGATCGCGTCGTACCACTTTGTCGAAAATCCCTTACGTCGCATCGATTTGGATCAGTTGCGCAAAGCAAAGCGCGCACTGGAGCGCCGCCGAGTCGCGGTACGCCGCCCTACCCAACTCGCTGCGATCATGGCCGCTACCCTGCTCACTGTGGCGCTGACCGCCTACACGCAGCGACCGGATGCCTACCGGCATTCGGTCGTGCTGCCGGACGTTCTTTCGGCCGCCGCATCACACGACGACGCCCCGATTGAAACAATCGCCTCGCCAAAGGCAAATGAACTCCATGAGGAAATCCTGGCCGCGCTAAGAGTCACCAATTGGCCTCAATTCGATCCATCAGTTGAAGAAACCATCAAAGATCTCACCACTCCCGCTGAAGTACACCAATGCGGTGCCGTGCTGCCTGAACCCCCAGAATTATGCACGTGGGGTTCTGCAACAGCACACACCCGTGCTGTGGTTATCGGAGATTCCGTCGCACTTGGTTACCTCGGTCCGTTACGCCAGATCGCGCTGGATTCCAACGGTGAATTCCAGGTGCATAGCGAGGCGCAGTACGCGTGCTATTTCATCGAGCAGCCGATATCATATAAAGATCAGCCATTTGTCGACGCGTGCGCCAGGAAAAAGGAACTTGCGGTCGATTACATCAATAGTACGCGGCCGGACATTGTGATAATTTCCCATTTCGCGGGGCCGAAACGATTGGTAAGCACCGGCGAAGTGCTAAGTCCGCAGGATTGGGCTGATTCTTTGCGGGAATTTATCGATAAGTTTCGTTCAAGCACAAAGAAGATCGTCTTCATCGCCCCGCCACCTGGTGGGATCTCCATCGGTGAGTGCTATGGAAAGCATTCGAGTGCTCCGGAGGATTGCATATCTAACGTCGGTGAGGGTTGGAGAGCCGTCGCCAACGCAGAGCGGCAACTCGTGCAGTCCATCGGTGGGGTATGGATCGATTCACAGCCTTGGTTCTGTGCCTCTGGACGACTTTGCCCCAGCTTCGTGGGGACAACACTCACCAAGCACGACATTGCGCACATGACCATTGCGTACGGAGAAAAGATCCGTCCAGTTATTCTGGAGTCGCTGACGACATCCGGAGTACTGGCTCCACAATAGATCCGCTCTGACCGACGAAACCACAGGTCAAGACACCACGCACTCAAAATTCAGCAGGACATATCTAAACTCGGGTGGTGTAGCGGCACTGAAAGTCGCGACCTGCACACTGTCGCGGCGGTGCAGTCATCGCCGAACGCTCAGTTCAGATGGCCAGCCGCAGACCACGGTCGGCGGAGCACCAATACGCAATCGGACAAACCCAAGTCCAACCGTCCAAAACTCAGCACTC
>JARLGS010000648.1 GCA_031292695.1 Mycobacterium sp. | reverse complement strand
TCGTGACATTGGTGGAAGGTGGAGAACTCTGGATGGCACCCTCCCAACCGGCCGACTGGATATGCGATGACCCAGCTGCACGGCTTCACGAGTTGGCGGCCCGGTTGCAAGTCGCCCTGCCCAGCGCGGACCTGAACGCAATGCGGGCATCACCGGAGGGCGAGGTCCCGCTACACCGAGCGCTGACCTTCCCCGTTTCTGACCTAGCCCTGCACACCTGGGACCTGCACCGCTCACAGAACCAGCTGGTCGAATTGCCTGAGGACCTGCTGATCTTCTGCCGTGAGTTGGTGGAATCGCTGCCAGAACACTTACTGCGACGGCCAGGTGGGTTCGGGCCAGCCCAACCTGTGCCCAAGGACGCGACGCCGACTTCCCGGCTCATGGCCTATCTAGGGCGCTCGGTTGACTGCGACGGCTGAGTCGGCGATTTCCTCAGCCGCAGCAGAATACGACCCGCCACCGTTCTGACGCGGCGGGTACCCGGCTAGCTTCGCTTCCCGCCGGGAATGCGATCAATGACCCAACCCAGCCGGGCCACGGTGCTGTCCAACGGCTCCACGACTTCGGCCAACCGCTGAAGACTGGGCAGGGTCGCGGCGATGGAATTGGCGCCGAATGCGATCTTCTCGGCAGACGTATCGATTCCGGCGGCGGCCTCGGTCAAGGTCGTGATCTGGCTGGCGATCTTCTCCGCGTGCTCGTTGATCCCCGCGGCGCTCACGCTCAGCTCAGCGATGTTCTGCGCGATGAACTGTGCCGATTTCCGCAGCTCGGCAACGTCGTCCATAAGCGCAAATACCGCCTCGACCAACGACTTCGGCGAGCGCCTACGCCTAGCCATAGATCCATCGGCCACCTCTGCCCGCGCCATCGCCTCACGCCTTCCGCTCAACAGGACCGCCGTGGTCTTTGGCTTCCTGCTGGTACTGCCGCAACTCCGCGCGCACCGCTTCATCTAACGCGCGGTCCAGGCTGGCGTGGGCAGAACGCCGCGATACCCGACGCATGGCGTCGATGAGGTCTGCGGCCCAGGCGAGTTCCACATCGTTGCCGGGATACCAGCCGGTCCCGCGTTGCCGGACCACTTCAGTGTGTCCGGCCTGGGTCATCGCGCGCGCGGCGTCGTCGAGTTTCTTGTCGACCGCCGTAGTGGTCTTCAGGATTGCCGCTAACGGCATACCGCGCGAGATGAGCTTGGCGAAGTCGTCGACGACCCGGCGGTCCGGCACGAGGTAGCAGTCTGCCTCATCCGAGGCTTCGATGATCCCGCTCGAGATCAGCCGTCGTACCGTCGCGCCGTCAAGGCGGCCCAGTTGCATCTCCAGCTCGCCGCGCGTCATGGTCTGCGACTCCGGGTGCGACCACGGCGACGTCACCAGCTCTTCCAGCTCGGCCAAATCCAGCACCTCGACCAGGCCCTCACCACGCTGCAGTCCGGTGAGGAACTTCAGGATGTGCTTGACGGTGAAGCCCTCACTGAGCAGCTTGACGATCGCCTGCAGCTGGCTCAGGTGGCGGTCGGTGTAGATCGCGACCCGGCCCCGGCGCAGCGGCCGGGGCAACAGGCCGTTCTCCTGGTAGACGCGGACGTTCCGGGTAGTCGTCCCCGCTTCACGCGCGAGGTCGTCGATCCGGTACTCAGCCACCAGCGGATTCTATGCGGTCAGGACCGGATCACTGTCGGCCTCTGCAACAGTGGCCTGATTGCCGCTGCGCGCGGCAGTGATCTTGTAGTCGTGCAGATTCACAGCCTTCAACTGGTTGACGTACTGGGTGGCGAACCCGGGGAACATGGTCGCGTTGAAGCCGTCCTCGGTCAGGTACCAGCTCTGGCAGCCGGAATTCCACGTGGTGGACTGCAGCCGTCGTTGGATGTCCTCGTTGTAGCGCTCCTGCACCTCCGGCCGCACGTCGAGCGACTGCCAATCGAACTGGAGCAGCTTGGCGATCGCTTCGACGATGTAGTCGATCTGCGCCTCCATATACACCAGCGCCGAACTGTGGCCCGGCCCGGAATTGGGCCCGAAGGTGAAGTACAGGTTGGGGTAGCCCGACACCGCGACGCTGCGGTAGGCATACGCACCCCGGCTCCATTCCGATGCCAGGTCCCGGCCGTCGAGACCTGTGATCGGAATCGGAGTGCCGGCCTTCGACACCTCGAATCCCGTGGCGAACACGATCGCGTCGAACTGGTGCTCGATGCCCTCGACCGTCCGAATTCCCTTGGGCGACAACCGGGCAATCGGCCAGGTCACCAACTTGCAGTTGTCCGCCTGCAGCGCCGGGTAGTAGTCGCTGGTCATCAGCAACCGCTTGCAACCGGCCGAAAAGTCCGGAGTCAGTTGCCGGCGCAGCCACGAATCCTTCACCTGCAGACGTAGATTCGCCAGACTGAGCGCTTCCACCACGCGGGTGAACGGGCTGTCCCACACCACGCCTAGTGCGACCGACTCGTGACCCCAGTACCAGGCGGACCGGGCCAGCTTCTCGGCAAACGGGAGGTCTTTGTAGATCCGTTTCAGCCAACCACCGGTCGAGCTGTTGACTCGCGGAATCACCCACCCCGGGGTGCGCTGGAACACCTTGACCGACTCGGCGACCTTGACCAGTTCCGGCACGATCTGCACACCACTGGCACCGGTGCCGACGACCGCCACCTTCTTACCGGCGAAGTCATAGTCGTGATCCCAACGGGCACTGTGGATCTTGTGACCTTCGTAGGACTCGATGCCCGGGATGTTCGGGAAACTGCAGTTGGCCAGGGGCCCGGACGCCACCACGACGGTGCGCGCCCGGACCGGTTCATGCCCCTCGAAGCTGAGCGCCCACTCCCCCACCGATTCGTCGTACTCCAGACCGGTCACGTTGTGCCCGAACCGGATATCCGATGCGATGCCGGACGATTCGACCATGCTGTCGATGTATCCGAGGATCTCGGCGCTGCCCGAGTAGGTGTGAGACCATTCCGGGTTGGGCGCGAAACTGTAGGAGTACAACCGCGACGGAATATCGCACGCCGCACCGGGATACGTGTTGTCCCGCCAGGTACCGCCGACCCGGGTGCCACGCTCGAAGATCACGAAATCGGTGATGCCCTGGTCTTTGAGCCGGATGGCGGCGCCGATGCCGGCGAATCCGCCGCCGATGATGGCTACAGAAATAGTCACAGTAATCGTTCCTCTTACTTACGCGACCGGCTCGTAGGTCAGCTCGTCCGACCAGGTCGGCGTGTAGCGCACCAGCGGCATCGGGATGACACCGGTGACCTTCACCAGTGAGTCGGCGATCCAGTGGTACTTCGAGCTCCGGTCGATCACCTTCTTGCTGTGCCAGGAGATGAACCGGTACATCGGCACCCGGTGGACGAATTCGCTTCGCTCGCCGACACTCCGGAATCGGCGCATCGCCTGGTACAGGCGCTCTTCGTTGACGCCCATGGCCACGATGTTGTCGCGCATCTTGTTCAGCAGCGGGAAGTAGCTCAGCGCCCCGATGACCAGGGCCGGGTTCATCCAGCTGCCGACGAAGTCGACGGCCAGCTTGCGCAGATCGGCGTGGCCCAGAAGGTCCATCACCTCGAAATCGACCGCGAGGTGCCGGGATTCGTCGGAGTTGATCCGCTTGAAAACCTCTTGCGCCACCGGGTCTTTGACCTCATCGGTGATGAACTTGATGAGCGCTCCGTCGAGCGCCACTTCCAGCATCGGGATGACGGTGCCCAGAATCGACAGCGCCATCCCGTCGGAGAACTTGTCGAGCCAGGTGATCGCCAGTTGCACGTTGACGCTGGGCGGCGGGATCTCGTCATTGTCGAGCATGCCCCAGCGGCGCATCAGCGCAAGCTCGGCGTTGGCGTGCTTCTGCTCCTCGGCATGGAAGTGCTCGTAGATGCTCTTGAGCGTCGGGGTCGGGGCCTTCTTGGCGAGCGCCGCGAAGCCGCGGGCGCCGACGTTCTCGATCCACATCAAGTCGGTCATGAAGGGCTTGAGCTTGGCCCACAGCTCGGGCTCGATCAGCTCGGCTCCTGGTGCGTCCCAGTCGATATCGACCAGGGCCCATTGCTTGTCCTTGATCTTCTGCAGCATCTCGTCGAGGTCCATGGCCATGATCGGTTCCTTTCGCTTAAGGGAGGCTTCAGTTTTCGGGTAGGAGGCGGCCCAGCAGCCCGGCGCCCCGGACGTACAGGGCCGGGAAATGCCGCTTGAGGTGCCAGATGACGTTCGCGTCGAGCTGCGGCACCACGTACAGGCGGCCACCGTCGTGTGCGTCCAGGGTGCGGGCCGCCACGTTGTCCGCGGAAAGTCCGGTCCAGCGGGCCAGCTGCTGGCTCAGGCTCATCGAGGCGGGAGTGATCCGGCCGTCCTGAAAGACGTTGGTCTTCACAAAGGTTGGGCACAGCACCGTCACCGCGACGTCGGTACCGTCGAGCTCGGCGGCCAGAGTCTCCGACAGCGACATCACGCCGGCCTTGGACACGTTGTAGGCCGCCATCGACGGCACCGCGGCGAAGCCGGCCGCCGAGGCCACGTTGATGATGCCGCCGCGGCCGGCCGCCCGCAGGATCGGCGTGAAGACTTCGCAGCCGTACACCACACCCCACAGGTTGATGCCGAGCGCCCAGTCCCAGTCCTCGAAACCGATGTCGCCCACCGGTTTTCCGCCGATACCGACGCCGGCGTTGTTGATCACCAGGGTCGGTGCGCCACCGAAAATCTCTTGAGCCTGCTTGGCCAGCAACTCGATCGCGGTGCGGTCCGACACATCGCATTGCACCGCATGGCCCTTGCCGGTGGGCAGCTGGTCGATCAGCGCGACCGTCTCGGCGGCCCGCCCGGCATTGATGTCCGCGCAGATGATCTCGCCACCCCGCCGGGCCAGTTCGAGCGCGAATGACCGGCCAATCCCGCTGCCGGCGCCCGTCACCACCGCCTTCGCCTTGTCCGAGCGGCGATTGCCGCGGAAAACGTTGAGCACCGTGTCGATACCGATCATCAGCACACCTCTTCGAGTTCGTCGGATCGTTTGTAGGCATCGGCGATGAAGGCTGCGGCGCGGCGCAGCGCCGGGCCGGCCTCCGGAGCCACCTGCGGCAAAGCCTGGAAGACGTGCACCATGCCCGGCCAGATCTCGAGAACGCTGGTGCCGCCGACGCGGCGGAGTTCGGCGTCCAGGTACCGGGCGTCGGCGCTGAGCATCTCGAAGCTACCGACCTGCGTGAGCACCGGGGGCAACCGATCCGCCCGGCTGAAGTCGAGTCGCAGTCGCGGATGGGCGGGGTCCTGCCCTTGCGTGTACAGCGCGACCATGCGGCCGGCTGCCGTGGCCGACATCGCCGGGTCTCGGGTCGTCGCCTTCTCCTGCCCGAGCGCGAGCCCCAGGGTCAGGTCGATCAGCGGCGAGAACAGCACCACGCCGGCCGGCTGGAAATCGGCTTCGTCGGCGTGGGCCAGCAGCATGTCGCAGGCCAGGTGGCCGCCCGCCGAGTCGGCGCCGATCACGATGTCGGCTGCCGCATAGCCCTGCTCCAGCAGCCAGCGGTACCCGGCTTCGACGTCCTCGGCCGCGGCCGGGAACCGGTGCTCGGGCGCCAACCGGTAGTCCACGACGAAAATCGGCAGGCCGGTGGCCTCGGACAACCGCGCCACCAGCTTGCGGTGGGTGCGCGCCGAGCAGATCACGTACGCACTGCCGTGGACGTAATACCCGGCCCGCTCGCCGAACTCGACGCCTGGGCCGAACACCCACTCACCGCGCATCTCAGGGGTGCGGACCGGAATGACCGTGGTGCCACCCGGCATGGATCCGAACGCCTCCATGATGGTGGCGATCAACCCGCGCCCGAACCACACGCCGGGCTGATTCATCGGGATGACGCTGGTGAGGTTGCCCAGCGTCCAGCGGGTCACAGTGGCCGAAAGCACCGCACGCAGCGAAGCGGCAGCGGGTATCGGCGGCAGGCGTACGTCGTCGGAGACTGTCACGGCAATAGATCACCATCGACTGTGCCATTTGTCAATGGCACAGTTGATGGCGGCGAGGCCCCGGGGATTGCGCCGAGATCGACGAAATGGCCGGTTCTACTCGACCTTTGCGGCCCGTTTGTCCGTTTGGGCGGGAAGTGACGCCGGAAGTGACGCGGGATCAGGCCTCGTTGTCGGCGTCCACGGCGGTCCCGTAGTCGCCGCGGCTGAACATCGACGCCGCCGCACCGAGCAGCATCATGACCGCGGCCGCGCCGAACACCACAGTCAGTCCGGAGTGGAACGGCTCGGTGATCAACTGCGGGAAGAAGGTCTGGCCCGTCAACGCCCCGGCGTTGACGCCCGGCTGCTGCAGGGCGTGGAACGGGGCCAGCAGCTCGGCCATCGGGTTGTAGCCGAGGAACGCCGCGAACAGGCTGCCCACCGGCGGCAGCTGGGCCACCTGGTGCGCGACGTCGGCCGAAACACCTTGCTGTTGAAGGCCACTGGACAGTGCGGTGGGCAACGTGTTGGCCAGCCCGACAATCATCAGGGAGAAGAAGATACCGATCGACAGCGAGCTGCCGGCGTTGAAGAATGTCGACCGGACGCCCGACGCCGCGCCGCGCTGTTCGGCAGGCACGCTGGACATGATCGCCGCGGTGTTCGGCGCGGTGAAGATGCCGCCGCCCACACCGTTGAGGAACACCAGCACGGCGAACTGCCAGTAGTCGAAGTTGACCGGAATGATCAGCATTGCAACGAAAGTCGCCGCCATCAGCAGCATGCCACCGACCGCCAGCGGCCGGGCGCCGAAGCGGTCCGACAGGGTGCCGGCGACGGGTGCCGCCACCAGGAAGCCGACCGTGGCCGGCAGCAGGTAGATGCCCGCCCACAGCGGCGTCGATTCAAAGTTGTAGCCGTGCAACGGCAGCCAGATGCCCTGCAGCCAGATGATCAGCATGAACTGCAGCCCACCGCGGCCCACCGAGGCCAACAGACCAGCCAGGTTGCCCATGCCGAATGTCGCTGATTTGAACAGCTTCATGTCCACCATCGGCGACTCGACCTTGAGCTCGACGAAGCAGAACGCGACCAACAACAGCAGCCCGATACCGATGGCCCCCAGCACCGCGGGACTGGTCCAGCCCGTCGGCGAATTGCCGTACGGCTGAATGCCATACGTGATGCCGAGCAGCAGTACCGTCAGGCCGAGACCGAACGTCACGGTGCCGGCCCAGTCCAGTCGGCCGGGCGAGCGCGAGCCCAGCTCATGCAGTGAGCGGTAGCTCCAGATGGTGCCGATCACGCCGATCGGCACGCCGACCCAGAACACCGCCTTCCACTCCCACTCGGAGAGGAACCCGCCGATCAACAGGCCGAGGAACGAACCAGCTACGGCGGCAACCATATTGACGCCAAGCGCCATACCGCGCTGGTTGGCCGGGAAGGCGTCGGTCAGGATCGCCGACGAGGACGCCATCAGCATGGCGCCGCCGACGCCCTGGATCACTCGCCAGGCGATCAACCACACCGCGCCGCCGCCCAGGTGGAACGGGTCGAAGGACAGCGCAACCGCTGCGGCGGTGAAGACCATGAAGCCGAGGTTGTAGATCCGGACCCGGCCGTACATGTCCCCGAGCCGGCCGAACGGCACCACCAGCACCGCAGTCACCACCAGGTAACCCATCAGCATCCACAGCAGGTAGCTGACGTTGCCCGGCGCCAGTGGGTTGAGCCCGATACCGCGGAAAATCGCCGGCAGCGAGATCAGCACGATGGATGCGTTGATCGAGGCCAGCAGGATGCCCAGCGTGGTGTTGGACAGCACCACCCACTTGTAGTGCGGGTGGTCGTGGTCCATCTGGACCCGGCGACGTGCGGTTGCCGCGAGCGCGGTGTCGGCGTTCTCGGTGAGCCCGGTGTTAGTCGTCATCAGTCGGTCTTCGCTCCAATATCGGAAAAACATATGTTAGCTATACAAACGACCTGATGACAATTCGTTTCCCACCCACCAAACCTGACCGAAGCTCGCCGAAACGGCGTTCCGGCAGAAGAAGTGCGAGTGAGGCCCTGCTGGAATGCCGTTTCGGCCGGGTGGGGCAATGCGCTGCCACACCCTTGCCTTCCGCCGGTCATCGGCTACCGTGGACACGTCCGCGCGGGAGCGCACACCTTGGTGCGCTGAGAGGACGGCTGAGTGGTGCCGTCGACCGTATGAACCTGACCGGGTAATGCCGGCGTAGGGAGTATGCAGATGACTGCTATTGATGTTTCTCCAGCTGTTTCTTCCGCTGTCTCACAGGCCACCGACCTGTCTCGCGGCCCCATCGCGGGCAGCACCAAGGCCTACCGCGAATTGCCCGACGGCAACCGCGTGCCGTTCCGCCGGGTTAACCTGACCACCGGCGATCACCTCGACCTGTACGACACCTCGGGTCCGTACACCGATGACGACGCGGCGATCGACCTCGATCGAGGTCTGCCCGGCCGCCCCGGCATCGTCCGCGACAAGGGCACCCAACTGCAGCGTGCCCGGAGTGGCGAGATCACCGCCGAGATGGCGTTCATCGCCGAGCGCGAGGGCATGCCCGCCGAGCTGGTCCGTGACGAGGTGGCGCGTGGCCGCGCGATCATTCCGGCGAACCACAACCACCCCGAGTTGGAGCCGATGATCATCGGCAAGGCCTTCGCAGTGAAGGTCAACGCCAACATCGGCAACTCGGCTGTCACGTCCTCGATCGCCGAGGAGGTCGACAAGATGGTGTGGGCAACCCGCTGGGGCGCCGACACGATCATGGACCTGTCCACCGGCAAGGACATCCACCAGACCCGCGAGTGGATCCTGCGCAACTCCCCCGTCCCGGTCGGCACGGTGCCGATCTACCAAGCGCTGGAGAAGGTCAACGGCGATCCCACGCTGCTGACCTGGGAGCTGTACCGCGACACCGTCATCGAGCAGTGCGAACAGGGCGTCGACTACATGACGGTGCACGCCGGCGTGCTGCTGCGGTACATCCCGCTGACCGTCAAGCGCGTCACCGGCATCGTGTCCCGCGGCGGCTCGATCATGGCCGCGTGGTGCCTGGCGCATCACCAGGAATCGTTCCTGTACACGCACTTCGAAGAGCTGTGCGAGATTCTTCAGCGCTACGACGTGACCTTCTCCCTCGGTGACG
>JARLGS010000647.1 GCA_031292695.1 Mycobacterium sp. | reverse complement strand
GCCAAGCCGGCACCTCGTCCGTCCGCGCAGACGACGCGGACGGACGAACCGATCGCGATCGTCGCGGTGTCGTGCCGTTTTCCCGGCGCGCCTGATCCCGAGGCATTCTGGGAGGTGTTGTCCGGCGGTGTCGATGCGATCCGCGAAGTCCCGGATGACCGCTTCGACATCGACGAGTTTTACGACCCGGATCCGGATGCCCCGGGCAAGATCTACACTCGCTTCGGCGGATTCGTCGACGGAATCGATGGATTCGATCCGGAGTTCTTCGGCATCTCCCCGCGCGAGGCCGTGTGGATCGATCCGCAGCAGCGGCTGATGCTCGAAACGGTATGGGAGGGTCTCGAAAGAGCCGGGTACTCGCCAGGGGCGTTGCGCGGCAGCCGAACCGGCATCTTCGTGGGGGTGGCGGCCAACGAGTACGCGCATCTGCTGTCGGCCGAGTCGGTCGACAAAATCGAACCTCACTTCATCACGGGCAACGCGCTCAATGCCATCTCCGGGCGGGTCGCGTTCGCGCTCGGACTCGAAGGGCCGGCAGTGGCGGTCGATACCGCGTGCAGCTCGGCATTGGTGGCTGTCCATCAGGCCTGCCAGGCATTGCACTCCGGTGACTGCGATTTGGCGTTGGCCGGTGGCGTGAACGTCCTGCTGAGCCCGGTGACAGCGATCGCCGCATCCCGCGCCAGGATGCTTTCCCCTGTCGGGCGATGCAAGACCTTCGACGCCTCCGCAGACGGTTACGTCCGCAGTGAAGGCTGCGGCATTCTGGTGCTCAAGAGGCTGAGCGACGCGGTACGTGATGGCGATCGGGTCTGCGCGGTCATTCCGAGCAGCGCGGTGAACCAGGATGGCGCATCCAGCGGTTTGACAGTGCCCAATGGTGGTGCACAGCAACGGCTTATCGGAGCAGCGCTGGCTCGCGCTGGTTTGAGAGGCGGTGATGTCGACTACCTCGAGGCGCACGGGACAGGCACTCCGCTGGGTGATCCGATCGAGGTGCAGGCGGCCGCGGCCGCCTACGGTGCCTTGCGCGACGCGGACCGGCCACTGCTGATCGGTTCGGTGAAGTCCAACATCGGTCACCTCGAATCGGCATCAGGGGCGGCAGGTCTGATCAAAGTTGTGTTGTCACTGCAGCACGAAATGCTGCCGCAGAGCCTGCACTTCGACAATCCGTCGCCGCACATCCCGTGGGACTCGCTGCCGGTGCGGGTGGTCGACAAGGCAATTCCCTGGCGGGCCGACGGCAGGCCGCGGCGCGCCGGCGTGAGTTCGTTCGGGTTCACCGGCACGAACGCACACGTACTGATCGAAGAGGCGCCACCGCAACCGACAAGCCCCGCGGGCGATGTCGCAGCGAGCCAGGGGACGGACACTCACAAGCAGCCTGCCGACGTGCTGGTGCTGTCAGCGCGGTCACCGGAAGCACTGGTGGCGTTGGCGCAGCGCTACGAGGCCTGGTTGAGCAACCACCCCGATGTCGGCCTAGCCGATGTATGTCGCACCGCTGGAACGGGCCGGATGCACTTCGAACATCGCGCCGCGCTGGTCGTAGATTCGGTCGAGGGTGCGCGCGAGGGCCTGGCGGAGTTCGCCGAAAACCGGCTGCGACCCGGTGTGGTACAGGGCGTTCACACCAACCGGCCGACGACGGCTTGGTTGTTCACCGGGCAGGGCAGCCAGTATCCGGGGATGGCGCGTGAGTTGTTCGACGCCGAGCCGGTATTCGCCGAAACCGTGACACGTTGCGCGGACGTACTCAGCGACATACTGCCGCGCCCGTTGCTGGAAGTGCTGTTCGAAACCGATCGCAGACTGCCGCAGGACGCCCGAGAAACACTGTGGCACACGTCGTTTGCACAGCCGGCGCTGTTCGCCGTGGAGATGGGACTGGCCCGACTGTGGCAGTCGTGGGGCATCGAGCCCGACGTGGTACTGGGGCACAGCGTGGGCCAATATGCCGCGGCGTGCGTGGCCGGGGTGTTTAGCCTCGAGGACGGCGCACGGCTGATGGCCGAACGCGGCCGACTGTTC
This sequence comes from Mycobacterium sp., assembly GCA_031292695.1. Classification (GTDB taxonomy): domain Bacteria; phylum Actinomycetota; class Actinomycetes; order Mycobacteriales; family Mycobacteriaceae; genus Mycobacterium. The sequence continues at coordinate 19,881 of JARLGS010000647.1, read as the reverse complement.
GGCAGCCTGCCCGAGGGTGGGCGAATGGTGGCGGTCTTCGCCGACGCCAAGCATGTCGAGGGGATTGCCGGCGAGTTCCCGCGAGTGTCGGTGGCCGCCTACAACGGTCCCAACACCGTGCTGTCGGGTCCTGGCGCGGATGTGGAACAACTGGTCCACAGGTTCAACGGCGAGGGAATCCGCTGCACCTGGCTGGAGACCAGCCACGCCTTCCACTCGGAACTGCTGGATCCGGTGCTCGATGAATTCGAGTCGTACGCAGCACAGTTGCAGTTCGCTGCCCCGACTTTGCCGCTGGTCTGCAACCGCACCGCGGCCGTGCTCACCGCTCAAACGCCGATCGACGCTCGATACTGGCGGCGGCATTCCCGCGAGCCGGTGCAATTCGCCGAGAGCGTGCGCACCGCGGCGGCACTGGGGTGCACCGTGTTGATGGAGATCGGCCCGCAACCCGTACTGACCGGCGCTGCCGTGCAGGCCTGGCCGGAATACCTGAGCGCGCCACGGGCGATCGTCTCGATGCGCAAAGGCGTCAGTGACCGGCGCCAGATTGCCGTCGCCCTGGCCGGGGCCTATGTCGGCGGCCACCGACTCGATTTCGCTGCGCTACATGGCCAAGCCGGTCGCAGGCTCGAACTGCCCACCTATCCGTTCCAGCGCCGCCGCTTCTGGCCCAAGACGTCCGGCATCGCCTACGAAGGGTCGGGCGGTCCGGTGGCGTCTGGAATCCTGGGTAGTGGAAAAGACCTCGCTTCCGGCGATTCCGTCTACACCAGCAGGCTGTCGGTCAAATCGCAGCCCTGGCTTTCCGATCACGTCATCTACGGCACAGTTGTGGTTCCCGGGGCGACTTACGCCGCGATGGCGTTGGCCGCTGTCGGTCCACCGGCCATGGTGAAAGAGGTTTTCTTTTACCAGCCGATCATCCTGCCCGAGAAGAGTTCTCGCGAAGTACAGCTCACTTTGCATCCGTTGGAGAGGGATGGCGAATGGAGCTTCCAGGTGCACAGCCGCCCCTACGGCGAACGCGGCGTCGAATGGTCGCTGAACGCCGACGGCACCGTCGTCAGTGGCGTCGACACTGAACCGGTCTCGGACAAGACCGATCCGGACGTCGAAGAAACCATCGAGCGACTGGACCGCATGCGTCCGCAGGATCTGTTCGAGACTTTCGCAGACATGGAGCTGGCATGGGGGCCCACCTGGTCCACGTCCCTCAAATCGCTGTGGCTCGGTGAGGGCGAGGCGATCGGCGACATCCTCGTCGGTGAAGAACTCGCCGAACAACTCGGGGCGGAGCCCATGCATCCGGTGTTGCTCGACCTGTGCACCGGGGTCGCGTTTCCGGCGTTCCCGGCACTTCTCGCGGCCGAACAAGGCGTGAGCGATCTGTTCTTGCCGTTGCGGTACGGGCGGGTAGAGCTGCTGGAGAAGATGCCGCGGCGGTTTTATTGCCGTGCGCGGTGGCATGTCAACGCCCTCGACAGCGAAACCCAGGTCTTCGATCTCGATTTCGTCGATCGGGATGGCCGGCACCTGGGCGGGATTCGCGAGTTCACGGTCAAACGAGCGCCTCGGGAGGCGTTGCTGCGCGGGCTGGGCGGCGACGCCACGCGGCTGCTCCACACGCTGGGCTGGCATGAGGTGCCGCCGCCATCGGATGACGTTTCTGCAAATGTGAGCGGCACCTGGCTGATCGCCGGGTTCGCCGAACTGGCCGACCAGGTGCCTGGCTGTATCCCGTTGGACCGCGACACCGATCCCGAGCTGCTGGGCCAGGTGCTGTCGGCGGCGCGCGGGCGCGGTCTGCCGTTCTCGGGTGTGGTCTGGCGCAGCTCCGGGCAGCACGCCGATGAATCGAGCGCCGATGTCTCGGTGCGGCTGGAGACCGAGATCGCCAACCTGCTCAGTGCCGTGCACACCGCGCAGGGCGGCTCCCAAAGCGGCAGCGTGACCCTTCCGAACGGCCTCTGGATTGTCACCGAGCGGGCCGTGGCCACCGAGTCCGGCGAACCGGTCGACCCGGTGCAGGCAGCGCTGTGGGGATTCGGGCGCACCACGATCAACGAGGAGCCCGCGTTGCGTGCCAAGCTCGTCGACGTCGACGGATCGCCCGAGGCTATTGCGGCACTGGTCAAGTTGTTGGCCGCACCAGTTGACGAGCCTGAACTCGCTGTGCGGCAAGGGAAGCTGCTTGCCTCACGGTTGTTGCCATGGGCGCGCAGCGGCCATCTCACGGTGCCACATTCGGCCGACTACGTTTTGGCGCCCACCGAGCGCGGTGCGATCGACAACCTGCGACTGGCCGAAAAGGACGTCCTCGCACCGGAGGCCGGCTACGTGCAGGTCCAGGTGGAGGCTGCGGGGCTCAACTTCCGCGATGTGCTCAACGTGCTGGGCCTGTATCCCGGAGATCCGGGCCCGATCGGCGGTGACTTCGCCGGCGTCGTCACGGCATTGGGTGCGGACGTCACCGGAATCGAAGTGGGTCAACGGGTCTACGGCTTCATGCAGGGTGCGTTCTCCAGCCGGTTCAACGTTCCTGTTCAACTGGTGGCACCGATTCCCGACCGCGTAAGCGCGGTCGAGGCGGCCACCATTCCCGCGGCAGCGCTGACGGTCCGGCTCGCGTTTGACTGGGCCCAGCTCAAGCCCGGCGACCGGGTGCTGATCCACGCCGCCAGCGGCGGTGTCGGCCTGGCGGCAATCCAGCTGGCGCAACAGTGCGGTGCCACGGTGTTCGCCACCGCCAGCACCTTCAAGCGCGCAACACTGCGCAGGCTCGGAGTGGAGAATGTCTACGACTCGCGCACAACGGATTTCGCCGATCAGATTCTGGCGGATACCGACGGCGCCGGTGTGGATGTGGTGCTCAACAGCCTGACCAACGAGGGCTTCCTCGAAGCGACCGTGCGGGCGACCGCCCGAAACGGTCGCTTCGCCGAGATCGCCAAGCGCGACATCTGGACCCCCGAGCAGATGGCCGCGGACCGTCCCGACATCGCCTACGAGATCGTGGCGCTGGACACGGTGACCCTCCAGGAACCCGAACGCATCCGGGCCTTGCTGACCGATGTGTCGGAGGGTTTGGCGCGTGGTGAGTGGTCCCCGCTGCCCGCCGAGATATACCCGCTCACCGAGGCGAAAGCCGCATTCCGGCGCATGCAGCAGGCCCGGCACATCGGCAAGATCGTGCTGCAGATACCCCGCCCGTTGCAACCGCGGCCCGACCGGAGCTATCTGATCACCGGCGGACTGGGTGCGATCGGCCTGCACATGGCGTCGTATCTGGCTCAACTCGGCGCCGGGGACATCGTGCTGACCAGTCGGCGCTCGCCCGATGCCGACGCGCAAAAGGCGATCAACGACATCACCGAGCGCTACAAGTGCCAGATCCATGTCTTCGCCGCCGATGTCGGTGAAGAGTCGGAGGTCGAGGCCCTGCTGGGGCGCATCCGTGCCGAGTTGTCGCCACTGGCCGGTGTGGTGCATCTGGCCGGTGTGCTCGATGACGCGTTGCTCGGTCAACAGGATCTCGAAAGTTTCCGGACGGCGCTGGCCCCCAAGGCGTACGGTGCCTACCACCTGCACAGGTTGACCAGGGACGACGACCTGGACCTCTTCATCGTGTCCTCCTCAGTGTCGGCTTTGTTCGGCCCGCCGGGACAGGCCAATTACGCGACAGCCAACGCGCTGCTCGACGGCTTGGTCGCGCAGCGCAGGGCACGGGGGCTGCCGGCCACCGGAATCAACTTCGGCCCGTGGGCGCGGGGCGGCATGGCCTCGTCGGCGGCCGCGGCGGCCAACATCAGCGCGCAGGGCCTGATACCGCTCGATCCATCGGCTGCACTGCGCGCGCTCGCCGAGGTCATCGCCAACGGAACCGGACAGGCCACCGTCATCAAGGCCAATTGGCAGCGTGCCGCGAAGGTGCTGGGCAGCTCGCGTCCGCCGATGCTGGAACTGGTGCTGCCGAGCGCCGTTCCAGATGTGACTGGTGATAGCGAGATGCTCAAGCAACTGATGGAGATTCCGGTGTCGCAGCGGACCGGTTTTGTCGCCGAGTTCCTCCAGCGTGAGGTGCAGAATTTCCTGCGACTGGCACAGCCGCCGGCCGCCACCAGCCGGTTCCTGGACCTGGGCACCGACTCGCTGATGGCGGTCGAGCTTCGCAACCGGCTGCATAGCCAGTTCGGCGGCAAATTCACGATCAACGCGACCGCGGTATTCGACTACCCGACCATCGGCGAGCTCGCCGAGCATCTCGCAAGTCAGCTGGCCGAGTCGGAATTACGTTCGGGCGAGGCGGAATTGGTTGCAGTGCCGGAGTCGAGCTCGGAATCGGTTGCCGGGCCAGAGCCGAGTTGATGCCCGGCGGGTGCCGGGATCGATGTTCTCTTCTGCGACCCATTCGCCGTGCCGCTTCCGCATCCGCCACGACACCGGCGATCCCTTCGGCAACTCACCCTGCGCCATGGCAGCCGCCTGCACCACCTGGGCATCGGACGCCGCCACGCCGGCACACCCGTACTCATAGTGGTGGCCACCACCACCGTCACCGTGATCAGCGAAACCCGCTACTACCTAATAGGCAGCCACTGGATCAACCCCGACCGAAACTACTGGCCCAACCAACAAAAAACCCCGGCCAAAAGGCCGGGTTCCTTGTCGTCGATAACTCGATTCAAACTGTGTCCGAGGGGGGACTTGAACCCCCACGCCCGTTAATAGGGCACTAGCACCTCAAGCTAGCGCGTCTGCCATTCCGCCACTCGGACCTCTTAGTGGGCAGCTTAGGCTAACGGATCGAGGGGCCCAGTCCCAAACCGGCCCGTGACAGGGGTAGCGAGAGCACCGGCGGCCGGTCGGTGCTACGAATGGGACTGTGACAGCGCCCGAAGATGAGGTCGTCGACCTCGTCAGCACACTCATCCGCTTCGACACGTCCAATACCGGCGAGCCGGAGACCACCAAAGGCGAAGAAGACTGCGCTCGCTGGGTGGCCGAGAAACTGCGCGAGGTGGGATACACCACCGAGTACGTCGAAGCGGGCGCTCCGGGCCGCGGCAACGTCTTCGCCCGGCTCCAAGGTGCGGACCCAACCAGAGGCGCACTGCTGATCCACGGCCACCTCGACGTGGTCCCGGCCGAGCCTGCGGACTGGAGCGTTCACCCGTTTTCCGGGGCGGTGAAAGACGGCTACGTGTGGGGCCGCGGCGCGGTCGACATGAAAGACATGTGCGGCATGATGATCGCCGTCGCGCGGCACCTGAAGCGGGCCGGAATCGTCCCGCCCAGGGATCTGGTGTTTGCGTTCGTCTCCGACGAGGAGCATGGCGGCACGTACGGCTGCCAGTGGCTGGTGGACCACCGCTCGGACCTCTTCGACGGCATCACCGAGGCGATCGGCGAGGTCGGCGGCTTCTCGCTGACTGTCCCCACACGGGACGGCGGGCAGAAGCGGCTCTATCTCATCGAGACCGCGGAAAAGGGCCTGTCCTGGATGCGGCTGACTGCCCGTGGCCGGGCCGGGCACGGCTCGATGGTGCACGACGACAACGCCGTCACCGAGATCGCCGAGGCAGTGGCCCGGCTGGGCCGGCACCAGTTCCCGCTGGTGGTCTCCGAGTCGGTCGAGCAGTTCCTCGTCGCAGTGGCCGAGGAAACCGGCTACGACCTGGATCCGGACTCGCCGGACCTGGAAGGCTCGATCGCCAAGCTCGGTGGCATCGCACGCATCGTCGGCGCCACCCTGCGCGACACCGCCAATCCGACCATGCTCAAGGCCGGCTACAAAGCCAACGTCATCCCGGCCACCGCCGAGGCGATGATCGACTGCCGGGTGCTGCCGGGCCGCAAGGAGGCCTTCGAGCGCGAGGTCGACGAACTGCTCGGCCCGAACGTCACCCGCAGCTGGGAACGCGACCTGCCGAGCGTGGAAACCAGCTTCGACGGCGAACTGGTCGATGCGATGAACGCCGCGATCCTGGCGGTCGACCCCGAGGCCCGAACCGTCCCGTACATGATGTCAGGCGGAACTGATGCGAAAGCCTTTGTCCGCCTTGGTATCCGGTGTTTCGGCTTCGCGCCGCTGCGGCTGCCCCCGGACCTGGACTTCGCCGCGCTGTTCCACGGGGTCGACGAGCGCGTCCCGGTCGAGGCACTACAGTTCGGCGCCAAGGTCCTCGAACACTTCCTGACGCACTGCTGACATCCCCACGTTGACCATCGAAAGGACATCATGACCGCTTCGCCGTATGACAACCTGCCGCAGTTGCCGACCTTCACGTTGACCTCGTCCTCGCTGTCCGACGGCGGCCCGCTGGCCAACGATCAGGTCAGCGGCATCTTCGGGGCTGGGGGAGAAGACATCTCGCCGCAGCTGAGTTGGTCGGGCTTCCCGGCCGAGACCCGCAGCTTCGCGGTCACCGTGTACGACCCCGATGCTCCGACCGCGTCGGGCTTCTGGCACTGGGCCGTCGCCAACCTGCCCGTCGATGTCACTGAGCTGTCCGCTGGCGCGGGCGACGGCAGCGAGTTGCCCGGCGGCGCCATCACTCTGGCCAACGACGCCAGCCTGAAGCGCTACCTGGGTGCCGCTCCGCCGGCCGGTCACGGCCCGCACCGGTACTACATCGCGGTGCACGCGCTGCCGGTGGAGAAGCTGGACATTCCGGCCGACGCCACCCCGGCCTTCCTGGGCTTCAACCTGTTCATGCAGGCCATCGCCCGGGCCGTCATCCACGGCACCTACGAGCAGAAGTAGCCTCTCCGCACCTCGAATGTGCAGCTAGATCACGATTTTTCGGATTTTACGATCTAGCTGCACATTCGTGTGGAGCGGGTGGTGGGGTGCCGTCACGAGTGTGCGCAGGGATCGCGAGAATCCCTCGGGGGACGATCTGGCTGCACATTCGTGGCGGTCCCGAAGGGTATGCCCTGGTCGCGCCGGGTCGCGACGGCCTACTCGCCGACTTACTATCGGATCGAGGCCGGCGGCAGTGACGCTCGCCTGCCCGCCGAAGCGAGGGGGCCGGTCCACTTTGTCCACATCAACCCCGGTGAGTAAGAGGTCCGCCGCGTCACCGACGGAGCCGGACCGCCTCGACTACATGGATCAGGCGACTTTCCTGTCGTACCGGGCCAACGGCCGGGTCCAGGTCGGAATGGCGTTGTGGTTCTACGAGGGGCCGGTGGATCTCGATGGGCTGCGCCGGTTCAACGAGAATTTCGGCAAGGGGTTGGTGGCCCGGTACATCGAGCGGTCCCCGCTGCCCTTCGGCCGGCATCGTTGGGTGGCCGCCCCCGCCATCCAACGTCCGGTCGATATCGCCGAAACCGATTGTCCACGTTCAGAATTGAGTGATTGGCTGGAGCAGCGTTCGCGGATACCGATCGACCCGGAGCATGGGCCGGGCTGGCATCTGGGAGTGCAGCCCTTCACCGACGGCTCGACGGCGGTGGCCATGGTGCTGTCGCACTGCCTGATCGACGGCACCGGGTCGGTTGTCGCGTTCATGGACGCGGTCCTGGGAACTGAGCGCGATCTCGGCTATGGGCAGCCACGGTCCCGTACCCGCTGGCAGGCGATCCGTGCCGATCTGCGCCAGACCGTCAGGGACCTGCCCGAGGTCCGGCGGACGGTCGCGGTTGCCGCCAAGATGGCCTACCGGCGTCGCGGTGAGGTCACCGCAGCGCAGGCGGCGGCAGGCATGGTCGGCGACGACGAATTCGTGTACGTGCCGTTCGCTTCCGCCAATATCGAGATCGGCCATTGGGATGCCCGGGCAGCAGAGCTCGGCGGCAACAGCTATTCGCTGGTCTCGGCGTTCGCCGTCCGGCTCGGGGTCCGGATGGGGAGACAGCGCGAGCGGGACGGCGCCATCTCGCTGATGGTCGCGATCAACGACCGCACTTCGCTCGAGGACACTCGGGCCAATGCGATGACCTTCACCACCTTCGCCGTCGACCCTGCCACGGCCACCACAGACCTCACTGAGCTTCGTGGCGCGATCCGGACCGCCCTGCGCAGTTCCAGGGAGCAGCCGGACGAGTCCTTCCAGCTGTTGCCGCTGACGCCGTTCATCCCGCGGCGGGCGGTCCGGCGTACTGCGGCCATGGTGCTCGGCGAGCTACCGGTCACCTGCTCGAACGTCGGCGACGTGCCCGACTTGGTCGGGCGCATCGACGGGACACACCAGGCTGATGTCGTGAACTGTTGGGGCGTCGAGCAGAACGTCAAGAAGCGCGACATCGAGCAGCCCGGAGGCCTGCTGGTGGTGACGGCGCTTCGCCACAACGGGAAGGTCACCCTGGGCGTCGTGGGATACCAGGTCGGCGCCGAGAACACCAAGGCCACTCTGCGCGACCGGGTGCGGCAGACCTTGGACGAACTCGGCGTCACGCCGACCGCTGTGTACTGACCTCGCGAACAGGCGTCAGGAAGCGGAACCCACCGCATCGGCCAGCGAGGCGAACCCGCCGGCGCGTAGCTTCGCGGCCACCCCGTCGTGAATGTGCTTGGCCCACAAGCCGCCGCCGTAGATGAACCCGGTGTAGCCCTGCAGCAGTGACGCGCCGGCGGTGATCCGTTCCCAGGCGTCATCGGCGGTCTCGATGCCGCCCACGCTGATCAGCACCAGCTGGTCGCCGACGCGCTTGTACAGCCGCCGCAGAATCTCCAGAGACCGCACCGCAACCGGTGCCCCGGAAACCCCGCCTGAGCCGAGCTCGGCGACCCCAGGAGTCAGCAGCCCGGCCCGGGAAATCGTGGTGTTGGTCGCCACGATGCCGGCCAGCCCCAGCTCCACGGCAAGGTCGGCGATCTCGTCGACGTCCTCGTCGGACAGGTCGGGCGCGATCTTGACCAGCACCGGCTTGGTGGTCTCGGCGCGCACCGCGGCCAGGATCGGCCGCAGCGACGCCACTGCCTGCAGGTCCCGCAGTCCCGGCGTGTTCGGCGAGCTGACGTTCACCACCACGAAATCGGCCAGTGGCCCCACCAAGCGGGCGCTCTCGGCGTAGTCGGCGACCGCTCCCTCGGGCGGGGTGACCTTCGTCTTCCCGATGTTCACCCCGATCGGCACGGTGGACTGTCCGCGGGTCAGCCGGATCGCGAGCTCGCCGGCACCGTGATTGTTGAAGCCCATCCGGTTCAGCAGCGCCCGGTCCTCGGGTAGCCGGAACAGGCGTGGCGCCGGGTTGCCCGGCTGAGCCTGCGCGGTCACGGTGCCCACTTCGGCGTAGCCGAAACCGAGTGCACCCCAAGCGTTTATCCCTGAGCCGTTCTTGTCGAACCCGGCCGCCAGGCCCAGTGGGCCCGGGAACGTCACCCCGAAGACCGTGGTCTGCAACAGCGGGTCCGACGGCGCCAGCCAGCGGGCCAGCAGCCGGCGACTCAAGCCCAACCCTGTCGCCACGCGCAGCAGCGCGAAAATCCAGGTATGAATCCGCTCCGGGGGTACCCGGAACATCACCCAGCGCAGGGCGCGATACATCAACGGCTCCTTCACATCGCCGGTTGTTCGGGCGGGTCCAGCCGACCAGCGGTCGTCTTCCGGCGGCGCAGTAATACTCTGCGGGAGCCGTCGGTGTACAGCCGCACCCGGGTCAACTCCCACCCACCATATTCGGCCTCGATCGACAGCCGCACCGACGCCGACAGTCTGGTCACTTCCGGGGGCAGCCGCAGCGGAATCCATTCGTAGTCGTCGGACAGGTCGTCCGCCCACGCCGCCGGCATCCGCCCCCGCTGCATCAGTGGCCGCCGGACCCGGGACCAGCGGTCGCGATGGTCTGGACCCCGGCACCCGACCCCGACACCACGAACAGGGTGCCGGTTCGTTCGTCAAAGGCCAGGACGTCGGGCTGCTGCACGGTTCGATATCGGACTTTCTCGACGGGGATGCCGGTCGACAGATCGTAGCCAACCACGCTGTTCGCCGCCGTCTCGGAAACCCAGGCCAGCGTCGACGACCCGACCACGCCGTACGGCGCGCCGCGCACCGGCGCCCGCTGGCGCAGCATCAGCGGCGTCGTGCCGAACACCAGCAGACCGTCGCCGCGGGTGTCGGTCACCAGCACCCGGCCGGCGGGATCGGCGGCCAGCGTGGTGGCGCCGTCGCCGGCCCGTAGCGCCTGTGCCGCGTCGGTGCCGGTCGCGTTGACCTCGGTCACCGACGTCTGGCCGCGGTCCAGCACCACGACGGTATTGCCTTGCGCGGCAAGGCCATCCACGCGGGCGAAAGCTTTCATCCGGGAGCGCACCGCGCTGCCGTCGACCGTCAGCACCGCGCCGTCGGCGGTGCCCAGCACGAGTTTGCCGTCGGCCCGCCGGGCGATCGCGGTGAAGTCGGTTGCCGACTGGCCGTCGACGGCCACCGGCTGCACTGTGCGTCGGCCGATGTCGAATCGCAGGTATCCGCCGCGGGCGGCCAGATAGGCCGTCCCGGCGCCGTCGCCGGCCACGCCCGTTGCCGCGGCCGGCAGGACCACCGGCGCCGAACCGGGCACGGTCACCACGGGACGTCCGGCGCCGTCGCTGCCCACCACCACGAGCGAGGAGGTGGCTGCGTCGAACACCGCCGCGATACCAGGCCCGGGCAGGGCGCGCACCACACCGTCGGGCGCGCCGGTGACCGGCGGTGACACCGCGGCTCGCGCCGGGGAGATGGTCGGTGGTGGTGCGTCGGCCGGATGCGATGAGCACGCCACCAACGATCCCGCGGTCAGCGCCACAGCAACGGTCAACCATCTTGTGCGGGCCCGACATTCACGATCCCGGCAGGAGGCGGGACGACGATCTAGTGACACAGGCTGGCTTTCGATCGGCGACATGCGGGCAGTGAGGCGTTCACCCCAAGCTTAGGCAAATATATTGCCGTCAATTATCGGCGTCGGGTAGGTACGACATGTACCGGGGCGGTATGGTCCGAGCATGAGCATTGCCACCGACGGCGATCTGGCTGACGGCGATTTTGCTATTGAGGACATTTCTACTGGTCTGCGCGCCAGCGGATTTGGCCAAGTCGGTGATGGCCGGACTTTCTCGTTTCGCCTGGATGAGCGACGCATGCTGATTGTCGAGGTGTACCGCCCGCGGTTATCCAGTCTGGTACCGCAGGAAGAGGACATTGTGGCGGTGTCCTCGCGAAGCCTGGTCCACGTCGATGTGCACGACGAGCGCAGCCTGGCCGCGGCGGTGCGCGACGCCGTCGCCGACGCGCAACCGGTGCCGCGCGGCAACCACTGACTTCGGTCTGATCGATTGTCGGCACCGCCGACGTCGTGATTGTCGGCACCGCCGACGTCCGTCTGATCGTGCGCACCGCCGACGCCCCAGCACAGTCACGGTACGGTCGTCGGCGTGACTGACGTGGCAGCCATGACCTGGTGGCAGACGATCGTGCTGGCCGTTCTTCAGGGCCTCACCGAGTTTCTCCCCGTGTCCTCGTCCGGCCACCTGGCCATCGCATCCAGGGTGTTCTTCGCCGGGGACGCCGGCGCGTCGTTCACCGCCGTCACCCAGCTGGGCACCGAGGCCGCCGTGCTGATCTACTTCGCCAAGGACATCTGGCGCATCCTCACCGCCTGGTTCGGCGGACTGACAGCTGCCGCGCGCCGCACTGCCGACTATTGGCTGGGCTGGTGGGTGATCATCGGCACCATTCCGATCTGTGTGCTCGGGTTGCTGTTCAAGGACCAGATCCGGTCCGGGGCCCGCAATCTGTGGATCGTTGCGACCGCGATGATCGTGTTCTCCGCGGTCATCGCCGCCGCCGAGTACGTGGGCCGGCAGACCCGCGACGTCGAGCAGCTGACCTGGTGGGACGCCGTCATCGTCGGGCTGGCGCAGTGTCTGGCCCTGGTGCCGGGGGTGTCGCGGTCCGGCGCGACGATCAGCGCCGGGCTGTTCCTGGGCATGCACCGCGAGCTGGCGGCCCGGTTCGGCTTTCTGCTGGCGATCCCCGCGGTGCTGGCCTCGGGACTGTTCTCGCTGCCCGATGCGTTCAAACCGGTGACCGAAGGCATGAGCGCCACTGGCGCCCAGCTGGCGGTGGCTGTCGCGATCGCCTTCGTGGTCGGCTACGCCGCGGTGTCCTGGTTCCTGAAGTTCCTGGTGAGGCACAGCATGTATTGGTTCGTCGGCTACCGCGTCGTGCTGGGCACGACGGTGCTGGTGCTGCTCGGCACCGGGGTGGTGGCCGCGCAATGACGGTGATCTTGCTCCGGCACGGGCGCTCGACGTCCAACACCGCGCACACACTGGCCGGCCGCTCCGAGGGCGTGGACCTCGACGACAAGGGCCGCGGGCAGGCGCAGGGCGTGGTCGGGCGGATCGGCGACCTGCCGGTCAAAGCCATCGTCCGCTCGCCGTTGCTGCGCTGCCAGAACACCGTCGCCCCGCTGGCGGCCGCGCTGGGTCTGGAGCCGACGGTGGACGAGCGGCTGACCGAGGTGGACTACGGCAGCTGGACCGGGCGCACGCTCGGCGAGCTGGTCAAAGAGCCACTGTGGGGTGTGGTGCAGCAGCAGCCCAGCGCCGCGGTGTTTCCCGACGGCGAGGGCCTGGCCCACGTCCAGTCTCGCGCCGTCCAGGCGGTCCGCGAGATCGACCGGATCCTGGCCGAGGAGCACGGCGGCGACGCCCTGTGGGTGGCCTGCACGCACGGCGACGTCATCAAGTCGGTGCTGGCCGATGCCCTCGGTGTCCATCTCGACGCCTTCCAGCGGATCACCGCGGATCCCGCCTCGATGAGCGTCATCCGGTACACGCCGCTGCGGCCGTTCGTCGTGCACGTCAACCACACCGGCGGGGACCTCAGCTCGGCGCTGCGGCCCAAGCCCGACAAGCCCGAACAGCCCAGCGACGACGCCACCGTCGGCGGCTCGACCGATTGACCGGCTACCGGAGTCCCGGCGCTGCAGAACACGATCAGCGCACCAACCCGGTATTTTGAAAGGTGCCATGGCCCGCGCAATTCACGTCTTCCGCTCGCCCGACCGCTTCGTGGCCGGGACCGTCGGGCAGCCGGGAAACCGGACCTTCTACCTACAGGCAGTCCATGAGCAGCGGGTGATTTCGGTGATGCTCGAGAAGCAACAGGTGGCGGTGTTGGCGGAACGGATCTCCGCGCTGCTGGTCGAGATCAACCGCCGGTTCGGCACCCCGATGCCGCCGGACACCGGTGAGGTGACCGACCTGAATCCGTTGCTCATGCCGGTCGATGCGGAGTTCCGGGTGGGCACCATGGGCCTGGGCTGGGACTCGGAGGCGCAGACCGTGGTGGTCGAGCTGCTGGCGGTCACCGATTCGGAGTTCGACGCATCGGTGGTGCTCGACGACGCCGAGGAAGGCCCCGACGCGGTGCGGGTGTTCCTCAGCCCGCAATCGGCCCGGGATTTCGCAAACCGGTCGAATCGGGTCATCTCTGCCGGCCGGCCGCCGTGCCCGCTGTGCGATGAACCGCTCGACCCCGACGGGCATATCTGCGTGCGCACCAACGGGTATCGACGTGGTGTGCTGGGTGCCGGCGATGACGCCGCCGAGTAGCGGGCCTGATCTGGAACAGGTACTGCAACAGGGCGGGCTGACCGTGCTCGGCCGGATCCGGTCGGCCAGCAATGCGACCTTCCTGTGTGAGGCGGAGCTGGACGGACAGCAGCTGCACTGCGTCTACAAGCCGGTGTCGGGGGAGGCTCCGCTCTGGGATTTCCCGGACGGCACACTGGCCGGCCGCGAGCGGGCCGCTTACTTGGTGTCTGCGGCGCTGGGCTGGAACCTGGTGCCGCACACCATCATTCGTGTCGGACCGGCCGGTATCGGCATGGTGCAGCGCTGGGTCGACCAACCCGGCGACGCACTCAGCGAGGCCGAGCCCGCCACAGGCCTGGAGCTGGTCGACCTAGTGCCGGCGGGTCAGGTTCCGCCCGGCTATCTGCCGATCCTGCGGGCCTACGACCACAAAGGCGACGAGGTGGTGCTGGTGCACGCCGACGATGACCGACTGCGCCGGCTGGCGGTGTTCGACGTGTTGATCAACAACGCCGATCGCAAGGGCGGGCACGTGCTGGCCGGCGCCGACGGCCGGGTGTACGGCGTCGACCACGGGGTGAGCCTGCACAGCGAGGACAAGCTGCGCACCGTGTTGTGGGGCTGGGCCGGTAAACCGATCGACGACGAAGTGCTGGGTGCGGTTGCCACGTTGCGAGATTCATTGCACGACGGTCTGACGGCCGACCTCGGGCCGCATCTGACCCACCGGGAGATCGTCGCACTCGAGTCGAGAGTTGTTGAGCTGCTGGATAATCCGGTGATGCCCACACCCGACCGGCACCGCCCCATCCCATGGCCGGCGTTTTGATTGCAGCTTGCAAACAGGTATTGACTTAGCCCTTCGTACTGGTTGGTAGTGCTCTAGGCTCGACGCCATGACCGACCACGACAGGGCCGCAGCCCGCCGCGAAATCACCGATGCTCTGCAGAAGGCGCTCGACCGTCGGCACGAGGTGCTCGACGTCATCGTCGAAGCCGACAACAAGGCTGCTGCCGTCGACGCGATTGCCAAACTGCTGGGCACCTCCCATGTCGGCGGCGAGCACGTCATGGCGATGTCGTTCGATCTGCTGACCAAGGACGCCCGCCGCAAGATCGCCGATGAGCTCGAGGACCTGAACACCCAGCTGTCCTTCGCGGTGAAGGACCGTCCGGCCAGCTTCGGGGAGAACCTGGTGCTGCGCCCGTTCTCCGGTGCCGTCGACCGCGACATCTTCGTCATTCGCACGACCGACGTCGGCGCTTCCGGTGACGGGTCGGGCCGCGCCGCCGGTGACATCGATGACGAGATCAAGGCCGCCCTCGCCCGCGTGTCCGCGGAGGAGGCGGTGTGGTTCGTCGCCGAGGAGAACGGTGACAAGGTCGGCATGGTGTTCGGCGAACTGGTCGGCGGCGAGGTCAACGTCCGGATTTGGGTCAACCCCGAGCACCGGCACCGCGGATACGGCACCGCTGCGCTGCGCCGGTCGCGGTCGGAGATGGCGTCCTACTTCCCGGCGGTGCCCATGGTGGTCCGGGCGCCGGGTGCCACGCCGAAGTAGAGTTTGCGCCGCGGCGACATCCGCACGAGGTAGGACAAGGGCCCCGGGAATCTCCCGGGGCCCTTGTGCTAGCTACGATCAGCCGGGGTGCTCACCCGTGGTAAGGCGCGGCCTTGACGGGCGGGACGGCAACCGGGGTGGCTTCGACCTCGCTCGGCGGTGTCCAGGTCGCGGTGGCACCCATGTTCATGTCGCCGACGGCCGGCGACGAGAAAACGGTATTGCTGGCGCCGTGGCCGGATGAGGCGTCGGGTGCGGTCGGTGCGGGGGCGTTGGCCGCGCCGAATGCGGCGAGGGCCACGCCCGCGGCGATCCCGGTGAATCCGAAGGTCTTCACCAACAGCGACCGACGGCGCTTGGTCGTCCCGGTCTTGGTGGTCGCAGCATCGGTCATGTATCCGGGTCCTCCTCGTGACGCTGTCGCGCCATCTGTTAAACAATTGCTTGAATGTTAGTTGCATTTGAACGACGACGCACCATTCCCGAATTCGGCGGGGGCGCGGGTGGTCCGGACGTGTCGGGGATCACACCGAAATGGCCTGCATCGCAAGGCGATACGAAAGGTTCCGGCAATCCCCCGAAACCCTGTGTGTTACCTGTGGTCAGTCGGGGGCGGTCACCGGTGTGGGGCCTTGACCGGCGGGACCGCGACCGAGGTGGCTTCGGCCGCGCTGGGGGTTGTGAAGGTTGCGGTGGCACCCATGTTCATGTCGCCGACCCTCGGCGACGAGTACACGGTAGCGGCGGGGGAGGCATGGCCGTTTGAGGCGTTGGGGACAACGGTCGGTGCGGGGGTGTTGGCCGCGCCGAATGCACCGAGGGTCACGCCCGCGGCGATCCCGGCGAATCCGAAGGTCTTCACCAACAGCGACCGACGGCGCTTGATCATGCCGGTCTCGACGGTGGTCGCAGCATCGTTCATGTGTCCGGCTCCTTCTTGCCACGCCGTAGCGCCGGTTGGTTAAACGGTTGCTTGAATGTTAGAGGTATTTAATTGACGGCGCACGTAATTATGACTAATTGACGGCGCATCTCCGGAGACATGAGCTGGGGTGGGTGCATGCACTCCGCGCTCCCGCCTCGGCGATACTCATTGACGTGGAGCAGAGCGATGCGGCGCTGGCCGCCGAGGTCGCGCATGAAGCCGGTGAATTCCTGCTTGGGGTGCGCGACCGATTCGGCTTCCACGATCCATACACGCTGGGTGCGGCCGGTGACCAGCACGCCAACACGCTGATTCTCGATCGGCTGCGAGCGGCACGGCCCCACGACGCCATCCTGTCCGAGGAGGCCACCGACGACCTGGTTCGGCTGCACTCCGACCGGGTGTGGATCGTCGATCCGGTCGACGGCACCCGGGAGTTCGGTCGCGGCCGGCCCGACTGGGCCGTTCACATCGCACTGTGGCAGCGCGGAGCCGGGCCCGACGGGGCCATCACCGACGCGGCAGTCGCGTTGCCCGCGGTCGGTGAGGTGCACCGCACCGACACCGTGACCGGCCCGCCCGCGCGCCGGCCCGGCCCGATCCGCATCGCCACCAGCACCCACCGGCCGCCCGCCGTGTTGTGGTGGCTGCGCGACGTGCTGGACATGGAGCTCATCGGCATCGGTTCGGCCGGCGCCAAGGCCATGGCGGTGGTGCGCGGCGACGTCGACGCCTATGTGCATGCCGGCGGGCAGTGGGAATGGGACTCGGCGGCCCCGGCCGGAGTGGTCCTGGCGGCTGGTCTGTTCGCGTCGCGCCTGGACGGTTCGCCATTGCGCTACAACCGGCCGGACCCTTACCTGCCGGACTTCGTCATGTGCCGCCCCGAGTTCGCCGACACCTTGCTCGACGCGGTGCGACAGGTGTCCTGACCCACCCGCGAGCGCCAACCTGGTGTCACACCGGGCGCGGATTCTCGCAAGTGCTCACATTCGCGATCGACCAGCCTCAACATAGGGTGTCGACGGGCACACCCTAAAGTCGATGTCATGAGATCGTGGCTGGCGCCCAGCGTCCCGAACGTGCCGGGCCGCGGACCAGAGCTGCGGCTCTACGACACTGCCGACCGCCAGGTGCGTCCGGTATCCGCGGGTCCGAAGGCCACCATGTACGTCTGCGGCATCACTCCGTACGACGCCACTCATCTGGGCCACGCCGCCACCTACCTGACCTTTGACCTCGTGCACCGGATCTGGCTCGACAGCGGCCACGACGTCCAGTACGTACAGAACGTCACCGATGTCGACGATCCACTGTTCGAACGCGCCGAGCGCGACGGCATCGACTGGCGCGAACTCGGCGACCGTGAAACCGAACTGTTCCGCCAGGACATGAGCGCGCTGCGGGTGCTGCCGCCGCACGACTACGTCGGGGCCATCGAGTCGATCGCCGAGGTCGTCGAACTGGTCGAGAAGCTGCTGGCCTCGGGTGCGGCGTACGTGGTCGACGATCCGCAGTACCCAGATGTCTACTTCCGGGCCGACGCCACCGCGCAGTTCGGCTACGAGTCGGGCTACGACCGTGACACCATGCTCGCGCTGTTCGGCGAGCGCGGCGGTGACCCCGACCGGGCCGGCAAGACCAGCCAGCTCGACGCCCTGCTGTGGCGGGTGCAGCGCCCCGGTGAGCCGAGCTGGCCGTCGCCGTTCGGTGCCGGCCGGCCGGGCTGGCACATCGAGTGCGCCGCGATCGCCCTGACCCGTGTCGGCACCGGCCTTGACATCCAGGGCGGTGGCAGCGACCTGACGTTCCCGCACCATGAGTTCTCCGCCGCGCACGCCGAATCGGTGACGGGGGAGCGGCGGTTCGCACGGCACTACGTACACGCCGGGATGATCGGCTGGGACGGCCACAAGATGAGCAAGAGCCGCGGCAATCTGGTGCTGGTGTCGAGGCTGCGGGCCGACGGCGTCGACCCGGCGGCGGTCCGGCTGGGTCTGCTGGCCGGCCACTACCGCGCCGACCGGTTCTGGAGCGACGAGGTGCTGCAGACGGCCCAGACCCGGCTGCAGCGCTGGCGCGCTGCCACGGCGCTGCCGGCCGGCCCCGATGCCACCGACCTGATCGCCCGGGTGCGCGAGTATCTCGCCGACGATCTGAACACCCCCAAAGTCCTTGCCGCTCTTGACGGATGGTGCACCGACGCGCTCGAGTACGGCGGTCACGACCCGGCGTCGCCGCGATTGGTGGCCGACACCGTCGACGCGCTGCTCGGGGTCAGCCTCTAGTCACATTTTGGTGGGGTACGTTTCCGGCCATGGGTTCTGTGTACGGGAAAGTCGTATTCATCACCGGCGGTGCCGCTGGGGTTGGCGCTGAGGTCGCCCGCAGGCTGCATCGCAAGGGCGCGAAGCTGGTGCTGACCGACGTCGATGCGGCGGCACTGGAAGCCACCGCGGCCGCGCTCGGCGATGACGTGCTGACCGTGGTCGCCGATGTCCGCGAACTGTCCGCCATGCAGGCTGCGGCCGACGCCGCCATCGAACGCTTCGGCGGGATCGACGTCGTCATGGCCAACGCCGGCATCGCCACTTACGGATCGGTGCTGCAGGTCGATCCGGAGGCCGTCAAGCGACTGCTGGACATCAACGTGCTCGGGGTGTTCCACACCGTGCGGGCCACTTTGCCGTCGGTCATCGAACGGCACGGCTACGTGCTGATCGTGTCGTCGCTGGCGGCCTACGCCGCGGCGCCCGGGCTGGCGCCGTACAACATGTCCAAGGCCGCGGTCGAGCAGTTCGCCAATGCGCTGCGTCTCGAAGTCGGCTTCCGCGGTGTCGATGTCGGCTCGGCGCACATGTCGTGGATCGACACCGCGATGGTGCGCGATACCAAGTCCGACCTGGCGACCTTCGCCGAAATGCTCACCAAGCTGCCGTGGCCGCTGAGCATGACGACCTCGATCGACAAGTGTGGCGAAGCCTTCGTGGCCGGCATCGAGGGACGCAAGAGCCGGGTCTTCTGCCCGGGCTGGGTGGGCGCGCTGCGCTGGCTGAAGCCGCTGTTGTCCACCCGCATCGGTGAGGTGCCGGTGGCCAAATTCGTGCCTGACTTGCTGCCCCGGATGGACGCCGAGGTGGCCGCCTTGGGCCGCTCGTCCAGCGCACACACCGAGGAGTTCGGCAAGCGATGAGCAGGTGGGTCGGCGTCATCTGCGCCGTGGTTTTCCTGCTGACCACAGGGTGCAGTGACGGCAAGAACTCCTCGGCGCCGTCATCGACCTCGCCGCCGACCCCGGATCAGGTCCGCGCGATCGCGAAATCTGCTTACACGTATGGGTTTCCGATGGTCGACAACTACCGGGTGCAGTACTCGTACTTCGTCGACAAGTCGGGGCCGGAGTACAAGGGTGCCTGGAATCAGATCCACAACGTCGCACGGGTTTTCACCCCGGACGACAAGGCGATCCAGACGCCTAATGCGGACACTCCGTACTCGTTCCTGGGCGCCGATCTGCGGACCGAGCCGCTGGTGCTCAGCGTGCCGCCGATCGAGGCGGGCCGGTACTACTCGCTGCAGTTCGTCGACGGTTACACCAACAACATCGCCTACGTCGGCAGCCGTGCCACGGGCAATGGCGCAGGCAATTACCTTCTGGCCGGGCCGAACTGGAAAGGTGAGACGCCTCCGGGCGTCGAGCGGGTGATCCGCAGCGCCACCGATCTGGCGTTCGTGCTGTACCGCACCCAGCTGTTCGGGCCGACGGACATCGACAACGTCAAGAAGATTCAGGCCGGCTACCAGGTGGCACCGCTGTCCGCTTTCCTGAAGCAGCCGCCACCGCCACCGGCCCCGCCGAT
>JARLGS010000646.1 GCA_031292695.1 Mycobacterium sp. | reverse complement strand
TCGACATAGGGTGTGCGCATGACTCTGTCCGGGAAGACCATGTTCATCTCCGGTGCCAGCCGCGGCATCGGCCTGGCCATCGCCAAGAAGGTCGCAGCCGACGGCGCCAATATCGCGCTGCTCGCCAAGACCGCCGAGCCACATCCCAAGCTCGAGGGCACTGTCTACACCGCCGCCAAGGAAATCGAGGAAGCGGGCGGCCAGGCGCTGCCGATCGTCGGCGACGTGCGGGACCCCGACTCGGTCACCGCTGCGGTGGCCCGGGCGGTGGAGCAGTTCGGCGGCATCGACCTCTGCGTCAACAACGCCTCGGCGATCAACCTCGGTTCGATCGAAGAGGTGCCGATGAAGCGCTTCGACCTGATGAACGGCATCCAAATCCGCGGCACCTATGCGGTGTCGCAAGCCTGTATCCCGCACATGAAGGGCCGGGAGAACCCGCACATCCTGACCCTGTCGCCGCCGCTGCGGCTGGAATCGGAATGGCTCAAGCCTACCGCGTACATGATGGCGAAGTATGGAATGACGTTGTGTGCGTTGGGAATTGCCGAGGAGATGCGCGAAGCTGGGATCGCCTCGAACACCCTGTGGCCGCGCACCCTGGTCGCCACTGCCGCCGTGCAGAACCTGCTCGGCGGCGACGAGGCGATGTCCCGGGCCCGCAAGCCCGAGGTGTACTCCGACGCCGCCTACGCGATCTTCAACAAACCGGCCCGCGAGTACACCGGCCAGTCCCTGCTGTGCGAGGACGTGCTGCTCGCCTCCGGCGTCACCGATCTGTCGGCGTACAACTGCACCCAGGGCGGCGACCTCGGTGTCGACCTGTGGGTGGACACCCCCAACCCGCCCGGCTACACCGGCCCATAAGGCCGGCTCCGGCGACCCGAGTGATTCGGCGGGATCACTCGGTCGTCGGGCAGATCTCGACTCCCATGACCATCGGCGGCCAGACCACAGTCACCTCGACCAGCGCGGCGAGCGGCGCCACCGCGGGAAATGCCCGGTCCCATTGCGTCTGAACCTGTTGCACGGCATGTGGATGCAGGACGGTCCAGACCAGGCCCACCAACAGGTACGGAATCATCAGCAACAGCAGGAATTCCATCATCGCCCCGACACTGATGCGGCGGCCGAGCAACCGGCGCAGCATCAGGTCAGCGCCCCGCCGCGGCGAACCTGTCTACGGACGTACGCCAACAGCAGGTAACTGCCGGCCTGCCGGATGAACAACGGCAGGAACCGGTTGCCGAAAGCGACCAGCAGGAACAGCATTTCGAACAAGAACTGTCGGCCCGCGCCCCACGACATCCCCATCGCCTCGCGGAACACCGGCGCCAGGAAGCCCCCGGTCAGGAACGTGAGCAGCGGCCGAAACGGCAGTGCCAGAACGGGATTGATCATCCGCAGCTTGACCAGGTCGGTCAGATAGGCCCGGACGGCGTCGTCCATGGACACCTGTGCGCACGCGGTCGTCCAGTAGTCGTCGAACTCGGCACGGGTCGGGGGCCACTGGTCTTCGGTGACCTGCAGTGTGGTGCTCTCCACCACGCCATACCCGACGCCCGGCCTGGACAGCTGCATGATGACGTTGGCGGCGCTCGCCGCAGCACCCCAGAAGTCGGCGGCATCGGCCACTGTCACCGGGTACTCGTCCCAGCGCGCGGTCCGATGGGTGATCCGGATCCGGCAGTCCGCGAGGCTTCGCGCCGGCGAGCCTCCGGTCACGGCAGACACATAACCGTGAACAGCAGCATCGGCCAGAACACCGTGACCCTGAGGAACGCCACCACCCGATCGGGGCCGTACAGCGCAGCGAAACCGCCGGTGTGAGTGGCCGCCCACAGCAGGCCGATCAGCAGATACGGTGCGGCGAGCATGGCGCCGGTACCCAGCCACTCGGCGACGGTCATCTCGTAACTGAGTACGCCGCGTTCCGAGCCGGGCGCCGGCTGGTCCTTCTCGGTCATGTCGAAGTCACGGTAACCGCCCACCCGTGGCCCGGCAGCGGCTTTCACCGATTCACCCGGTGCTGCGGTCGACCTCGGGCCGCCGGGCCGTGACGCCGCATAGGGTGGCCGCATGACGTCGTGGCCAGCCGGCCGGTACGAGGCCGTTGCCGAATTCCTCGCCCCCATCGCGACCGAGGTCGTCGCGGGGGTACCGAGCGATCCCGGCACCGCAGTGGTCTATTTGGCCTGTGGGACTGGCACAGCGGCGCTGCACGCGCCGTGTCTCGGCGCCCGGGTAACCGGAGTCGACATCACCCCGGAGTTGCTGGC
>JARLGS010000645.1 GCA_031292695.1 Mycobacterium sp. | reverse complement strand
CCCAACGGCCTGATGCTGGCCTGCGAACTTGCGCTGGCCGGCGTGCGATCTACGGTGCTCGACAAGCTGCCGGTCCGCAGTGCCGAGCTCAAGGCCAACGGCCTTGTCGGGCAAGTGATTCGGCAGCTCGACATGCGGGGCCTGTATCCGGAGTTGGGCGGTCACCCTGATCCGCCCGAGCCGGCGTACGAGTGGATGTTCGCGGGACTGCCCCTCAACTTCGCGGGTCTGGCTGACAAGCCTTTGTACCACCTGCGGATTCCGCAACCCCGAATGGTTCAGATCCTGGAACGGCGCGCTGTCGAACTCGGCGTCGAAATCCGTTGGGGCCATGAGCTGATGGACCTGACCCAGACCGACGACCGGGTGACGCTCACCGTCGGCACGGCCGCCGGCGCGTATCAACTCGACACCGGTTACCTGGTGGGCGCCGACGGCGGTCGCAGCACGGTGCGCAAGCAGTCGGGCATCGGATTTCCCGGGCACACCGCGGACACCATCAGCCGGGTGGCGCACGTGCACCTGCCCGAGCAGATTCAGGTACTCCGCGACGGCCTCGAGGTTCCCGGGTATGGCCGAATTCCGTTTCGGCACAACCGTCTCGACAACGGCGTGGTCATGGTGATGATGATGGACCCGCGCCGACCGATGATCGGGACCATCGAGTATGGGCGTGAATACGGCCGGACTCCCGGCGCTGCCGATGAACCGATGTCGGTGGCCGAACTGCGCGGCAGCCTGCAGCGAATCCTAGGTGTTGACGTCCCGATCGAAGAACCGCGCTGGGACGGGCCGAAGGCCAATCTGCGTATCGACGGGCAGAATTCGCGACAAGCCGACCGCTACAGGGTGGGGCGCATCCTGCTGGTCGGCGACGCCGCGCACGTGCATTCCCCACTCGGTGGTCCCGGCCTCAACCTCGGCATGTCGGATGTGGTGAACCTGGGGTGGAAACTGGCCGCACAGGTCAAGGGGACGGCGCCCGCCGGTCTGTTGGATTCCTACGAGTCCGAGCGTTTCCCGGTGGGGGAGCGGGTGATGATGCAGTCTCAATCGCAGATTGCGCTGATGTCACCGGGTCCCGAAATCGCGGCGCTGCGGATGCTTTTCGGCGAGTTGCTGCAGATTCCTGCGGTGGTGGAACACCTGGGCAACCTGCTGGCCGGCTCTGACGTCCGTTACGACGTCGGCGACGATCACCGATTGTCCGGCCGGCTGATCCCCGATCTCACGCTCGACGACGGGCGGCGGGTGGCCGAGCTGCTGCGCCATGCCCGTCCGGTGCTGCTCGACCTCGCAGGCGGCGCTGCGGCAGCAGCGGCCGCACCGTGGGATGGCCGGGTCGACACGGTCACCGCGTCGATGGCCGACGGGCCCGCTGCACTGCTGATCCGGCCGGACGGCTATGTCGCGTGGGCCGCAGACACTTTCACCGCCGAGGACGCAGACCGGCTGACCGCCGCCCTGCGCCGCTGGTTCTAGGGCGATCTGTGCACGTTTGGTCACGCGCCCCGCGGGACCAAACGCGCACAGATCACTCAGGAGGCGAGGGTGGCCCGGACGCAGTGGGTGACGTAGGGCAGCGCGAGGCCATTGCTGCTGGCCAGCGCGGGGTGGGTGGCCAGCAGCTCGCGCACCTGCTCCAACACCCGACTGCGCACCTCTGCGGGTGAGGTGATGCAGTAACTGCGGGACGCGACCAGGTCCAGAAGTGCTTGCGGCGTAAGGTAACTCGTCCACTCCACCCGGTGGGTCTCGATGTCGGTGAACGCGTCGGACAGCGTGGAATGGGACGGGTCGTGTTCGGTGCCGATGATCCGGCCCAGCTCTTTGACCCAGCCGAGTCGCTCGTCGCGGATGTTCCACACCAGGCCCAGCCGGCCACCCGGCCGCAGCACCCTGGCCACCTCGGCCGACGCTCGCTCAGGATCGAACCAATGCCAGGCCTGTGCGACCAGCACCGCATCGACGCTGTTGTCCGGCAACGGGATTTCCTCGGCGGTACCCAGCAGGGCCGGCACCGAAGGCAGCGACCCGCTGAGGACGTCGAGCATCTCGGGGATGGGATCGACCGCGACGACCGCGAGGCCGCGTTCGGCGAGGCGGACGGTCAACTTGCCAGTACCGGCACCGAGGTCCAGAACGTCCGTGGCCGAAGCCGGCAACAGCCAGTCGATGGCCTCCGGCGGGTACGACGGTCGGCCCCGCTCGTAGGCGGCAGCCTGCTCGCCGAAGGACAGTGAGCGTTCGCCCGTCACTGGGATGCCAAGGCCAGTGTCTGACGGATCAGCAAGCCCACCTTGTCGGACTCGACCAGGAATCCATCGTGGCCATAGTCGGACTCGATGACCTCGAGTCCAGGACAGCCGGGCAGTAGAGACGCCAATTCCTCTTGCAGCCGAAGGGGATACAGCCGGTCGGAGGTGATCCCCCCGACGATCACCGGCACCGGACAGCCGCCGAGCGCCGCGGCCACGCCGCCGCGTCCGCGCCCGACATCGTGACTGCTCAGCGCATCCGTCAGCACCACATAGGTACCCGCGTCGAACCGGGCGGCCAGCTTGCGGCCCTGGTACTCCAGATAGCTCTCGACCGCATAAAGGCCGTCGGCAGAACTGTTTTCATGATTCTGCGCGCTGTTACGGAACCGGTCGTCGAGTTCCTTTTCGCCACGGTACGTCAGGTGTGCGAAGCGGCGGGCGATCTGGATTCCGGCGTCCGGAGTACGGCCCGTCAGGTAGTAATCGCCGCCGGCCCAGTCCGGGTCGGACTTGATCGCCGCGACCTGAGCGCACTGGGTACCGATCTGGTCGGCGGTCGCGCGGGCGCCGACTGCCAGCACCAGCCCGGCACGCACCGTATCGGGGTGTCCCACAATCCATTCCAGGGCGCGCGCGCCGCCCATCGAGCCGCCCACCACCGCCGCGACCCGGGTGATGCCCAGCGCCGCGAGCGCGGCCAGGTCGGCGTTCACCTGGTCTCGCACGGTGATCGCGGGGAACCGTGAGCCCCACGGCTTTCCGTCGGGCGCCAGTGAACTCGGCCCGGTCGTTCCGCGGCAGCCGCCCAGCACGTTGGTGGCGATCGCACACCAGCGGTTGGTGTCGATCGGGCCGCCAGGACCGGCCACGCCGTCCCACCACCCGCCGGTCGGATGGTCGGGGCCCGCCGGACCGGTGATGTGCGAGTCGCCGGTCAGCGCATGCAGCACCATCACCACGTTGTCGCGGTCGACGGCCAGCTCGCCCCAGCGCTGCACCGCGACGGACACGTTCGGCAGCACGACGCCGCTCTCCAGCGTCAGCGGGCCGATGTTGACCACCCCGGTCTCGCCCTCCGCGGGCACGGGCAGCGCGGGCGTTTCAGAAGCAGGCACGTCGATGATCGTCACACCGGGACCGCCGTCCGCTCGGCACCGCCTACCTCTGTGGCGGCGGCGAAGCCCTGCTTCAGGTCGGCGAGGATG
>JARLGS010000644.1 GCA_031292695.1 Mycobacterium sp. | reverse complement strand
CCAGGCCAACACCAAGATCGCGGCGGTCAATTACGGCTACACCAACGTGGTGGCGCCGTTCGACGGCATCGTCAGCGCGCATCTGGTCTCGGTCGGCGAGCTGGTCGGCGCGGCGTCGCCGACCCAGCTCGCCACCATCGTCGAGCTCGACCCGATCTACGTCAATTTCAACGTCAACGAACAGGATGTGTTGCGGATCCGGGCCGAAGCCAGGCGTCGCGGGATCGCCACCAGCGATCTCCAGCAGTTTCCCATCGAGGTCGGATTGCAGACCGAAGACGGGTATCCGCACCAGGGCAAGCTCGATTACGCCGCCCCCACCGTCAACCAGTCGACCGGAACGCTCGCGGTGCGGGGCCAACTGCCGAACGCCGGCCGCGTGCTGCTGCCGGGCTATTTCGTCCGCGTCCGCGTCCCGCTCGAGGACGTGCCGAATGCCCTGCTGGTCCCCGACGTCGCGCTCGGCAGCGACCAGGGCGGCCGCTACGTGCTGGTGGTCAACAAGGACAACGTGGTCGAGCAGCGCAAGGTCGCGGTCGGCGCGGTCGACGGCGAATTGCGGGTGATCGAAAGCGGGCTTGCGCCCGAGGATCGCGTGGTGGTCGCAGGCCTGTTGCGCGCCATTCCCGGCCAGAAGGTGGATCCGAACCTGCGGACCATCGAGCAGTCGCCGCCGCCGGCGAAATAGGATTTCGCATGATCTCGAAATTCTTCATCGAGCGGCCGGTTCTCGCCAACGTCATCGCGATCCTGATGGTGCTGATCGGCGCGGTGGCGCTGTTCGGCCTGCCGGTGGCGCAGTATCCCGACGTGGTGCCGCCGACCGTGCAGGTCACCACGCGCTATCCCGGCGCCAGCGCCCAGATCGTGATCGACACCGTGGCGCTGCCGATCGAGCAGCAGGTCAACGGCGTCGAGGACATGCTCTACATGCAGTCCTACAGCGGCGCCGACGGCAGCTACACGCTGACGGTGACGTTCAAGGTCGGCACCGACCTCAACTTCGCGCAGGTGCTGGTGCAGAACCGGGTGTCGAGCGCACTCGCCCAGTTGCCGCAGGCGGTGCAGAACCAGGGCGTGACGGTGCAGAAGCGCTCCACCTCGATCCTGCTGTTCGTGACCCTGACCTCGCCGGATTCGCGCTACGACAGCCTCTATCTGAGCAACTACGCCACCATCAACATCAGGGACGAACTGGCGCGGCTGCCCGGCGTCGGCAACGTCACGGTGTTCGGCGCCGGCCAGTATTCGATGCGGGTATGGCTCGATCCCGACAAGCTGCAGGCCCGCGGGTTGATGCCGCAGGACGTGATCGCGTCGCTGCAGCAGCAGAGCCAGCAGGTCACCGCCGGCCAGATCGGTGCGCCGCCGACGCCGCCCGGCCAGGCGTTCCAGTACACGATCAACGTCAACGGCCGGTTCGCCGATCCCGAGCAGTTCGCCGACGTGGTGGTCAAGACCGGCAACGCCGGCGACGTGACGCGGCTGCGCGACGTCGGCCGGGTCGAACTGGGGGCGCAGACCTACAGCCAGACCTTCTCGGTCGACAATCTTCCGGCCACCGGCATCGGCGTGTTCCAGTCGCCGGGCGCCAACGCGCTCGACGTCGCCGGCGAAGTGAAGAAGAAGATGGCGGAACTGTCCCGCGGGTTTCCGCAGGGGCTGCAATACGACGTTCCGTTCGACACCACGACGTTCGTCTCCGCCTCGATCGACGAGGTCTACAAGACGCTGATCGAGGCGGGGTTCCTGGTGCTGGTGGTCATCCTGGTGTTCCTGCAGGACTGGCGCGCGATGCTGGTGCCCGCGACCACGGTGCCGGTCACCATCATCGGCGCCTTCGCGGCGATGGCCGCACTCGGCTTCACCATCAACCTGTCGACCCTGTT
>JARLGS010000643.1 GCA_031292695.1 Mycobacterium sp. | reverse complement strand
TCGTTCGGCGCACTGGTGGTGAACGGCACGCTCGAACCCGGCGCCGGCAGCGAGTTGATTGGCGGCGGCCTGTACCTGACCCCGGTCTACGACGATGCGGCCGGCACCGTCTCGGTGCGCATCACCAGCACGCCCTATCATCCCCCAACCATAGCCGCGCCGGGATCGGAGCTGCTGAACCTTGGCAGCGTGACCGCGATCCACGGGATCAACATCACTGCCAGCCAGCCGGGCACGATCAATGTCGAGGTTGCCGACACCAGCGGCTTGCTCGCGGTCACCCAGGCCGGTAGCGCAACGGTTAGCGGCGAGGGCAGTACCAGCCTGACGCTGACCGGCAGTGTCGCGGACGTCAATCAGGAGCTGGCAAGCCTGACCGAGACCCCGCAAGGTTCGGCTTTGACCGACTCCCTGGTCGTTACGGCCACGGATGCAGCACTGCAGACCGCCAATACGATCATTGCGGTATCAATCAACCATCCGCCTGAATTGTCGCTGCCACCGTCAGCGTTCGAGGGGCCTGGCAGTGCCGAACCGCTGAGCGGTATCAGCGTCAGCGACGCCGATGCGATCGCATCCGGTGAGACGCTGCATGTCGTGCTGTCCGACAGTGCCGGCAAGCTGTCGGCTACTCAATCGGGAACCGGAACCATCGCCGGCGCCGGCAGTACGCACCTGACGCTGACCGGCGACCTGTCGGACGTAAACGCTGAACTGGCGAGCCTGACGTTCAACGGTACGACCAGCGATACGATTGCCGTCGTGGTGGACGATGGGCGCGGGCTGAGTGCGACTGGAACGCTCGCGGTTGGTGTCAGCGGGCCGCTGACCTTTAACGCACCCACTTCGTTGTCCTCTGCGAACGGGGTGCCGCAGCCGGTTACCGGTGTCAGTGTCACCGCGCCGTCCAATGCACCAGCGAACCTGGTCACCACCATCACCATCACCAGCCACAACGGCACGCTAGCGACATCGCAGACCACCGGCGTGACGGCCACCGGCGACAACACCGGTACCCTGAGCCTGACCGGAACGATCAGCGAGCTGAATACCGCGCTCAACACCCTGACCTATACGGCGCCGCCGAACGGTTCGACGGACACGATCCAGCTGGCGACACCGTCGGGTACCGGCACCAGTACGACACAGAGCGTGCCGGTCACGCTGACCCCGCCGGCGCCCCCGGTGCTGACGATTCCCGGTGCCTCGGCGAATGTGGGCGTGCTGACGCCGATCGATGGACTGAGTGTCGCCAATGCGACAGGGCTGCCGATCGATACGCAGATGACGATCGTGCTGAGCGACGCCACTGCCTTGCTGGGACTACAATTCATCCAGCCAGGCGCATCGGTCAGCGGTGCCGGTTCCACCACTCTGACCCTGACCGGCACCGCGGCACAGATCGACGCCGACCTGGCGCAGCTGACTTTCCTCGACAGCACCGCCGCCGCTGCTGGCAGCGTCCTCGAAGCTATCACCATCCACGCGACGGCCGACGGCGCAACAGCGACGGGCGGTCTCGACGTGTTTGTTCCGCCGCTGGGTCAGTCCTCCGCTCGGTCTGAAACCGCACCGACTTTCCT
>JARLGS010000642.1 GCA_031292695.1 Mycobacterium sp. | reverse complement strand
TTCAGAGTCGGTGACGAACCCAGACGCTCCCGTCGACAGCGCCAGCAGGTCGGTGCACACCTGCTGTTCCTCGCGCCAATAGCGGTCCAGGTACAGCAGCCGGCCCTGCTCCAGCCGGATGGCTGTGCCCAGCAGGGCGCTGGCGCTCACCGCCGACCGGAGTTCGTCGGGCGCAGGCCAGGGCAGGTCACCGCCGATGGCACCGGCGACCGAGGTGAGGTCGACGCACACCGAGCCCTCCCGTAGCGCCCGTACGGTCAGCGCAACGGCCAGCGCGACCACCTCGCTACCTTCGCCGGCGAGTGCGCAACACCGTTCCGCCACATGGACATCAGCGGCGTTGAGCACCCCGGCGGCGTTGAAGGTGGCCAGCAGGCCGGTGGCGGCAGGCGTCTGCCGCCAGTCCATCGGGTCTGGCGCGGGGTTCAGCGTCGGGTCTGGCGTCAGCTGACCGGTCATGACTCGGCTCCGTGATCCAGCAGATCCGACAGCCGGCTGACCAACCCGACCGGGGGTATCCAGCTGAACACCCCGCACGGGTCACCGTCCAACACCGGGGTCGCCGGTCCGCACATACCCCGCACGAACAGGTAGGCCACCCCGCCCAGGTGCCGATCGGGCACGTAATCGGGCAGTCGCCAGCGCAGGAATCGATGCAGCACAACCGAATACAACAACGCCTGCAGCGGATAGTCGGAATGCATCATGGCGTCGGCCAGGCGGGGCGCGGTGTAGTCCGCTGCGGTATTCGGCACGCCGTACTCGCCCAGCCGGTTCGTCTTGTAGTCCACCACCACGTAGCGGTGGCCCCACCGGCCCGGCACGCGCAGTACGGCATCGATCGAGCCGGACAGATAGCCGTGCAGCCGCTGACTGCCCAACGGTTCGGACTGCAGCCGGGCGCCGTAGGCGAACAGCGGATCGGACGTCGGCAGCAGTTCGGCCACCAGATCACCGACCTCTCCGAGCCGGATGTCCGGTGCGAGGCCGGGCCGATATTGGCCGCCGCCGAGCGGCATTTCAAAGTCCAACTCCCGCAGCCGATCCTTGAGCCCGACCTGGCGCAGAGTCAGACCGGGCGCCAACGGGCCCAACGGGGTGTCGTGCATCGGCACCAATGCTGTAGCCAACTCATGGGAGGGTACCTCGACGTCCCACAGCCCGGCCTGCTCGCTGATCCGGGCCGCCAACTCGGCGGTGAGGTCGGCGGCCAGCGGGTCGGCACGCTCGAGCACGGCGTGCACCAATGAACCGAACGCGGCCCCGGCCGGCAGCTCCGACATCGGCGACGGCAGATCGCCGGCCAGCAGGCCCGGCGGCCCGTCGGAGGTGATGACAGCGGCTGCCTCGTCGTCCCGCAGCGGGGATTCGGGCTCGCTGCTGACCGCGTGCCGGTCACCGTCGGCGACGCGGACCAGCGCCGAGTAGGACGTGCGCCGCCAGTGGTTGTCGATGCGGCGGTGAAAGTGCCGAACGTCCAGGTCCCAACGGGGCGTCTGCGCGGCAGGGATTACCGGGGGCACGGGCTCCGCCGTTTCGATCACCGGACCGCCGGCCTGCTCCCACACAGTGAAACAGGCCATGGCGTCGTCGTCGGAAATCGTGCTCGGCGCAAGCACATTCGGCACGGCAGTGGCACCGGCCCGGCGGCCCCGCAGCAGCCGGGACAGCCCACCGTTGCGCTCGTCCCACGAGGGCGCCCACCACGCCACCACCTGCGACTGCGCGCGGGTCAATGCGACGTAGGTGAGTCGGACGTTGTCTCCGGCGGTCTCGGCCAGACCGGCCTGCTCCACCTCGTCCCGGTCAGTGGCGCCATCACCGCCGACATGTAGGCAGCGAGTGCCATCGGCATCGTGGAACCGCAGCACCGTGTCGGTCTGGACATTCCGGTTGAACCCGAACGGCAGGTACACCACCGGGAACTGCAGCCCCTTGCTGCGCCACACCGTCATGATCTGTACCGCGGCCGCATCGCTGTCCAGCCGGCGGTTGCGCTCCGCCGGGCCGCTGCGGTCCTGCAGCTGGCGGCGTAGCCAATCCCGCAGCGCCGGAAGGTGATACCGCTCGCGGTGCGCGGTCTCGTGCAGCAGCTGGCCGACGTGGGCCAGGTCGGTCATGTGCCGCTCACCGCCCCGGTGTCGCAAAACTCGTTCGGACATGCCGAGCCCGTCCCGCCCAGCCACCCCCTGTGCCTGAGCGGCCTCGAACACCGCCGCAATGCCCCGGTCCCGGGCCAGCCCGGCCCACTGCCGAATGGTGGTGGTGATCCGGTCGGTCAACTCGTCGCCGCCGGCGGCCAGGTCGGCGGCGCGATAACCGAAAAACATCGTGGCCGCGGCGGCCCGCACCACACCGCCGCGATTGGGGGTGTCGAAAGCATCGAGCAGCCGCAGCCATTCGGCGGCCGCGGCCGAGGCGAACACATCGGTGTCCCCCGAGTAGACCACCGAAATACCCAAGTCCAGCAAGGCATCCCGGCAGGGCTCGGCGTCCCGCGCTCCGTCGACGATCACTGCGATATCCCCGGCGGTCAGCAGCCGGTCCTTGAACTTGGCGCCGCTGGCCAACAGTACCGAGATGTCCGCGGCCAGATCCTTGGCAATGTGGGGCCGCAGCGCGGTGATCGGAATGGTCTTGCGCTGGGGCGTGCCGAACTCGGTGCGCGGCACCACCCGCAGCCGGAACGGATCGTTGCGAGGCGCACCGGTGAGCCGGTGGTCGTGGCTGCGCGCCTCGATCGGATGGACGACGATGTCCTCGTCGCCCAGCGCCGCGCCCTGCAGGACGGTCTGCAGGGCATCCACCAAAACCTTGTCGCTGCGCCAGTTGTCGGCGAGGGTGAGGCGCCGGTCGGCGCTGCGGGCCGCATCGAGATAGGTGACGATGTCGCCACCGCGGAACGCGTAGATGGCCTGCTTCGGGTCACCGATCAGGATCACCGCGCTGTGCCCGACGAACGCCCGCGAGATCACCTGCCATTGCACGGGGTCGGTGTCCTGGAATTCGTCGACCATCACGATCGGCCAGCGTCGGCGCATCCGGTCGCGCGCCGGTGCGTCGGGCTCACGCAGCGCGGCCGCCAGCCGGCTCAGCAGGTCGTCGAAGCTCAGCACGCCGAGCCGGCGCTTGCGTCGTTCGAGTTCGTCGAGCACTGCGGTGGCGAACGACAGGCGTTGCGCTGCAACGCTGTCGGGCTCGGTGGTCAACGGGCGTAGTTGTGCGCCCGGGTCGCCGACGACCCGCCTGGCCAGCTCCAGTGCGTCGGCGTAACTCAACGCGGGTTCATCGCGCTGCGCGCCATACGTCGTCAGGTAGAGATCCGAGACGATCTCGGTGACCAGGTCGTCGAGGCTCTCCACCAGTTGGGCGCCCGAATCGGTATCGCCGGCGATGCCGAGGGAACGGAGCACCAGTCCGCAGAACTCGTGCGTGGTGGCGATGGTGGCGGCGTCGAAATCCGACAGGGCATCGCGCAGCCGGTCGCGGCGCCGGGTCAACTCGTCGGGTGCTACGGCGGTCAGATGGCGAATCAAGTCATCGACATCATCCGGTGGGTCATCAAGAGCGGCAACGGTGTTCACCAGCTGGGCGCGCACCCGCTCGCGCAATTCGCGGGTCGCCGCCCGGCTGAACGTAATGAGCAGCATCTGGTCCAGGGTGGCCGTGCCCTCGGCGACGTAGCGGGTGACCAGCCCGGCCAGCGCGTACGTCTTGCCGGTGCCGGCGCTGGCTTCCAGCACCGTGGTGGTGGCCGGCGCCGGCAGCGGGCCGAGTAGATCGAAGGCGTCCATCAGCACCGCCGTTCGGCGTCGAGCAGCGGTAGCCACAACCGGGTCGCGTAGCTCCCCAGGCGGGTGGTTTCGCCG
Organism: Mycobacterium sp.; assembly: GCA_031292695.1. GTDB lineage: Bacteria > Actinomycetota > Actinomycetes > Mycobacteriales > Mycobacteriaceae > Mycobacterium. The sequence goes on along the minus strand of JARLGS010000642.1, from coordinate 2,140 downwards.
CGGACAGCGACCTCGTCGGGCCGGGGCGGATCCAGCAGTGCAGTCAGCGGCGCGGCCGGGCCCCAGACCTCGGCGTGTTCAGCGGCGTCGCTCTCCCAGCGCCATTCGCGCTCAGCGCCCTTCTCGGGTGCGTCGTCGGCGTATTGCCGGGCCCGCGCCCATTCCAGTGAGGTCTTCAGTGGCAGCGGCAACGGCTCGCGCCGGCCCGCGTCGTAGATGGCGACCAGCTCGTGCAACACCGAAAGTGGTTGCTCGGGTGGGTGGTAACCCAGCGTCTGCACGGTGTTGCGCGGGCCGCCGCGGCCGATGCAGTACGCCTGCCACTCACCCTCTGGCGCCCCGGACGCCAACGCCACCAGGGTGATCCAGGCCTGTAACCGGTGCCTGGCCGACAGCTTGGAGTAGGTGACCGACACCGTCCGGTTCTGCCACAGCGGGGTGATGGTGCCGGTGAGCCTGCGGCCCGATTCGCCGCCCAGGTCGACATTGATGTCGATGGCGCCGACTTCCCGGTCCTGTTGCAGCGCCCGTGCGGCAGCGGCGAGTTCGGTTGCCTCATTGCTGATCTCGCGGGCCTGCCGCCAGCCCAGCCGGCCCGGGGGCAGGGTGCCGCGCCGCCATTCGGCTCCGATGACGAAATCCGCGGCGCGGCCGGCCATCAGGTCTCCGAGCATGCGATCACCGACCGCCCAGCGGGCGAGGCTGTCGATCGCGACGGGCATGGCATCGGACGGCTCGTCGGCATCCCACGGCAGGGTGTAGTCCAGGGCCCGGAAGAAGCCCCGGACCGGGTTCTTGAAATAGTCCAGCAGGTCGGTCAATTCGACGTCAGTACAAGGCAGTTCGTCGAGTGGTCCGTCGATGAGCCGGCGTTTCGGTACGCGCTCGCCGAGGATGGCGCGGGCCCCGCGCAGCGCCGCTGGGTCGTAGGTGAACGACTGATGTGGCACCAGTCCGTCGGGTGCGACGGTGCGGACGTCGAAGGGCTGCAGCGGGTGGTCGACGACTATCCGGTTCCGGACCGGTTCCGGAGTCGTCCGGTCCACGGCGTCGAGCAGTTCTTGCACCGGCACTGCGGGCGGACGGTGCTCACCGCTGTGTTCGTCGGTGCCGGTGTAGGTGATCACCAGTGTGTCGGTTGCCGAGTTGACGGCATCGAGCAGCAATTGCCGGTCCTCGGAACGGATGTCGCGTTCGCCGGTCAGCGGATGCCGGGCCAGCACGTCGTCGCCGTCGGCGATGTTGGTGCGCGGGAACACGCCGTCGTCGAGTCCGACCAGGCACACCACCCGATGCGGAACCGAGCGCATCGGCACCATGGTGCACACGGTCAGGGTGCCGGTCCGGAAGTTGGCGCGGGTCGGACGGCCGGCCAGTTGCCGGCCGAGCAGCGCCCGGATGTCGGTCAGCCGCATCGCGGTACCGGACCGGGAACCTGTGTGGGCCAGCACTTTTGCCAGTTCGCGGTCCAGTTGGGTCTGTTGCCACAACTCGTCGGGACCGACCCGGGTGAGCAGGTCGATGCCGTCGCGCAGCACCTCGACCCACTCGTGCAATGGCGCGGTGCCGGTGAGCCGGTCGACGACGGTGCGCAACCGCGCGACGTATTCAGCCAACCGGCCGGTCAGTTCGACGCGGCCCGAGTCGACGTCGTCGAGTGGTAACGCGGTGTCGAGCCAGGCCTCCGAATCGTCGGACATCGCGGCTCCGGTGAGCAGCCGGTCCACGCCGAACTGCCAGGTGTTCTGCGGGTACTGCGTCAGTTGGTACGGGGCGCGGTGGGCGGCGTCGAAACCCCACCGGATGCCCGCTGCGGCAACCCATTCGGTGATGATCACCAGGTCGTCGTCACTGAAGGAGAATCGGCGGCGCACCGGTTTGCTGTGCGCCAGGCTCAGCACCGCGCTGGCGGTGGCGCGGCCGTCGGCGAGGCCCAGCAGTTCGGACAGTGCACCCAGCAGCGGGTTGGTCTGGGTCAGCGCGCGGTCGGCCAACCGGACCCGAAGGCCCTGGGCGGGGTGATTGTGGTCGGCGGGCTCCCCCGCGCCGAACGCCGCGGTGATCAGCGGCGCATAGGTGTCGATGTCCGGGCACATCACCAGAATGTCGCGGGGCTGCAGGTCGGGGTCGTCGTCGAGCA
>JARLGS010000641.1 GCA_031292695.1 Mycobacterium sp. | reverse complement strand
CGCAACGCCCGCACCCATACCCTGCATGACCCGGCGCGCTGGAAATACCACCTGATCGGCAACTACCTGCTCAACGGCGTCAAGCCGGCCCGACATGCCTGGAACTAGGAGCCCACGATGAACGCATTGACTCATCCCGCCAGCCACCAGCCCGCCCTGGCACGGGTGGCGAGTGACCTGGACAACGCCCGCCAATCCCTGCAACGGACCCTGGGCGCGGTGCGCGGCCATGCGCAACTGGTCGCCGATCACCAGGTCGTCGGCAAGTTCGGCGACCTGCAGATTCGCATCGATGTCGCCGCGGCCCTGCTGGAGCGCGCCGAACGGATTGCCGCCGGGGCCCAGGACGAAGCCGAAAAGACCATCGCCGTCGCTGAAGCCAGCATTGCCATCGCCGAAGCCCTGGCGCAGGTCGGCCAGGTCGAACTGGAACTGACCGGGCTGCGTCCCGAGTGGTCGCCCAGCCATGATCCGCTGCAGGACCCGTTGCATCTCAAATACCGATTGATCGGTGACTTGCGCCTCAACGGCGTGGTTCCGCCGAGTGCCAGGAGTGCTGTCGATGTCCCGTGAAATCCGCCTCAATGCGTTCGACATGAACTGCGTCGGCCACCAGTCGCCCGGGCTGTGGGCCCATCCACGGGACCGCTCCTGGCAGTACAAGGACCTGGAATACTGGACCGACCTGGCGAAGATCCTCGAACGGGGCAAGTTCGACGGCCTGTTTATCGCCGATGTGCTGGGTATTTATGACGTCTACAACGGCAACGGCGACGCGGCGATCCGCCAGGCGGCCCAGGTGCCGGTGAACGATCCGTTGCAATTGATCCCGCCGATGGCGCTGGTGACCGAGCACCTGGGCTTCGGCCTCACCGCCTCGCTGTCTTTCGAGCACCCGTATCCCTTTGCCCGGCGCCTTTCCACCCTCGACCACCTGACCAGGGGCCGCGCCGGTTGGAACATCGTCACTTCGTACCTGGAGAGCGGTGCGAAGAACCTTGGTCAGCGCGCCCAGACCGAACATGACGCGCGCTACGACTATGCCGAGGAGTACCTGGAGGTCTGCTACAAGCTCTGGGAAGGCAGCTGGGAAGACGGCGCGATCTTGCGCGACCGGGCGCGCAAGGTGTTCAGCGACCCGAGCAAGATCCACGAGATCGAGCATGTCGGCAAACACTTCCAGGTGCCGGGTATCCACCTGTGCGAACCCTCGCCGCAACGCACGCCGGTGCTCTATCAGGCCGGCGCGTCCAGCCGTGGCAAGCAGTTCGCCGCCGAGCATGCCGAGTGCGTGTTCGTCGCCGCACCGTCCAAGGTCCTGCTGAAAAAGGTCGTGGCCGATATCCGCCGGCGCGCGGCCGAGGCCGGTCGGGACCCGAAGAGCATCCTGATCTTCAACCTGCAGACCGTGATCCTTGGCGAGACCGATGCCAAGGCCAAGGCCAAGTTCGAGGAATACAAATCCTATGTCAGCTACGAGGGTGCCATGGCGCTGATCTCGGGCTGGACCGGGATCGACTTCAGCCAGTTCAAGCCCGATGAGCCGCTGCGGCATGTGCACACCAATGCCATCCAGTCGGCGGTCGAGACCTTTTCCACGGCGGATCCGAACCGGATCTG
>JARLGS010000640.1 GCA_031292695.1 Mycobacterium sp. | reverse complement strand
GCACGAAATTCGGCAGATCGGTGGCGGCGAACAACAGGTCAGAACCGAACGGCACATCCACCCCACCCAGCCGGATGGTCCCGTCGACGTCGTCCGCGGTGCGCTGATTGCTCCTCACGTCCGCAGCCGCGACCTGGCGCTGCTCGTAGAACTCGCGGTAGGTCGGCAGGTACGACTTGGGCACCACCCCGAGCACCGCGCCGCGGTGAATCACCACGGCGGTGTTGTAGATCCGGTGCCGATGCCGCAGGGGCGCACCGACCACCAGGACCGGCAGCAGATCAACCGATGCCTCGACGATCGTGGCCAGCGCCTCGGTCACCGCCTCCAGCAGCGTGTCGGACAGCAGGATGTCCTCGATCGAGTAACCGGACAGCGTCAGCTCCGGAAACACCGCCAGGGCCACGGCGTCGTCATGGCAGGTGCGGGCGAGGCCGAGCACCGACGCGGCATTGGTGGCCGGGTCGGCCAGCGTGGTGTGGTGCGTGCACGCGGCCACCCGGACGAATCCGTGCCGATAGGCGGAGTAGAAGTCCACATCCGGATTGTCGCAGCGGTCCACGCCACAATTGTCGCACCACGGGAGTCCCGCACCACGGCAGACGGCCTACCCTCGACGGTGTGCAGGCCCCCGAACTGGTCAATCTGCTGGCCGATCGGCGCATCGCCGTGCTCACCGGAGCCGGCATCTCCACCGATTCCGGCATCCCGGACTATCGCGGACCGGACTCGCCACCGAGCAACCCGATGACCATCCAGCAATTCCTGTCGGGCCCGGCCTTCCGGCAGCGGTACTGGGCCCGCAACCACGTCGGCTGGCGGCACATGGCCGCACGCCGGCCCAACGCCGGGCACCGAGCGGTGGCCGCGCTGGAGCGGGCGGGCCTCGTGACCGGGGTGATCACCCAGAACGTGGACCTCCTGCACACCAAGGCCGGATCGCGGACCGTGGTGAACCTGCACGGCAGCTATGCCCAGGTGGTCTGCCTGAGCTGCGGGCACACGATGACCCGGGCCGCGCTGGCCGCCGAGTTGGAACGGCTCAATCCCGGTTTCACCGAACGCGCCACCGAAGTGGGCAGCATCGCGGTGGCGCCGGACGCCGATGCGACAGTCGAGGACACCGCCGCATTCCGCTACCTGGACTGCCCGCGCTGCAGCGGAATCCTCAAACCGGACATCGTGTATTTCGGTGACAGTGTGCCGAAAGGTCGTGTTCAGCGAGCGTATTCACTCGTCGATGCGGCGGATGCACTGCTGGTCGCGGGTTCGTCACTGACGGTGTACTCCGGCTACCGCTTCGTCCGGCATGCGGCCGCCGCCGGCAAGCACATCGCCATCATCAATCGCGGAGCCACCCGCGGAGACGCATCGGCCACCGTAAAGATCGACAGCGGCTGCTCAGAAATATTGGTGATGCTGGCGTCCGAACTGACCGTACTGCCGGCCCTGGACGAACCACGCGTGCTGCCGGCTCAGAACCTCTCCGGATGCCAGTAGACGTCCTCGGGCGTACCCAGCAACGCGTGGTCCACCGCTTGCCTGCCCTGCAGGTAACCGTAGTCCTGGTTGGACGATTCGTAACGCCAGCCGCCGAACCGGCCCCGGCTGTAGAAGCCGTGCGCCCGCAGCCGCTCGTCGACCACCCGCACGATGTCGTCGCGGCCCAGCGTCGGCACCGGATAGCCCATGCCCACGTGCTGCACGAACCGACTGACCACCCGCTGGGACTCGGCGCCCAGCGCCCGCAGTGATTCCTCGGTGCGCCGGACCGCGTCGCCGGCGGTCAATGGCTGCCCGGGCAACAGCGGCACCTCGCACAACACGTTCCAGCGGCCGGGGCCGGCGTTGCCGGGGTCGTAGTTGTGCAGCATCGTGGCGCGGTACCAGGGCACGCTCAGGTCGGGGCAATACAGCCAGGTCTTGTCGGCCAGAGCGGGCGGCGGTGGCCCCTGGTATCCGAGTCCAACGGCGTAGATGCGGCTGGCGCGCAGGCTCTTTCGCGCCTCCGCCGTGCCGGCGTCGGCAGTGTCGGTGGATCGCCGCAGCCAGTCCCACGCTGTGGTCAATGGCGCCGAGCTGACGCAATGTTCGTACTGAACGCTCGACCCGTCGTCCAGCATGGCCATCCGCCGCACCACATCGATATCGACCACGCGGGTGTTGAGCCGAATCTTTTCGGGAGCCAGCACCCGGTCGTACACGGCCTGCCACAGCGCCCCGGTGCCGCCGATCGGGTACGGAAAACTGCCCGCGGGCCCGGTAGCGGAGCCGGCCAACCCCAGGCGCGGCACGTTCGGCGCGGCACTGCCGCTGCGCAGCGATGTCCATTCGTGGTCGATGTCCTCGAGCGGAACCGTCCACATCTTGTAGTTGTACGGGCCGAAAAACTCGTCATAAAGTTTGCCGCCGAAATTGTTCCGGTAATAGTCCGCCAGGTTGTGCAGCGGCGCATCGGGGCAAAGATCGGTGGGTAGCTCGGCAAGTTGCTGTTGGATGGGCGTGGGGACCAGGCTCTGCGGTCCGCTGCCGTCCAGCCACACCCAGCCGTTCCGGGTGACCTCATTCATCGCCACGCCTGCGGCCGCGACCACCCGATCGAATTCGGCAAAATGGCTGTGCAGGACGTGGCCACCGAGATCCCAGGTGAAACCCTGTGCATCGCGAACCGACGCCGCCATGCCCCCGACCCGATCGCCGGAATCCAGCACCAGGTGGTCGATGCCGAGTTCACTCAGGCGAACCGCGGCGCCAATTCCGGTCGGACCGGCACCGACCACAAGGAATGTCGGCACCGCGTCAGAAGTCGACGACCAGGCGGGCCGGCTCGAATCCCTCGGCGAAAGTGCGGCGGCACAGGAAGCCGTAGTGCTCGGCGGAGCTGCGCACCCAAGAGGCACTGACCTTTTCACTGGCCTCGGCCTGCGAAACGTGCGACATCAGCGCTTCGATCTTCTTGTCCAGCGCGTCTGAGATGTCGACATACGCGGTCGGGTTGAAGCCGATGGCCGACGGCCCGCCATACGTCAAGATCGACGACACCCACCGGGCCGCACCCAGGGTGCACCGCGAAACCACCCGGTGATCCTGATGGCTGTCATTCGCGGTATGGGTGTAAATGACAGTGGCCGAAGACTTTTCGATCGCATCCTCGATCAGATGCACAAGTTCGAATTCCTGCAGCGAAACCCGGCAGTCACCGAAGCCCTGGCCCCACAGCAGCTCGTGGACACCCAGCACCTCTACGGCCCGGAGCTGCTCACGCACCCGCTGCTCAGGATCCCCCGGCCCCTCTTCGCCTCGCGTCACGACCAGCATGGTGACCCGGTCACCGTCCGCTGCATGCTTTGCCAGCGCGCCGCCACAGCCCAGCTCGATGTCATCGGGATGAGCGCCGACCGCCAGCACGGATTGCCTCGCCATCGCCCCCTCATTCTGTTTGCTGCGAGTTGTTAAGGGCAGCATAACCCGAAATTTATGGGCCTGTGTGATGTAGCTGGCCAGACATTGAATAACGCGTTGATTTCAGGCCGAATTAAATTGATTCCGACGTCAAATTGCGACGAGGTCGTCGGCATGAACCGCCGGCCTGCGCAGTTCCACCGGCAGCTCGGGGGTGGACCGGCCGATCATGGCGGCAAGCTCGGTGTCGTCATACGCCACTACACCGCGCGCCACCGGTGTGCCGTCCGGCCCGTGCAGCTCGACGACGTCTCCGCCGTGGAAGCGGCCGGAAACCGCAGTGATTCCCGCGGGCAGCAACGACTTGCGTTGCCGGACAACGGCGCGCACCGCACCGGCATCGAGCTCCAGCGTGCCTGTGGTCTCGGCCGCATAGCGCACCCAGAACCGGCGCGCCGACATGCGTTCGGGTCGCGCCGCGAACACCGTGCCCACCGAGGCGTCGGTCAACGCAGCAGCGGCGTCACTAGCCGCGGCCAGCAGCACCGGGACCCCGGCATCGGCGGCGAGCAGGGCTGACGACAGCTTGGACGCCATGCCGCCGGTACCCAGCCGGCTGCCACCGGTCGCCGACACGCCGTCCAGGTCCCCGGAGGCCGCGACCTCCGGGATGAAGTGCGCGTCACCCTTACGGGGATCCGAGTCGTACAAACCGTCGATGTCGCTGAGCAGGATCAGTGCATCGGCACCGACCAGCTGCGCAACCAGCGCCGACAACCGGTCGTTGTCGCCGAACCGGATCTCGTTGGTGGCCACCGTGTCGTTCTCATTGACGATCGCCACCGCATGCAGTGCCCGCAACCGGTCCAGCGTGCGCTGGGCGTTGTTGTGCTGCACCCGCATCGCGATGTCGTGCGCGGTCAGCAACACCTGCCCGACGATCCGGTCGTACCGGCCGAACGCCGAACTCCACGCATTGACCAGCGCCACCTGTCCGACGCTGGCCGCGGCCTGCTTGGTGGCCAGATCAGTCGGGCGCTTGGTCAGGCCCAGCGGCTCAATGCCGGCGGCGATCGCACCGGACGACACGATCACGACATCCGAACCGGCTTTCATCCGCTTCTCGATGGCGTCGGCCAGCGCGGCCAGCCGGCCGGCGTCGAACATGCCGTTCGGTGCCGTGAGGGCGGTGGTGCCGATCTTGACGACGACGCTGCGCGCCGTGCGCACGGCTTCCCGGTGCGAGGAAACCAAGGGGGAATTGACGGTCACACCCCGTCCTCTGGGTCCTCGTCGTCCCCGATCGAGCGTCGACGTTCCTTGCGGGCCGCCTTGCGTTCGGCGGCACCCACCCGGTCGGTCTGCTCCAGCCGGATGTCGGTGCCGCGGCCGGACATCTGCATGTCGACACCGGCGGGCGTCTGGGGCTCCCAGTCAAAGGTGACGTCACCGATGGTGACGGCGCATCCGGCCCGGGCCCCGTGCTTCAACAGCTCGTCCTCGACACCCAGTCGGGCCAGTCGGTCACCGAGGTACCCGACCGCCTCGTCGTTGTCGAAAGCCGTTTGAGCGATCCAGCGTTCGGGGCGAGACCCGCGCACGATGAATCCGCCCGAGCCATCCGATTCGACGGTGAATCCGCTCTCGTCGATCGCGATGGGCCGGATGATCGGCCGCCGCGGTGCCACCACCGGCTGCGCGGCGCGGTAGGCCGCGACCATGTCCCACAGAGCAAAGGTCAACGGGCGCAATCCATCTCGGCTGACCGTGGAAATCTCGTAGACGGGCCAGCCGTACTTGGCTGCCACCTCTTCCTTGACGAACTCGGCGAGTTCGCGAGCGTCGGGCACGTCGATCTTGTTCAGCAGCACCGCCCGGGGCCGCTCGGCCAAGTCACCCAGCGTCGAATCCCCTTGCAGCGTCGGGGTATACGCGGCGAGTTCGGCTTCCAGCGCCTCGATATCTGAGATCGGGTCGCGGCCCGGCTCGAGGGTCGCGCAGTCCACCACGTGAACCAGCACCGCACAGCGTTCGATGTGCCGCAGGAAATCCAGTCCGAGCCCGCGGCCTTCGGACGCACCGGGGATCAGACCGGGAACGTCGGCGACGGTGAACGTGTGCTCACCCGCCGACACCACCCCCAGGTTGGGCGCCAGAGTGGTGAACGGATAGTCCGCGATCTTGGGCTTGGCCGCCGAAATGGCTGACACCAGAGAGGATTTGCCGGCCGAGGGAAACCCGACGAGTCCGACGTCGGCGACGGTCTTGAGCTCCAACGTGAGGTCGCGAGTCTGACCCTTCTCCCCCAGCAGCGCGAACCCGGGCGCCTTGCGGGCGCGCGAAGCCAGTGCCGCGTTGCCGAGTCCGCCGCGGCCGCCGACGGCAGCCTCGAACCGGGTGCCGGCGCCGACCAGGTCGGCCAGCAGCCGGCCCTGCTCGTCGAGAACCACGGTGCCGTCGGGTACCCGCACCTCGAGATCAGTGCCGGCAGCGCCGTCCCGGTTGCTGCCGGCGCCGGGCTTACCCGACGGCGCGTCGACATGCGGACGGAAGTGGAAGTCCAGCAAGGTGTGCACCTGCGGGTCGACGACCAGGACGACGCTGCCGCCGTTACCGCCGTTACCGCCATCAGGCCCACCGAGCGGCTTGAACTTCTCTCGGTGTACCGATGCACAGCCATTGCCGCCGTTTCCGGCGCGGGTGTGGATCACCACACGGTCAATAAACCGGGGTGCCATCTGACGTCCTCTCCCTCAACAAAAGAAAAGCTGCCACGAGGCGAAACCTCGTGGCAGCTTCACACTCGTGGGAAAAGGTTAAGCCTCAGCCGGGACGATGTTGACCGTCTTGCGACCACGCTTGGTGCCGAACAGCACCGAACCGGCTGCCGTGGCGAACAGGGTGTCGTCGCCACCGCGGCCGACATTCACCCCAGGGTGGAAGTGGGTGCCGCGCTGACGGACCAAGATCTCGCCAGCCTTGACCTCTTGGCCGCCGAAACGCTTGACACCCAGTCGCTGGGCGTTGGAATCGCGACCGTTACGAGAGCTGGAAGCGCCCTTCTTATGTGCCATTTCGTTCGCTCCCCTTTACTTGATGCCGGTGACCTTGACGACCGTCAGCTGCTGACGGTGGCCCTGGCGCTTGTGGTAGCCGGTCTTGTTCTTGAACTTGTGGATGCGGATCTTCGGGCCCTTGGTGTGCTCGAGCACCTCACCGGTGACGGCAACCTTGGCCAGCGCGTCGGCACTGGTGGTGACCTTCGCGCCCTCGACCACGAGAGCCACCGGCAGCGAAACCGACGAACCCGGCTCGGTGTCGAGCTTCTCGACCTTGACCACGTCACCGACGGCAACCTTGTACTGCTTGCCACCGGTCTTGACGATTGCGTACGTGGCGTTATCGGCTGCCATCGTTGGTGTTCCTCTGTTCTTCGTGTCGTCTACTACGGGGCGCGCGCCACCCGGAGGCTGCGAGCGCGGGTCTGGGGTGCAGGGCCGTGAGGCGCCTACTGTCGCCGGTGTCAGCCAGACGACAACTGGTCAAGGGTACGTGACCAGTTAATCGAGGGTCAAACCGCGTGGACCCTCGCGACATCAGTCATCGGCACCACCGACCGGCGGACCTGCGGGCCGGGCCGCAGCACGGCGCCGTTGCCGAACAACGCTGACGACCGGTTCGGCGGGCAGTTCAGCCACCGCCTGGGCCTCGTCCTCGTCGTCCTCATCGTCGTCGTCATCTTCGACGTCGTCGTCTTCGTCGGCGATGTCTTCGTCGGCGATGTCTTCGTCGGCGATGTCCAGCTCGTCACTGTCGTCGCCGTCCTCGAAGTCCTCGTCGAGTTCGACTTCGAGCTCGTCACCGGCGTCGGTGTCGTCCTCGTCAACGTCAACGTCGTCCTCGTCAACGTCGTCCTCGTCAACGTCGTCCTCGTCAACGTCTTCGGCCTCGTCGTCGTCCAAGTCGTCGTCGACCAGGTCCAGCTCGGCCAGGTCCTCTGCCGACTCGACTGCATCGCCATCGACCGGCAGGACATCGACGAGGGACTCATCGTCGTCGGCGTGGTCCAGCTCATCGTCGAATTCGTCCTCGTGCTTGCCGTTCGCCGCCGCCATCGCCCTGAACATCGGGTGCTCGCCGACCGGGTGCGGCGGCACCTTCACCACCTGCGGCTCCTCGGTGCGCGTGGCGGCCTTCTTGGCCCGCTTGCTGCGCCGGCCACCGCCGCCATTAGCGCCGCCGCTGGGCGCGTCGGCCTTGCGGCCGCTGGCTGACGCGGTGTCGACAGGGTCGCCGTGCAGCATGATGCCGCGGCCCGCGCAGTGCGTGCAGGTGGTGGAGAACGCCTCGACCAGACCGGTGCCCAGCCGCTTACGAGTCAGCTGTACCAGCCCCAGCGACGTCACCTCGGAGACCTGGTGCCGGGTCCGGTCACGGGCCAGCGCTTCGGTCAGCCGGCGCAGCACCAAGTCCCGGTTGGATTCGAGCACCATGTCGATGAAGTCGATGACGATGATGCCGCCGATGTCCCGCAGCCGCAGCTGGCGGACGATCTCCTCGGCCGACTCCAGGTTGTTGCGGGTGACGGTCTGCTCCAGGTTGCCGCCGGAGCCGGTGAACTTACCGGTGTTGACGTCGACCACGGTCATCGCTTCGGTGCGGTCGATCACCAGGGTGCCTCCCGAGGGCAACCACACCTTGCGGTCCATGGCCTTGGCCAACTGCTCG
>JARLGS010000639.1 GCA_031292695.1 Mycobacterium sp. | reverse complement strand
GTCATCGATTCGCCCTTGACCAGGTCGACCGTTGGGCGCAGCCAGGATTCGCCGGGGCCGTCGGCCAGCGGCACGGTCAGCCAGCGCCAGTCGATGCTGTGCACGTAGTTCGGTTGCCAGTCCTTCGCCATGTCACGGCTGCGGGCCTGCGCCAGCGGCGGCAGCGGTGCCGCCGGCGCCTTCGCGATGGCCGTGGTGTCGATTTGCAGCATGCGCCAACCGGTCGCCCGCGCAACAACTCTGGCTTCGCCGTCTGGGCCGGGGGCCAGCATCTCGGCACTGACCAGTTCGATCTGCCGGCCCGGGCGGTCTATCTGTGCCCGCACCCACAGGTCACCGTCTGCCGGCACACCGCCCATCAGGTCGATGGCGACGCGGCTGAGCCGGGTGTCGTCGCGGGGTTCGCAGTTCTCCAGGGCTCGTACCAGCAGCGCCGATACCGGAGCCGCGTGCTGGATGTCGGCGGACCAGGTGCCCCGCACCAAGTCGGTGGCGCGGAACTGCTCGCCGTTGGACCCGCCGCTGTCCAGCAATTCGTAATAGCAGTCAGACATTTCGCCCCGTCAGTGGTGGTGGCCGAAGTCGCCGGGGGCGGGCACGTTGACCGTCAGCGCCGCGATGGTGGACAGCTGCGTGCCAACCATCCGATCGGGGTAGGCGTCATGGGTGGTGACCAGGAACAGGGTCTTACCCTCCGGGCCGCCGAGGGCGCACGCGATCGCCATCCGCTCGCCGACGTGGACCCGGTCGGTGACCGTTCCACCGTCGGCGATGCGCTCGAACTGGTGCGCCAGGGTCATGGCCGCCCATACCCTGCCTTCGGAATCGATGGCTATGCCGTCCGGCGGCCCGTCGAGTCGGTCGGCGAAGACCCGCCGACCGGACAGGTCGCCGTCGGTACCGATGGTGAATGCGGTCAGCCGCCGGCCGGTGGATTCGGCGACGATCAGCGTCCCACCGTCGGGCGTGATCGCCATGCCGTTCGGGAAGTCGAGATCCCCGGCGACCACCCGCACGGAACCGTCGAGGCCGACCCGCGCGATCACGCCGTTGCCCCGGGCCTGTGCGCCGACATAGGCGCGGCCGGCCCGGTCGACGACCAGGTCGCCGAGATCGGCCGGGACCAGTCCGCTCAGGTCCGCCAGCAGTTCCACGCTGTCACCGTCGTAGCGCAGCACCTGACGTGCTGTGGTGGAGACGATGAGCAGCGTGCCATCAGGCCGAAAACCCAAGCCGGACGGGCGATGTCCGGGTAGCGGCAGGGTCGTCGTGACGCCGGCCAGGTTCACTGTGTGCACGGCCTCGCCGAGCATGTCGGAGAACCACAACAGGCCCTCGAACCAGCGGGGCCCTTCGCCGAAGCAGAATCCGTCCGCGAGATGAGTCGTCGTGGTGGGTTCAGCTTCGACCGTCACCGTGGCGTACCTTTACAAAACACGACCCAAGTGTCACGCTCACGGGGTGCCACTGTCAACCATCGGGACACTGCGATGAAGAAGTTCTATGGCCACACTCTGTTGTACCTGCACGAGACCATCGACTTCGGTGCCGGACGTGTCAATGGGTCGAGTTCGGGCGCGATTGACGCTTTCCTGCCGGTCTTCGGCGATGTCTACCAGCCGATGATGCGGGAGCTGGGGGCCAGGTTGTTCGCCATCTGGGAGACCACGCGATACAACGGGCATTGGCCGCAGGTCACCATCATCTGGGAGATCGACACCTTCGGCAACTACGCCCGGATCGGCAGGGCGCAGGGCCACGGTGGCAGCCATGAGGCGCCGTCCAGGCGGTGGGCGTCGATCCTGGCCGAAATGAATGCTCGCGGTGAGGGCCGAATCATGTACGCGGGCAAGTACAACCGCACCCTGGCGCAGTTGGCGGAAGCGAACTTCGGCGCCGGGTTGGTGATCCAGGAGATCATGGAAACCAAGCCCGGCAAGCAGGATGACTACATTCGCGAGCTGGAGCGGCTGTATGTGCCGTGGTCGGAGTCGACCGGCAAGCGCTGGCTGGGCTCGTTCATCACCACCTTCCGGTTCAACGAGGTGATCCACTACTGGGCGCTCGACGGGGACTGGGACTGTTTCGAGAACCACTACCCGTCGTGGCAGGGCAATCCACCGGCCGAGATCGTCACGTGGATGAGTATGGCTCCCGCGCTGCGCGACGGTTGGGAAGACTCCATTCTGTCCGCCCTGCCGCCGTCACCGCTGCGATGAAAAGCACTGTGATGGAGCGCTTCTCGTACGATCCGTTTGACCCGGCGGTGATGGCCGACCCCCGGCCGTATTACCGGGTGCTGCGGGACCGGTATCCGGTCTACTACGTCGAGGCGTGGGACACCTACGCGCTGTCCCGGTTCGAGGACATCTGGCAGGTCCTGGAGGTCAACGACGGCACCTTCGTCGCCTCCGAGGGCACCCTGCCCGCCGCGAACGTGCTTGCCGCGCACAACGCCGGTGCGGTGCCGGACCCGGCACTGCACCCGATGCCGTTTCACGCCAACTTCGATTCCCCGATCTACGAGGACGTCCGTCGGTGCACGGCGGCACAGTTCCGGCCCAAGTCGGTCAGCCAGCTGGCCGACCGAATTCGCACACTAGCCAACGAGCGCCTGGATCTGCTACTGCCGCAGGGCGCTTTCGACCTGACCCAAGACTATGGCGGCATCGTCGCGGCGTCGGTGGTGTGTGAATTGCTGGGACTGCCAACCGAACTGGCGCCCGAGGTGTTGTCCACCGTCAACGCCGGCAGCCTGGCCGAGCCGGGCAGTGGGGTCGAGGTCGGCAACGCCCGGCCGGGCTATCTGGCATACCTGACGCCGCTGGTCAGCGGTCGGCGCTCCGGATCACGGCAGGACAATCCGCAGATCGTCGACGCCCTGCTGGGCTATCGGTTGCCTGACGGCTCCGAACTCACCGATACCGAAGCGGCGGTGCAGCTGCTGGGCGTATTCATCGGCGGCACCGAGACCGTGCCCAAGATCGTCGCCCACGGACTGTGGGAACTGCTGCGCCACCCTGGCCAGCTGGCAGCCGTGCGCGGTGATCTGGCGGCCCACGTACCGATGGCCCGCGAGGAGATGATCCGGTACTGCGCACCCGCGCAGTGGTTTGCGCGAACGGTGCGGCGCCCGTTCGCCATCCACGACACCACCATCGATCCGGGGCAGCGGATCATCACCCTGCTGGGCTCGGCGGGCCGAGACGAGCGCGAATACCCGGAACCCGAGGAGTTTGTCTGGAACCGCCGGATCGAGCGGCTGCTGGCGTTCGGCCGGGGACAGCACTTCTGTCTGGGTGTGCACCTGGCCCGCCTGGAGATCACCATTCTGGTGACCGAATGGCTGAAACGGGTGGGGCAGTACGACATCGACGCCGCCGCGGCGTCGCGTCCACCCTCCAGCTTCCAGTGGGGCTGGAACCGCATCCCCGTGGAGGTCTGAGCATGTGGTGCTACCGACTGGTCGCGCCGTATACCTTCCAGCGCATCGACATTCCCGAGCCCACCGCCGAAGTGCTGACCGACGGCCAGGTGCTGCTGAAGTTCGGCGCTGCGGGTATCTGCGGCAGTGACATCCCCGGATTCCGCGGTACCAAGGGCAGACTGCCAGGTGATACCGGGCCGTGCGCAGCCGAGATGAACGGTTTCCCGGTCCACGAGATCGCCGGAGAGGTGTTGGCCAGCCGGCATCCCGACCACCGGGCCGGGGACCTCGTAGTCGGGTGGGCATCGGGGTTCGACGGCCTGATGGGCACGGTGGTGGCCGACGGAAATGGTTTGGCCGCATACGATCCCGCGCTGAGCCCGGAACTCGCTGTGGGCCTGCAGCCGTTGGCCTGCGTGATGTATGCGGTCGAGCAGCTGCCGGACCTGACCGGCAGCCGGGTCGCGGTGATCGGCCTCGGGTCGATCGGCTTGTTGTTCACGTATCTGGCGAAAGCCGTTGGGGCTGAGCACGTCACCGGCGTCGACCCGGTGGATCGCTCGGCGGTGGCGCCCGCGTTCGGGGTCGACACCGTGGTGCGGGCCACCAGCGACCGGTGGATCAGCCACCTGGGTGCCGGCGACCAGGCGGACGTGGTGATCGAGGCGGTGGGCCATCAGGTCGCGACGCTCAACCACGCGCTGGACGCGGCGGCCTTCGGCGGCACCGTCTTCTACTTCGGTGTGCCGGATGACGACAGTTACCCGATCAGTATGCGGACCATGTTACGCAACAACCTGACGTTGAAATCCGGTGTGACACTGGATCGTCGGCGAGTACTGACCGCGGCCGACCGCTTCGCCCGCGAGCATCCCGAACTGCTGCCGCAGTATCTGACCCATACCTTCACCGCGGATCACGTGCAGGACGCATTCGACCTTGCCGCCCGGCCGAGCCCGGGTCGCGTGAAGATCGCGATCACCGCATGACGCCGCGACTGCCGGACCTGCTGGCTGCCAAAGACCGGATCTGGGGCGGCTGGGTGATCGGCCCGACCATCCTGGGCCCCGAGGAATTCGCGGCAGCGGGATACGACTATGTCGGGTTCGACCTGCAGCACGGATTTCTGGACGATGCGGACGTCGCCCTCATACTGCGCCGACTGGAACACCTGCCGATCGCAACTGCGGTGCGGCTGCCATCGGCGGACCCGGCTCCGATCGGGCGGGTACTGGACGCGGGGGCGGACGCCGTCATCATTGCGATGGTGGAATCGGCCGGGCAGGCCGCCGCCGCAGTCGCCGCGACCCGCTTTGCCCCGGAGGGGATTCGCAGTTTCGGACCGTTGCGGGCGTCGCTGGGCCACGACATCGGAGCCCTGCAGGACCGGGTCAGCGTCTTTCCGATGATCGAGACGGTCAAGGGCGTCGCGGCGTTGCCGGAAATCCTTACCGTGCCGGGAGTTTCCGGGGTTTACGTCGGACCGGCCGATCTCGCGGTGTCGATGGGCCGGACCGTGGCCGACTCCTGGCGGGATCCAGCGGCGCTGGAGCAGATGAGCCGGGTCTGCGCGGCCACCACCGCCGCCGGTCTGGTGGCCGCGGTCCACGCGGGTTCGGGCCCGGTGGGACACACCGCCGCCGGTCTGGGGTTCCGGATGATTACCCTGGCCTCCGAGTCCCAGGCGTTGCGCCGGGGTGCGATCGAAAACCTCAGGGAGGCAACCGGTGCGGTGCCGGATGCCGGCGGCGGGCAGGTCGGAGGCTACCGATGACGGCGACTGCCGGGCGGGTGGCTCTGGTCACCGGTGCCGCGCGCGGACAAGGGGCCGCGATCGTTGCGCGGTTGCGCCGCGACGGATTCCACGTCGCGGCTTGCGATGTGTTGATCGACGAACTTGTCGATCTGGCCGGTGCTGATCCCGGCGTCCTGCCGATCGGGCTGGACGTCGCCTCTGCGGAACAGTGGCGCGCCGCGGTGGACCAGACCGTCGACCGCTTCGGTGGACTGAGCGCCCTGGTCAACAACGCCGGTGTGCTGCACCGTGCCGCGCTGAGCGAGGAGACCGCGGCGGGTTTCGAAGGCAGCTGGCGGGTCAACTGTCTGGGGCCGTTCCTGGGCATCCAGGCCTGCCTGGAGTCGCTGTGGGCGGCCGACGGTGCGGCGATTGTGAACACCTGCAGCACCGGTGCAGTCCGGCCGTTTCCGAACCATGCCGCCTATGGATCGTCAAAGTGGGCGCTGCGTGGTCTGACGCAGGCGGCGGCGGCTGAGCTGGCGCCGTCCGGCGTCCGGGTCAACGCCGTGTTCCCGGGTCCGGTGCAGACCGCGATGCTCGACGACGTCACCCAGACGCGGCTGGCCGAGCGGTTGCCGCTGGGCCGGCTGGGGCAGCCAGGCGAAATCGCCGACGCGGTCGCATTCCTGTTGTCCGACCAGGCCTCGTTCATCACCGGTTCGGAGCTGGTGGTCGACGGCGGTCAGTGCCTGCAGATCCGATGAACGAGGTGACTGGTGGCCTGTCGGTCGGCATCATCGGCGCCGGCCCCGGCGGACTGGCGCTGGGAATCTTCTTGAAGAAAGCCGGCTTTCGCGACTTCACCATCTTCGACCGTGAGGACGGCGTCGGCGGCACCTGGCGGATCAACACCTACCCGGGCCTGGCCTGCGATGTGAAATCCCACCTGTACTCGTATTCATTCGACCTGAACCCGGACTGGTCACGGCTGTGGTCGGGCCAGGAAGAGATTCTGGCGTACTTCGAAAACTGTGCTGACCGTTGCAAACTGGGGCCACATCTGCGGCTGGGCACCGAAATCGTCGCGGCACGATGGGACGACGATGCCGGTGACTGGGAACTGGCCACCTCGACCGGAGTACGGCACCGCTTCGATGTCGTGGTGTCCGCGATCGGACTGTTCACCCGGCCGGTGCTGCCCGATCTGCCCGAGGAAGAACCGTTTCTCGGCACGGTCATGCACTCCGCGCGCTGGGATGCCTCGGTACCCATCGACGGCCGGCGGGTCGCGGTCCTGGGTACGGGATCGACTGCCGCGCAGCTGCTTCCGGAGTTGGCGAAGACCGCCGAACAGGTCTATTCGATCCAGCGTTCGCCGACCTGGATTTTGCCGAAACCGGACCGGCCGTACACCGATCGGGAACGCCGGCTGTTCCGGCGGGTGCCGTTGGCGAAGAAGCTGTACCGCACCCGGCTGTGGCTGCGCAGTGAGTCCAACATCGCGGTGATCGAGCACGGCAGCGACAAGACCCAGCAGTTCCGGGCGCTGGCGATGAACCTGCTGGAGTCGACGGTCGCGGACCAGGACCTGCGGCGCAAGCTGACCCCGGATACGCCGCTGGGCTGCAAACGGCTGGTGTTCTCATCGGATTTCCTTGCCGCGCTGACCCGTTCGAATGTGGACGTGGTGTCCAGTCCGGCCCGCGCACTGCGGTCGCGGTCGCTGATCACCGCCGACGGAGATGAACTCGAGGTCGACGTGGTGGTGTGCGCAACCGGATATGCGGCGGCGGACTATCTGGGCCAGCTCGAGGTGATCGGGGAGGACGGCCAGAAGCTGGCCGAGCGCTGGCGCGACGGCGCACACGCCTACCTGGGCATGGCGGTGCCGGGCTTCCCGAACTTCTTCATGCTGTACGGGCCTAACACCAACGTGGGGTCCAACAGTGTCATCTTCATGCTGGAGGCCCAGGCGCACTACGTGGTGCGGGCACTGGCTTATCTGCGTCGCAGGAAGAAGCGGTACATCGCGGTGCGGGAGCCGGTGATGCGGGACTTCCTGGCCAAGATCGACCGCTGGATGGTCGGCACGGTGTGGACGACGCGGTGCAACAACTATTTCCGGGCGGCTGGTGGCCGGGTGGTCACGCAATGGCCGCGCAGCGCCCGGACGTTCTGGGTGATGACCCGCCGATTCCGTCCGGCCGATTACGAATTCGAGGCGCGGTAGATGTCCATCGAGCAGCGGCTGGACCCCGCATTGCGGCACCTGGCCGCCGCACGGGTTGACTTGTCCGCGGAAACCCTTGTCCAGGTTCGTGAATCGCTCGATGAGCGGCGCCGACTTAGTGCAGCCGAGGTTGACGTGGCCGGCGTCGAGGTCACCGATTCGCGGGCTGTGATGGTCGGGCACACGATCCCGGTCCGCATATACCGGGCCGGCGGCCCGGCTGCCCCCGTGGTGCTGTTCTGCCACTGCGGCGGTTTCGTGCTGGGCAACCTGGACACCGACCACCGGTGGTGTGTCGAGCTGGCCAGAGCTGTAGGGTGCACGGTGGTATCGGTGGATTACCGGCTGGCACCCGAACATCCGTTTCCCGCCGCGTTCGACGATGCCGCAGCGGTACTGGAGTGGGTCGCGGAGGATGCCGCAGCGCTGGGTGTGGACCCGCGGCGGATCGCGGTGGCGGGGAACAGCGCCGGCGGTGGTTTGGCTGCACTGGTCGCCCAGGCATCGGCCGCGGGGGCATTGCCGCCGGTGGTGTTCCAGCTGCTGCACCAACCAGTGCTCGATGACCGGCCGACCCCGTCGAAGGCCGACTTCAGCACCACGCCGGGTTTCGACGGGCCGGCCGTCGAGTTGATGTGGCAGCACTACCTGGCCGGTGCGCCGGTGCCGGCCGCCGCGGTGCCCGGCCGGACCGATGAATTGGCCGGTGTGGCACCGGCTCTGATCACTTGCGCGGAATTGGACCCGTTGCGCGATGAAGCCGTCGACTATGCGCTGCGCCTGATGTGGGCGGGCGTGGCCACGGAACTGCACGTGTATCCGGGCACTTGCCACGGATTCGAGTCGTTCGTGCCGGACTGGCAGACCAGCCGGGACCTGTTCGCGCTACAGGCCGGCGCGTTACGGCGCGCGATGTACGAGTTAGGGCACACCCGATGAGTGCAATGTTTGGCGTGATTGCTTTACATATTCGGCGCTAAATGTAAATTAGGATCATGGACTTCTCCCACGTCGTGTTGTCCCGCGAAGACGCGGCGTTCCAGGCTGAACTACGCTCGTTCCTTGCCGATCTGGTCACCCCCGAGGTGATCGCCCGGGACCGTGCCACCGGGGAAAACTTCGATGAGGCAGTGCATTTGGCGCTCGGGGACGCCGGCTACCTCCGGCGCGACTACCGGCCGGCCGCCAACG
>JARLGS010000638.1 GCA_031292695.1 Mycobacterium sp. | reverse complement strand
GTTCGACGACCACGAATCCGCCGCGCCGGGCGGCGGGCCCGACTGGCCCGACGTCAAGCAGCGTTGTCTGTCGGTGGCGGTAGCGATGTTGGAGGAGGCGAGGTGACGTTGACATCCGAAGTGAGGGACACCCCTTCTGGTGCCGACGATTCCGTTGCTGCCGCTCGGGCCGACGGTGGTCCCCCGACGGTCGCCATTCCGCGCCAGTCCGCCGACGAACAGCCGGTGGAGTTCTGGCCGACGTCGGCCATTCGGACCGCGCTGGAGAACGACGATCTGACGGTGTGGCAGAGCATCGTCGTGGCCATCAAGCGCGACCCCTTCGGCCGCACTGCCCGTCAGGTCGAAGAAATCCTCGAATCCACCGGCCCGTACGGCATTTCGAAGGCCCTGGCCGAGGTGCTGACCCGCACCCGCGCCCAGCTGGAAGCCAACGAATGCGCCGAGGTGGGCCGCCAGATCCGGCTGCTCATGGATCGCTCGGGCCTCAGCGAGCACGAGTTCGCGTCCCGCACCGGTATTGGCGCAAAAGAGCTTTCGACCTATCTACAGGGCGCAACCAGCCCGTCGGCGGCGCTGTTGGTGCGCATGCGCCGTCTGTCGGACCGGTTCGCCAGAATCCGGTCGCCCCGCTCCTGACGCCTCCCCATTTCCCGCCCAAACGGACGAACGGGCCGTTTTGTGCGAGTAGAAATGGCCATTTCGTCGATCTCGGTATCGATCGACGGCCGTGCGCTACCGCGCGTTGATCGGGACCACATCCGTGACCAGCCAGCGTTCCGACTGCTTCGTCAGCAGGATCCGGAGCGCCAGCACCGTGA
Source organism: Mycobacterium sp. (assembly GCA_031292695.1). Lineage (GTDB taxonomy): Bacteria > Actinomycetota > Actinomycetes > Mycobacteriales > Mycobacteriaceae > Mycobacterium. The sequence goes on along the minus strand of JARLGS010000638.1, from coordinate 39,513 downwards.
TCTGCTGAGGCTTGTCGGGGATGTTCTGGGTAGCCCGCATGACCACGGCGACACTGGCCATGTCTGCGCCGATCGCTTCGATTCCCGCCGAGATGGTGCTGGCCTGACCCGACACTCCTCGGTTGGTGAGATCCTTTGCCACCCCGTTGAATTCATTTCGGTACGCCTCAGCCCGCTGCGGCACCATGAATGAAGTAGCCCGATCGATCGACGCGTTGGGCGTGCCCGGCGTGAAGGTCGCCGACGCTTCGGCGACGCTACTGGCGATCCCGACCACCCGGGACATGTCATTGTCGAGGGTGCGGTCCGGCACTGTCCACTGGGTATATCCCAAGACCGCGGCGGCCGCGACGGCGACCGTGGCCAGCGCGGCGACCAGCAGCCGCCACTGCGGCGCGTCGTCATCGGTGCCGACCGTCACCCCGTCCCGGCGGTACAGCAGGAAGTTGACCACCGAACCCTGCAGCACCAGCAGGCCCAGGATGGTGGCCACCACGGCCCACCACACCGCCCACTCAAAGGTCCATCCGATGTAGGCGAGACCAGCCAGCATCGCCAGCGGCGCCAGGATGTCGAAGACCGCCACCCGCCACGCGTTCCTCATCGCAGCGTCTCCAATCGCGAGATGAGCGACTTGCCGTCGACGTCGGAGACCCCGAGACGCAACTTCCAGCGCACGGTCTGCGGTTTGCCGCCGACGTTCTGGCTCACCGAGGTCGCGATGACCAGCACCGTCGTCGTATCCGCCGTGATCGCCGCCAGCTCCGGCTGGTCCTGGGGCTTGGCCTGTTCACCCGGCTGCGTGTGGTGCAGCGTCTCGACCGCGACCGACTCGATCTGCCCGGTGGTCTGGCTCTGCAGTTTCTGCACCAGTGCGGTGAACGGCGCGACGGTGGCCTCGAAATCGGCGTTGAGCTGACCGACCGTGCCGTCGTGCAGCTTCTGCACGCTGGCCGCGACATTGTCCTTGTTCATGTTGATCAGCACGCCGGCCCACTGAGCTGCGGCGGCCGCGGCCTGCCCTTCGCTCGCACGCTCGGCGTCCTTGCTCCGATGCCCCAGGCAGAGCATGGTCGCCACCGCCACCGCGACCACCGCAACGACGCCCAGTACCGCCGAGGCGATGCCCCAGGTGCTGAAGATTCGGTCAGCCTGATCGCTACGGACCGCGTCGACCTCAGCGTTTTGCACCGGGCCGGTCTGGATTGTGTCGTTCTCGGCGTTCTTCGCGGCGTCGTCTTCGCTGCGCTCGTCAGGCATGGCGTGAGGGTACCCGCAGCACACCCCGGCACCGCAGCGGCGATGGCAGGATGGGCTGGGTGACCGTCCAATCGACTTCTGCAGCTACCGCTACTGGTACTTCGCCCCGATCCGGTATCGACCTGAGCTACGTCGATGCCGACGCCCGCCCCCAGGACGACCTTTTCGGTCATGTCAATGGCCGCTGGCTGACCGACTACGACATCCCCGCCGACCGGGCCACCGACGGCGCCTTCCGGCTGCTGGCGGACCGCGCCGAGGATCAGGTCCGCGACCTGATCACCGCCGCGTCGGGGGCCGCCGGTTCCGACGCCCAGCGCATCGGTGACCTGTACGCGAGCTTCATGGACACCGCCCGGGTGAGTTCGGTGGGTCTGGCCCCGCTGCTGTCCGAGTTGGCTTTGATCTCCGATGCTGCCGACCCCGAGGCGCTGGCTGTCGTACTCGGCGAACTGCAGCGCACCGGCGTCGGTGGCGGCGCGGGCGTGTACGTCGACACCGACTCGAAGAATTCGACGCGGTACCTGCTGCACTTCACGCAATCCGGGCTGGGTCTGCCCGACGAGTCCTACTACCGGGACCCGCAGCACGCCGACGTGCTGGCCGCCTACCCCGGACACATCGCTCGGATGCTGGGGCTGGCGCTGGGCGGCGAGGCGGGTGATCACGCGCAGACCGCGGTCCGCATCGTCGCGCTCGAGACCAAGTTGGCCGCTGCGCACTGGGATGTGGTGAAACGTCGCGACGCCGACCTCACCTACAACCTGCGGGCCTTCGCCGATCTGGCCGGTGAGGCGCCCGGCTTCGATTGGGACAGCTGGGTGACGGCCCTGGGCACATCCGCCGATGCGGCTGCCGAAGTCGTTGTGCGGCAACCGGATTTCTTGACCGCGTTCGCCGCACTGTGGGCCGCCGAGTCGCTGGCGGACTGGAAGGCGTGGCTGCGCTGGCGGCTGATCAGCGGCCGCGCGGCGATCCTGACCGACGCTCTGGTCAACGAGAACTTCGAGTTCTACGGCCGCACGCTGTCCGGCACCGAGCAGATCCGGGACCGCTGGAAGCGCGGCGTCGGGCTGGTCGAGAGCCTGATGGGCGATGCCGTCGGCAAGCTCTACGTGGATCGGTATTTCCCACCGGCACACAAGGCCCGCATGGACGAGCTGGTGGCAAACCTGCGCGAGGCCTACCGGGTCAGCATCACCAACCTGGAATGGATGACCCCGGAGACCCGGCAGCGTGCCTTGGCCAAGCTGGACAAGTTCACCCCGAAGATCGGCTATCCGGCGCGCTGGCGGGACTATTCAGCGCTGGTGATCGACGCCGGCGATCTGTACGGCAACTACCGGCGCGGCCACGCGGTGGAAACCGACCGTGAGCTGGCCAAGCTGGGTACCGAGGTGGACCGCGACGAGTGGTTCATGACGCCGCAGACGGTGAACGCCTACTACAACCCGGGAATGAACGAAATCGTCTTTCCCGCAGCGATTCTGCAGCCGCCGTTCTTCGATGCCGAGGCCGACGACGCGGCCAACTACGGCGGGATCGGCGCGGTGATCGGGCACGAGATCGGCCACGGCTTCGACGATCAGGGCGCCAAGTACGACGGCGACGGCAACCTGGTCGACTGGTGGACGGACGCCGACCGGGCCGAATTCGGTTTGCGGACAAAGGCCTTGATCGAGCAGTACGACGCGTTCACCCCGCGGGCGCTCGAAGCGTCGCAGCACGTGAACGGCGCCTTCACTGTCGGTGAGAACATCGGCGATCTGGGTGGACTGTCCATCGCCCTGCTCGCGTACGAGCTGTCGCTGGGCGGCAAGGAAGCTCCCGTGCTCGACGGGCTGACCGGCATGCAGCGCGTGTACTTCGGGTGGGCACAGGTATGGCGCACCAAATCCCGTGATGCCGAGGCGATCCGGCGGCTGGCCGTCGATCCGCACTCACCGCCGGAGTTCCGGTGCAACGGCGTCATCCGCAACATCGACTCGTTCTATACCGAGTTCGGCGTCACCGAAAGCGACGAGCTGTACCTGGATCCGGCTGCCCGCGTTCGCATCTGGAACTAGCTGCCAACTGCCGAGCAGACATAAAGCTGCCCCTTTCCCAGGCGGAAAGGGGCAGCTTTATGTCTGTTCGCGAAGGGACTACCGCGTCGAGGACCCGCCCGACGAGGTGGCAGAACCCGACGAGCTCGATGCCGGAGCCGGCGTGGACATGCCCCACTGCCAGTCGTCGGCGCCGTCGGACTGGTTGTACAGGCCCACCGAGTTCTTCACCACGATCGGGTCTCCACTGCCGAACTGGTCGTAGAACCACTTGGCGTTGTCCGGCGCGATGTTGATGCAGCCGTGGCTCACATTGCGCCTGCCCTGGTCAGCCACCGACCACGGTGCGCTGTGCACGAACGCGCCACTGTTGTCGATCCGGACCGCCCACTGCACGTTCACCTTGTAACCGCCCGGTGAGTCCACCGGCACCCCGTAGGTGGACGAGTCCATCACCACGGTCGGGAACTTCTCCAGCACGTAGTACGTGCCGTTCTTGGTCTCGTCGCCGGACTTGCCCATGGACATCGGGAAGGTCTTCTCCACCACGCCGTTTCGGGAGACGACCATCTGATGGGTGGCGTTGTCCGCGGTGGCGACCAGCGAGTCACCGGTCCGGAAGCTTGACTTGGTGCCCGCGGCGTCGATGTTGACGATGGCGTTGGCCGGCCAGAAGGCGATCGGCCGCCACCGCAGCTGGGTGTCGGTCACCCAATAGAACATGCCCGGCACCGGCGGCACCGATGAGATGTGGACAGCGTCCTGGGCCATCTGCTTGTTGGCGATGGGCCGCGGGAAGTTGATGTAGATCGGCTTGGCGACGCCCACCATGGACCCGTTCAACGGGTTGAATGACGGCGGGTTGAACGGCGGTTGCCCGACGAACGGGGTGGGATTCTGCCCAGCCGGGGTGCCTGCCGGAATGGGCTCCGGAATGCCAGGGATGACCGCACCGGGCACCGGTGCGGTCGGCGGCACCGGAACACCCGGGCCAGCGGCGGGCGGGAGCGGCGGGGGCAACGGTGCCTCGACCGGAGCCGCAGGGTCGACGGGGGCCGCCGCCACGTTTGGGTCCGGCACGTCCGGGTCGGCCAGCGCCGCCGGGGTCGCGACGACCGTTCCGGCGACCAGCCCGGCCGCCAGAACTGCGGTCAGCAGCCTGTTCTTGTTCCACTGCGGCATCCGCCACCTCCAGTTCACAACTTTCCCCAGTGTGGCATAGCAATCTGTCCAGCTACTGGGACTGACCTGCGGCGCAGCCGCAGCGCATCCGGCGGGCATGCGCCCTGACCTGGGGTGTTCATCGGCGGCCGCGCCTCATTTGTTACTTAAGCCGCAACTGCCGGAACTGCTAAGACCGCACCAGCCGAGCGATCGCGGCCGACGCTTCGGCCAGTTTCTGCTCGGCCTCGTCGCCACCGACGGCAACGGCATGACTCACGCAGTGGCCCAGGTGCTCGTCCAACAGCGCCAACGCCACCGACTGCAGCGCGCTGTTGACCGCACTGATCTGGGTCAACACGTCGATGCAGTACTTGTCGTCTTCGATCATCTTGGCGATGCCGCGGACCTGGCCCTCGACCCGACGGAGCCGCTTGGCGTAGTTGTCCTTGTTGGACGAGTAGCCGTGCTGGGCGTCGGCGTGCCCGGCTGCGGAAACGCCCGCCTCTTCTGCCGTCATCACCCCAGCTTACCGCATACCCCTTAGGGGTATTTAATTGAATTTGGGCCGCGAATTACGTGGGGCATACTTACCCCATGCCTGACCAGCCCGATATCAAGCCCCGCAGCCGCGACGTCACCGACGGCCTGGAGAAGACCGCCGCCCGAGGCATGCTCCGCGCGGTAGGCATGGGCGACGAGGACTGGGTCAAGCCGCAGATCGGCGTCGGGTCGTCGTGGAACGAGATCACCCCCTGCAACATGTCGCTGCAGCGGCTCGCCCAGGACGTCAAGGGCGGCGTGCACGAGGCCGGGGGTTACCCGCTGGAATTCGGCACCATCTCGGTGTCCGACGGCATCTCGATGGGCCATGAGGGCATGCACTTCTCGCTGGTGTCCCGCGAGGTGATCGCCGACAGCGTCGAGACCGTCGTGCAAGCCGAGCGCCTCGACGGCACCGTGCTATTGGCCGGCTGCGACAAGTCGATCCCGGGCATGCTGATGGCGGCCGCCCGGCTCGATCTCGCCTCGGTGTTCTTCTACAACGGCTCGATCATGCCCGGCGTCGCCAAGCTCACCGACGGCACCGAGAAGGAAGTCACCATCATCGACGCCTTCGAGGCGGTCGGGGCCTGCGCCCGTGGACTGATGTCGCGGGCGGACGTGGACATCATCGAGCGCGCCATCTGTCCGGGCGAGGGCGCCTGCGGCGGCATGTACACCGCCAACACCATGGCGTCGGCGGCTGAGGCACTGGGTATGTCCTTGCCGGGCAGCGCATCTCCGGTGGCGATCGACAAGCGGCGCGACGTGTTCGCCCGCAAGTCCGGTGAAGCGGTGGTCGAGCTGCTGCGCCGCGGCATCACCGCCCGCGACATCCTGACCAAGGAGGCCTTCGAGAACGCCATCGCCGTGGTGATGGCGTTCGGCGGGTCCACCAACGCGGTGCTACACCTGCTGGCCATCGCCCGCGAGGCGGAGGTCGACCTGACCCTGGCCGACTTCACCCGCATCGGCAACAAGGTGCCGCACCTGGCCGACGTGAAACCCTTTGGCCGGCACGTGATGAAGGACGTCGACGAGATCGGCGGCGTCCCCGTGGTGATGCGCGCACTGCTGGATGCCGGTCTGCTGCACGGCGATTGCCTGACCGTCACGGGCGAGACCATGGCCGAGAACCTCGCGCACATCGCGCCGCCCGACCCGGACGGCAAGGTGTTGCGCGCGATGGACAACCCGATCCACCCGACCGGCGGCATCACCATCCTGCACGGCTCGCTGGCACCCGAGGGCGCCGTGGTGAAGTCCGCGGGCTTCGACTCCGACGTGTTCGAGGGCACCGCAAGGGTTTTCGAGCGCGAGCGCGCCGCCCTGGATGCATTGGAGGATGGCACGATCACCCACGGTGATGTCGTCGTCATCCGATACGAGGGCCCCAAGGGTGGCCCGGGTATGCGCGAGATGCTGGCCATCACCGGTGCGATCAAGGGTGCCGGGCTGGGCAAGGACGTGCTGCTGATGACCGACGGCCGGTTCTCGGGCGGAACGACGGGTCTGTGCGTCGGGCACATCGCCCCGGAGGCCGTCGACGGTGGGCCCATCGCGTTCGTGCGGGACGGGGACCGGATCCGGCTCGACGTGGCGAATGGAACGCTGGACCTCCTCGTTGACGAGGCCGAATTCGCCGCGCGCAAGGAAGGCTTCGAGCCGCTGCCGCCGCGCTACAAGACCGGCGTATTGGCCAAGTACGTCAAGCTGGTCCAGTCGGCGGCCGTCGGCGCGGTGTGTAACTAACGCCGAGTGTGAGCGTGTGGTCGAAACACCCATCGATTTCCGACCACAAGCTCACGTTGGACCGCACTGCACGTACAGCTCGGGCAGGAACCCGGCCAGGTGGTTCATCTCCTGCGCGCAATGCACCAGCAGGTCCCGCGGTTCGGGCAACTGACGCTCGGCGACCATCTTCAATGCCCGGTCCGCCAGGGACTTACCCGAGCGCAGGCTGACGTGCTGTCCGCCCATCCAGAACCGGGAGCGCATCTCGGCCCCATCCGAGGTCGGCCGCACCTGATGGACCAACCAGCCGATATCGACGGGGATGTCGGGTGACCCGAGGCGTGCGGTGATGGCCAACCCGGCGTGCCCCTGGGGCTCCGAGTCAACGAATTGGATTGCCACGGAAGTGAATGCCGACCCGAGGTACTCCTGAACCAAGGAAGTCCGGCCCACGTAGGCAAGGTCATCGCGGCCGTCGCGCCACACCGCAGACACGTGCGCCCGGGGATGCCACAGCTTGTAGCGACGCGAATCGCAGCCGTGCCAGCCGAACCACCAGTCCCACATGGGCGGCGTCACGCCCGGCATATCGGTGCGCACGGCCACGGTGTAGCCGCCGTTCGCCACGCTGCCGTATCCGTTTTCGGTCTGCTGGTAACCGTCGCCGGCCAACGGTTCTTCGAAGTCCGGCAGTACCGGCTCGGCCTGCGGTCCGTATTCGAGTGCCCGCACCACATGCGTTGGCAGCGCTGCCATTTCGGGATTGAAGAACCGGCCGAACGCAGTCTCGGCGTCAGTGCCGCGATAGCCCAGATAGCTCATAGCCGCCCCATCCAGCTGTGAAACCGACCATCGGGATCATACTGCGCGCGAACCGCATCCAGTCGAGTCATGGCGGAATCGGTGGCGAAGCGCGCCGGGCGGGCACCCAGATTCTCATCGGCCAGCTGCACGCCGGTGGCCAGGTGCGCCATCGCCGCCATATTCGACCGGGACCAATCGCCGTACTCTTCGTCATCGGCAGCATCGGCCCAGCCGGAGTAGAGCGCCAGATAGACCTCGTCCTCCAGGCTGTAGGCCATGTCCTGGCGGGCGGGCGACGGCCCCCAGTTCAGCCAGAGGAAATGTGACGGGTGCGGCGGCATGGTCTCGATGATGCGGCGCACCCCCGGCATCAGGTCGTCCGCAGACGCCGAGGTCCACATGTTGTCGGCGGCGTAGCGGTGGCTGCTCAGATAGTTGCTCATCACCGCCTCGTACCAGTTGGGCAAGTTTGTCGGCGCGAACGGGACGGCGATCACGGCATCAGTGCGCGCCGGGCAGGTATCGAGCAGTGCCACCGCATCTTTCGCCTCTTCGTCGGTATCGGCGAACACCGGCGAGGCCAACACGATGCCCGGCGTGTCCACACCCGAACTGGGCATGGCGCGCGAGGCGACGATCTGCAGCTCCACGCGGCGGTCCACGTCGGCACTGATCGCGCGGGCCCACGGGTAGATCTCGTCGGCCGCGTCCAGGGGATAGACGTAGAGACTGCTGCCGCACACCGGCGGCTTCGGGTAGAGGCGCAAGTGGAACGCCGTCACCACGCCGAAGAATCCCGGGCCCGATCCCCTTGCTGCCCAATAGAGTTCGGGGTGCTGCCCGGCGTCACAGCGGATCTGTTCGCCGTCGGCGGTCACCACGTCCAGCGCCAGCACGCTTTCACAGGCGGGCCCGAGCACGCGGCTGTTCCACCCGTAACCACCCTGCAACAGGTAGCCACCGAGGGCGACGCCCCGGCAGTGTCCGGCCGGAAAGAACAGGCCTTGCTGCTCGAGCTCGACCGCGAGCACGCTGCCGCCCTTGCCCGGCCCCACGACCGCGGTCATCGCGTCGCGGTCCACCCGGCAGTCTTTGAGTCGACTCACATCGAGGAGCAGACCCCCGTCGCGCAAATGGCTGGCCGCCCAGTTGTGCCCGCCGGAACGAATACCGACCGTCAGGTTGTGCGCCTTCGCGTACCGCACCGCTGCCACCACGTCGGCGCTGTTGGACGCCTGCACAATGACATCTGGATAGCGTTGCGGCACAAGCGCGTTCCATACCGTGGCACAGCGCGCCTCTTCGTAGCCGGCAGCACCGCGGAGGAAATGCCGGACCCCGGCCAGAGCTGTCACGGCGACCTCCCAGGTTCACCTCGTGAACTGTGCGTCGACCACCGCGCGGCGGCGGCAGATCAGCTCGCCGCCCATCGATGCCGACTCTCGCCAAAACGTAGCATTCAGAATTGCCTCATGCGTCAATTTTGCAATGTGGGCGGGCTTCCGGCAGGCCGGTGGCCAGGTCATCGACCGATGAGCTGAATACCCGGGCCTCAACTCACCGCCAGCACCATCCGGTCACCGACCGGATTGCCAAGCGGCACAACTATTTTTCCCTGCACCATGATCATGGTGCACACCATGTGCGTCCGCAGGTACCGACGGCCGGTGGTCAGCGTGACCACCACCGTCTGATCGGTTTCCTGCACCGTGGCGTGCACGCCGTAGCACTCCGGTGACCCGATCTCGAAGTTCAACTCCAGTTGCGGCTCCGGGTCCAGCCGGCTCCAGGACTGCGCTGTCAACGGGTGCGCGTCGACGATCGCCGGGTCGTCGACGAACGTCATGCCCGGCACCACCGGCACTTCGGGTAGGGCGGTGGGATCTGCGGATGCCGCCGGCGCGACGCCGACGGCCAGCAACAATCCCGCCGCTGACGCTCTCAACCCGGCCCGGAGCACTACTCCCCCACCCGGGCCACCGCGAAACCGTCCCAGCCCTTGGCGCCGACCGTCTGAATGGCCGCGGTCTGCAGCCGCGGGTGGTTGCCCATCAGCTCGAGCATGTCCCGCACCCCGCGGGCCTGCAGATCGTCAGCGGCGGGCTCCAGCACCCGGCCCATCCTGGTGACGTTGTCGACCACGATCAGCGCGCCCGGAACCGCCAGCCGCACGGCCCATTCGACGTAGGCGCTGTTGTTCTCCTTGTCGGCGTCGATGAAGAAAAAGTCGAACTTCTCGCTGCGCTCCGCCAGTCGCGGCAGGGTGTCCAGCGCGGCGCCGACCAACACCTCGACCCGGTCAGCGACACCGGCCGCCTGGAAGTTGGCGCGGGCGACCTCGGCATGCTGCGGGTCGAACTCCAACGTCGTGACCCGGCCCGCCGGGCCGACGCCGCGCGCCAGGTTGATGGTGCTGTACCCGGCCAGTGTGCCGATCTCCAGCACCCGGGCCGCTCCACTGACCGTGGCCAACAGCGACAACAACTTTCCGTGCTGCGCGGACACTTCGATCGCGGGCATACCCGCCGTCACCGCGGACTGGCGGGTTGCGGCCAGCGCGTCGTCCTCGGTGTGCAACACCCGGTTGAACATCTCATCGACAGTCTTCGGATCTGGTTGCGTCACGACCTCAGGCTAGCGCGGACGACACGCATCGGCGATTGACCGAATCCGGTTCGCGCCGGCCCGCCGCCGACTTAGATGACATCTATGTCGAACCACTTCACGGGGCTCAGCCTCGGCCCGCCGCTGGGCGACCAGCGCCTGGACCTCTGCGATCTGTACGCCTTCCAGTCGCCGACCGATCCAGCCCGCACGGTGCTGATTCTCAACGCCAACCCGAATGCCGACGCGCTGCACCCAGACGCCATCTACCGACTGGCCATCGACAACGACGGCGACCTGCTCAACGACATGGCCTTCAGCTACGTATTCTCCGAACCGGTCGACGGGCGCCAGACTGTCGACGTCTATCTCGCTACCGGCCAGGCCGCGCAATCACCGGAACCGTTGGGCAACAGGATCTTTGCGGACGTAGAGGTATCGTTCGGCAAAGATCCGGTGATTGCCGAGGCGGACGGCTACCGGTTCTTCGCCGGTGCGCGCAGTGACGCCTTCTTCTTCGACTTCGACGGCATCAAGAACTTGTTCGACACCTCCGGCGGACGCAACTTCACCGCACTGCACCTCAGCGGCGAATTCCCCTGGACCGGTGTGGATTCCAACACCCAAGCCAACGTTTGCTCGATGGTCCTGGAACTGCCGACGGCGCAATTGGGCGCCGACCCCGACATCCGGATCTGGGGCCGCTGCAGCCTGCGCCGTGACGGTCAATTGCTGCACGTGGACCGGGCCGGGCACCCGTCGGTCAGCAGCTTCTTCAACACCGACGACACCAAGGAGGAGTACAACGCCAGCGAACCGATCCACGATCGGCAGCGGTGGCTGGGAATGTTTGTCCACTTGCTGGGCCACACCGGCGGTTACACGGATGAAGAGGCCGTCGCGGCCGTCGACGCCGAGGGCATCCTGCCCGACATGTTGACGTTCAACCCGGCCGAGCCCGCCAGGTACCCGAACGGGCGGGTGTTCACCGACGACGTGATCGACTACCGACTGGCGTCGCTCACCAAGGGTGAGTGCCCGCCGTCGGGCCTGAGCCCGCACGCCGACACCCTGGACGTCTTTCCGTATCTGGGCCCGCCGCACTGACTTGTGCGGCGGTTCGCGGGAAGCAGTTAGCGGACGCCCTCTTTGGCGTACACGACCCGCAGGACGTGGCCCACCTCCGGGCCCATCACCACCTCGCACAGCTCAGCGAACGTCGCGGTGAACTCCGGGCCGTGCGGCGGCACGGCCTGCGCCAGATGGTGGGCTATCTCGTGCAGCACCACCAATTCCCGTAATGCCCAGGTGGATTGGCGTTCCGGCACCGCGATGACGGCACCGCCGTCACCAACCTCGTAGTGCGCGGCCGTCACTCCACGCCGCACCCGCACCGCCACCACGCCCGCCGCCGGCCAGCGCGCCACCACCGCGGGCAGGGCCAGTACGTCGTCGACGTAGCGGCGCACCGCGTCCACCGACCCGAACCGCGCCTCGGGCGGCAACGTCAGTTGCGTCCCGAAGAACTCGACCGCCCGCTTGCCGCGCTCCCCCGCGCGGTCGAACAAGGTGTGGACGAACCGCTCAGCGGCATACACCGCAGACCGTTGAGAGTCCCGGCTCATCGCTCCAAAGCCGTACGCGCACCGGATAGTTCGGTACTCGGCCCCAGCCGGGCCCGGCGACCGGCCCGGTCCCCGGCCTGCCGCGCCGCCGATGAATAGCCGGCCGTGGCACTGGTCGCCCGCCAGCTGCCCCGGGCCTTGGACGTCGATCGGTAGAAGGAAACCAGCTCAAGATCCTTGTTGCGCAACGCGATCGCGGTACCCGGCTGATCGGCGCGTTCGGTGGTGGCCGCGGCCTTGACCTCCTCTTGCGCGTCGATGAGCCGCTGCCCTACCCTGGCACCGAAGGCCAGCTGGAAGTTCAGCCGAGCGGTGATGGTCGGCGTCGGCCGATGTGCACCGGTGGCGATGTAGCCGTCGGATGCCTTGACCATCTGCACCACCAGGCTCACGTACAACGCGTGGGTGGCGTCGATGTCCTCACCGAATCCGTAGGCATAGACGAACGTCGAGTTCGACGCGATGTCGCATTTCACGTCGTTGGCCCGGGCGATCAGTACGAACAACTGCACGAAGGTCCGCAGGCCCCGGGTGCCGGGCTCGCCGATGGTGACGGTGCGCTGCACCGGCGCCTCCGCCGCCGTTCGGGTCGCCGAATGTGCCCGCGCCACAGCCAGATCGATCGCGGTGGTGGTGGCCAGCCGCTGTGCGGCCGCCATGAACGCCTCGGCTTCGTGCGGGTTGTCGGTGTTCTCGGCCTGCCGCAGCAGCGCCGCGATCCGGGCTAACATCCTGTCATCACTCACGGCACGAACCACCTTGCCTGACAAGAACTTTCACATTCATCGCGTTGGTTGCATCCCCCATGCCGGCATCGTACGACTAGCGTCCGACAAATCCGTCGAGCGCACTCACCAGCTGCGGTGCCAGCGGTCCCGGCTTGGCGTAATTGGCCACGTTGTCGGAGGGGTCATCGCGTAGCACGTGACTGACGCCCTTCAGTTGCACGACAGTCAGCGCGGTGTGGGCCAGCGCCGCGATCAGCGGCTTCTCCGCATCACACGGCGCCTGGACGTCAGAGTCCGAGCACGTCAGCAGCACCGGGGTGCCGTTGGGGACCTTGGCGGCCAGCGCCAGCGGATCGATGGCGTCGGTCTCCAGCACCGCCTTGACGTTGCTGGAGTTCAGGATCGCGCTGAGCCCTTCGGGCAGCTTGGCCGGCGCCGTGCCGGTGGCCCGCGTCGACGCGACCGCGGCGGTCCACTCCGCCACCACCTGATCGGCCTGCTGTCGGGTCTTGGCCCCGGCCTTCACGTCGGCGTCGGTCGACGCCCGCACCCGCCCGGTGATGATGTCCAGATACCGGCCGGACAACGGCTGCAGCAGCGCCAGCGAGTGGATCTTCGGGGCACCCGCGCTGGTATCGACGGCCAGGTTCAGCGCGTGTACAGCGCCTTCACCCACGCCGTACACCGAGATTCGTGAGGCGTCGGTGCCGCTTCGCCCGGCCAGGAACTGCACCGCCGCCTTGGCGCCCGCGGTGTAGACCGCGCTGCCCACATCGCGCGGATGCTCGGCGTACGGCCCCAGTTTGGTTTTTCCGGTGCCGACCTTGTCGTAGCGCAGGCTGTCGACGTTCTTGCCGGACAGGTACTCCGCGAGCTGACGCATGTTGCCGACCTTGCCGGCCACCGTGTTGTCGCCATTTCGATCGGTGCCGCCGCTCTCGGAGATCAGCAGCACCGCGGGCGCCGGGTTCGCCCCGGGCTGGTGCCGGTAGCTGCCATGGATGGTCAGGCCGTCCGCGACGAAGGTGACCTCCTCGTCGGTCCACGCCGGCGGCGTCCCAGAGCTACACGACGCGACCGCCAGCACGGTCAACCAGATCAACAGCCGGACAACCCATTTCACCTGACGGCTCCGGTCACAGCCGCACCTCGATCCAGGACACCACGTCGTCGAGCACCACGGCCTTCTCCGGTTCGTTGAACACCTCGTGGTACAGCTCGGGATACACCTTGAGCGCCACATCGGTGGAGCCGACGCATTCGACCAGCTTGCGGCTGCCGGCCACCGGGATCAGCTGGTCCGCCTCCCCGTGGACCACGAGCAGCGGCGCAGTGAGGGCCGCCGCGCGCTGCGGCATGGTCTCACCGACCTCGATCAATGCCTTGGCGATGCCAGCCGGCAGCATGCCGTGGTGTACGAGCGGGTCCGCCTCGTAGGCCGCCACCACCTCCGGGTCCCGGGACACCGCCTCAGCGGGCAGGTTCTCGACCGGGGTACCGGGCGCGACGGTGCCGAGCACCTTGGCCAGGACGACCAACGGCAGCGCGACCGAGGCCCGGGCATCCACCGCGGGGCCGGACAGCACCATCAGGTGGTAGTCGTCGGGATGCTCCACGCCGTAGGAGAACACGATGCCGCCGCCCATGCTGTGGCCGAGCACGACGCGCTGGAGTTCGGGGTATTCGGCGGTGGCGATGCCGACCAGATGGTGAAAATCGCCGGTGTACTCCGACATGTTCCGGAGGTAGACCCGCTTGCCGGCGGAGCGGCCGTGGCCGCGATGATCCAGCGCAAAGGTGATGAGCCCGGCCTCGCCGAACCGCTGGGCGACATGGTCATAGCGGCGGGCGTGCTCGCCGTAGCCGTGGGACAGCACCACCACGCCGGTCGGGTCGGTGTTGGGCACCCAGACGTCGTAGACGATCTTGGTTCCGCCGATACCGTCGAAGCTGCGTTCGCTGCGGGTGGTCGTCATGCCCGTCAGACTATCTGGGACGCACGCATCGTCCCGGGTCGACGCTCGCAGGTCACCGCCGGTGTCACCCCTGCTGCGTATCCTCGGGCGGGTGAGTGTCCTCAGAGAAGACACGGCCGGTCCGCGGCCGGCGCTGTCACGCGACGCGTTCCTGGCCGACGCCCAGCGGCACCGGCGCGAACTGCTGGCCCACTGCTACCGGATGACGGGTTCCCTGCACGACGCCGAGGACCTGGTGCAGGAGACCTACCTGCGGGCCTGGAAGGCCTACGACAAGTTCGAGGGCAAGTCGTCGGTACGGACGTGGCTGTACCGGATCGCCACCAACACCTGTCTGACGGCGTTGGAGGGCCGTCAGCGCCGGCCGCTGCCGTCGGGGCTCGGGCAGCCGGCCGCCGACCCGCGGTCCGAGATCACCGAACGTACGGACACCGCCTGGCTCGAGCCCTTGCCCGACGTGCACGACGCACCTGCGGATCCGCAGACCATCGTCGGCTCGCGGGAATCGGTGCGGCTGGCGTTCATCGCTGCGCTGCAACATCTTTCGCCGCGGCAACGGGCCGTGCTGGTGCTGCGCGACGTGCTGCAGTGGAAGGCCGCGGAGGTTGGCGAGGCGGTGGGCACGTCAACGGCCGCGGTCAACAGCCTGCTGCAGCGGGCCCGGGCGCAACTCGACGCGGTCGGCCCCAGCCAGGACGACGCCCTGGTGGCTCCCGAATCCGATGAGGCCAAGGACCTGCTGGCCCGCTACGTCGCGGCATTCGAGTCCTACGACATGAACGCCCTGATCGAGCTGTTCACCGCCGACTCGGTGTGGGAGATGCCCCCGTTCGACACCTGGTACTCCGGTCCACGGGACATCGTGGAGCTGTCGCGGTACAAGTGCCCGGCCGAGGGTCCCGGCGATATGCGGTTCATCGTCACCACGGCCAACGGACAATCCGCGGCGGGTATGTACATGCGCAACCCGGAGACCGGTCAGCACGAGGCGTTTCAGCTGCACGTGCTGGACATCAAACCGGGCGGCATTTCGCATGTGGTCGCGTTCATGGATCCGACACTGTTCGAGAAGTTCGGGCTGCCGCCGCACCTCTGAGTCACGCGTAGATCTCGTCCGGGCGGGCACTCACCTGCCCGGCTGTTGCGTACGCCGAGGCAGGTTTTCACGCCGCCCACCGTCCTCATTTCGACGGCGTCGTGCGGCATCAGATCCGGGTTCCGGCACTATTCACCATAGTCACGGGTCAGTTGCCGCGATACGTTCTGACATGACATTTACGCAGGTAGATGCGGCTCCATACCATCCTTTTGGAACGTGTTCTCGATTTCTGGCTATGATCTGCGTCATGAAGACCAAAGGCGCTCTGCTGTGGGAAGTGAATTCACCGTTCCAGGTCGAGGAGATCGACCTGGGTGACCCCGTCGCCGACGAAGTACAGATTCGGATGCACGCGGCGGGCATGTGCCACTCCGACTACCACCTGACCACCGGCGCCACCCCGATGCCGCTGCCCTGCCTCGGCGGACACGAGGGTGCCGGCGTCGTCACCAAGGTGGGCAAGAACGTCACCGGCATCGAAGAGGGCGATCACGTCATCCTGGCGTTCATCCCCGCCTGTGGTTCCTGCCCGCCGTGCATGAAGGGCTTCCGCTCGCTGTGCGACCGCGGTGCGGTCCTGCTCGGCGGCAAGTCGATCGCCGACGGCACCAACCGCATTCACGCCCGCGGCAAAGAGGTCGCGGCGATGAACCTGCTGGGCACCTTCGCGCCGTACATGACGGTGCACAAGGACTCCGTCGTCAAGATCGACAAGGACATCCCCTTCGAGTCGGCCGCGATCATGGGTTGCGCGGTGCCGACCGGTTTCGGTTCGGCCACCAACGTCGCTCAGGTGCAGCCGGGTGAGTCCGTCGCGATCATCGGCGTCGGCGGCATCGGCATGAGCGCGCTGCAGGGTGCGGTGATCTCCGGAGCCAAGCACGTCATCGCCATCGACCCGAACCCGTGGAAGCGCGAGCAGGCGCTGAAATTCGGTGCCACACATGTGTATCCGTCCATGGCCGAGGCCATCGCGCCGATGATCGATCTGACCTGGGGACTGATGGCCGACAAGGTCATCATCGCGGTCGGCGAGATGAAGGGCGAGTACCTCGAACAGGCGATGATCCTGACCGCCAAGACCGGCACCTGCGTGGTCACCGGCATGGGCTCGATGATGGACGCCGACGTCAAGCTGAACCTGTTCCTGTTCACCATGCTGCAGAAGACGTTGAAGGGCAACATCTTCGGCGGCGGCAGCTCGCACATCGAAACCCCGCGGCTGGCCGCGCTGTACAAGTCGGGCCTGCTGAACATCGACGACATGATCACCCGGACCTACAAGCTCGAGGACATCAACCAGGGCTACCAGGACATGTTGGACGGCAACAACATTCGTGGCGTGGTCACCTTCGACGAGTCGGACTGGTAACAACTGCCGAGCAGACGGCGGGCGAACATCCCGTTACCGCGAGCGTGCACGTAGGTCGTCAGTGCGGCCGGATCCACGATCTAGGCGCACATTCGAGGATCGTGAACCGGCGCATAACTGCCGATCGGACGCAGAACTGCCCCTTTTCCGAGGAAAAGGGGCAGTTTTGCGTCTGATCGCGAGGAGAACTACTACCTCTACTTCGGTGGCATCCGGATGCCGCCGTCGACGCGGACGACTTCGGCGTTCATGTACGAGTTGGTCAGCAGCTCGACAACCATGGAGGCCAACTCCTCGGGCTTGCCGAGGCGGTGCGGGAACAGCACGGACTCGCCGAGCTTGGCCTTGAAGGCTTCCGACGCTTCGCCCTCGCCGTAGATCGGGGTGTCGATCAAGCCGGGTGCGACGGTGTTGACTCGAATACCCACTGCCGACAAATCCCGGGCGACGGGCAGGGTCAGACCCACGACGCCACCCTTGGACGACGAGTAGGCGGCCTGGCCGATCTGGCCGTCGAACGCCGCGACGCTGGTCATGTTGACGATGGCACCACGCTCGCCGGCCTCAGTGAACTCGTTCTTGCTCATCTGGGTGGCCGCGATGCGGATGCAGTCGAAGGTGCCGACCAGGTTGATGTCCAGCACCTTCTTGTACAGGTCCAGGTTGTGCGCCGACTCGAACTCGCCGTCCTTGCCGATGGTGCGCTGGGCCCAGCCGACACCGGCCGAGTTCACCAGGGCACGCAGCGGGCCGAGATCAGCGGCGGTCTTGACCGCGTCGATGATCTGCTCGGTGTTGGTGACGTCGACGGTGACGAAGACGCCGCCGATCTCCTTGGCGAGTGCCTCACCCTTTTCGGCCTGCAGGTCGGCAATGACGACCCTGGCACCCTTGGCGGCCAACTGACGGGCAACAGCCGCACCGATTCCTGACGCGCCGCCGGTGACGATCGCGCTAGCTCCGTTGATATCCACGCCGACAGCGTAAACACAGCCCACCGGTCGGTGGACATCGGTCCGCCCAAGAAACTTGCCAACGAGGCGGCGCACGCCGTGCGGCAGAGTGCACGCGGACCCGCGCGGCACCCGGCTACTCAGAGCAGATCAGCACACGGGTGTGGTAGTGCCAGGTATCGATGTTGACCCATTCGCCGGGGTTGCCCGGAACGGAACCACTCGACGACAGTTCGGGGATGTAGACCTGATTGAGGGTGGCGCCGAAGCCGAGGCCCGTGTTGTCCTTGATCCCACCGGACTGGTCGATGGTCCAGTTCACCATGCCGTCGACGTACGTGTAGGTCTTGGTGAACTGGAGCTTGGTGCCGACGCCGGGGTTTTCCTTCTTCGAGACCACCAGCGGTTCCCCGTCCAAGGGCACGCACGGGTCCCACGCGTGGGCCTTCGGAGCGGGCAACCACGTCAGCCCGGCAACCAGCGCGCCCCCCAGCGCCACCGCGACGACTGACTGTTTCACGTGAATCCTTCCGCGACCCGACGGTTCTGCCGCCTACTTTAGCTGCATAGCCGCCGCGACTCCCGGCGTCAGCTCGGCCCCAGCCGATCCAGCACGGTGGCGGTCCACTGCCGCAGCTCCGCAGCCTGCGCCGGGCTCATGCCTTCGAACACCACCGTGCGGACCAGTTCGGCGTGCCCGGGTGCGGCAGCAGCCAAGGCGGCCCGCCCGGCATCGGTGAGACTGACGACCGCGGCGCGCCGGTCGTCAGCCGCTCCGGACCGTTCGATCAGGCCCCGAGCCCGCATCCGCGCCAACTGATGAGACACCCGGCTCTGCTCCCACCCCAGATGCGCGCCCAGGTCGGTCATCCGGCAATCGGGTCGTTCACCGAGCGCCACGAGCACGTCGTAGTCCGCCAACGACAGACCGTGGTCCTGCAGCAGCTGCCGGCTGAGCGCGGCCTGCAGGCGGCCGCTCATCGCCAGGTAGGCGCGCCAGATGCCCTGCTGTTCGTCGGTGAGCCACACGAAATATATGACACATCATTTATGTTGTGCCGTCCAGTAGCGACACCTAAGCTCACCGACAACGACAGGGGTAGACGACATGAGGGACATCGAAACCGACAGCATCGATATCCGCCGCGCCGCCGACCGCGCCGCCACCCGCATCTCGTGGCTGGACTCCAAGCACTCGTTCTCGTTCGCCGACCACTACGACCCGGCCAACACGCACCACGGCCTGCTGTTGGTCAACAACGATGACAGAGTTGCCCCGGCTGCCGGCTTTGAAACCCACCCACACCGCGACATGGAGATCGTCACCTGGGTGTTGCGCGGGTCACTCGTCCACCAGGACTCGACAGGCAATTCCGGCGTCATCTATCCCGGCCTGGCCCAGCGAATGTCGGCCGGCCGGGGCATCCTGCACTCGGAGAAGAATGACTCGTGGCGGCTGACCGGGTCCGAATCACACAGTGAGCCAGTGCATTTCGTCCAGATGTGGGTCGTCCCCGACGAGTCCGGGAAAACCCCCGGCTATCAGCAGCTCGAAATCGACGACGAGTTGCTGCGCGGCAAGTTGGTGACCATCGCCTCGGGCATGCCAGGGCACTCCAACGACACCGCCATCACCATCGGTCAGCGCAATGCCGCACTGCACGGCGCCCGGCTGCAGCCCGGCGACAGCGTCGAACTGCCGACGGCCCGCTATCTGCACCTGTTCGTGGCCCGCGGCGAGGTCGCGCTCGAGGGCGCCGGGCCCCTGCACGAGGGTGATGCGGTACGGCTCACGGCATCCGGTGGGCAGCGGGTCACCGCGACGACGCCGGCCGAGATTCTGGTGTGGGAGATGCACACCGACCTGTTCGGCTCGTAACCCGGGGGCGTGAAGCGGATTGCGGCCCGCCACGGTGAGTTCGCCGTGGCGGGCCCAATTTCTGTGCCCTCCAGCGTGATTCAGAAGCGGCGTAAGCTAGCGGTGTGCTTGCAGTGATTATGCTGTGAGAGTTGCATCGCGCCGGGGCGAGCGCTGTCGGCGGTTTCGCGGCTGGACTACCAGCTAGCAGGAATCCGCTTAGTCATGCCAGCACCAACGCCGCGGCGTCCGATTGGCTGAAGAATCGACAGCAAGTCCGATAGCGGCCGGTGCACTTGACGGCGTGTCGTGGCTTCACAAGCGGTTTGGTTCCGTCTGACTGTTCGTCTCACATCGCGGTGAGCCGGGATCTGGAGAGCGTGTCATGTTTGTGGTGTCCACTAGGCGGTCGCGTCATACCGCCGATGTCACGATTGCCCTACCTCGAACGCAGAGCCGCAATGCACGATGAACTCAGAACTGCGTTTCGGGAACTGCCCCACCAGCAGGGCGCAGCGCTGTGGCTGGCCTATCGCGGACAGCACTCAACTGAACACATCGCCGCCGAGCTCCACGTGAGCGAAGCAGAGGCAAAGTCGCTCCTTCACCATTCGATGCATGCCTTACGCCGGGCATTGCCCAGTAACGCTGCCGTGCCCGCCACCACGGTCGAAGTCAACGAGCAGACCGATCCACCGGCGTAGTCGCGAAACGCCCACGCATTGCTGGGCATCACTTCGTCCGCCAGGATAGTTCCGGCACGACGCTGCGACACCCCGGCCGTGCTGTGCGAATCCAGGGAGCGCGCCACCCAGCTGGCTCGGCTTCGCCTGAGCCGTCAGGCCGCGTGTCCGCCGGCCGAACCGCCCTCGGACCCGTGGCCACTGTCCGAATTACCCTTGGCACCACTGTCTTTCGCGCCACCGTTGGCCTTCGAACCAGTGCTGGAGCCGGCGCCGGCGGCCGACGAGCCGGCGCCACCCGCCGACGAGCTGCCGCTGCCACCACGCACCACATTCAGCGACGGGCCGCTGGTGCTCTTACCGGACTTGCCGGCTTTGGTGTCCGATCCGGTGGTCGAGCCTCCGGTGCTGCCACTGTCGTCGCTGGCGGCGTGCTTCGGCTTCTTCCCGCTGTCCGGCGTGGACGGGGTGCCGTCCTTGGCCGCGTGCCGGCCCGAAGACTGGTCGGCCTTGGTGCCGGTAGCGGTTTTGGTGTCGGTACCGGTCGTGGTGCCCGAAGCACCGGTCGTGGTGTCAGCCCCGGTCTTCGTACCCGAAGCACCGGCCGTGGTGTCAGCCCCGGTCTTCGTACCCGAAGCACCCGTCGCGGTGTCAGCCCCGGTCTTCGTACCCGAAGCACCCGTCGCGGTGTCAGCCCCGGTCTTGGTGCCGGACTTGTCCTTGCCGTCGGTCGACGGGTCGGCGGCAGTCTTGCCATCGCTTGTCGCCGCGGGCGGCGCGATGTCGGTGCCGATCCCGGCCGTCGACGTACCCGTCTTGTCCGTCTTGTCCGTGGCGGTGGGTTCGGCGGCCGTCGCCGCCTTGAGCGACAGCGGCGTCAACGTCGGGTTGGTCGACGGGACGGTGGTCGCGGCCACCGGGCTGATCGCGGCCAGCGTCTTCGGCGCGGCGGTCGCAGCCAGCGGGTTGGCCGTCACGCCCGAGACCAGGCCGGTCAAGGTGCCGGTGATGTTGTTGATCAGGCCCTGGACCGCGCCGGTCAACGCGGCCAGCGGGTTACCCGCGCCAAGCTTGCCGCCGGTCAGCAGCGAGAGCACCGCCTCGATGACGTTCGGCGGCGCGGCCGTCGGGTTGCCACTGAACTCCTTCTGGAATCCGACCATCAGGGAGTTGATGATGTCGCCCGGCACCTGCTGCCAATTGACGTTCGGGAACGACATGAACGGCGTCGGCGTGCTGGCCTGGTCCAGGGTGCGGCTGTAGGTGCCGTCCGCGTTGCGCACTACGTCGGTGTAGCCGAGGTTGACCAGGCTGGTCAGAGCCGGCGCGAGCGCGTTGGCCAGCCGGTACGGGATGGTCCCCAGGGTGCCGAAGCTGACCATGTTCAGCACGTCACCGGTCAGGTAAAGCGGTTCCAGCAGCGGCAGCGTCGCGGTGGGGATGGTCAGATAGATGTTGACCGCCAACGGATTTCCGGTCAGCAGGCCCCCGGTGAGCGCGCCCAGCTGGCTGGTCAGCTGAGTAGTGAGGGTATTGGTCGAGATGCCCCGGAGCAGATAGGTCGGCAGGGTTCCGGCGACCAGGTTGTTGGCCAGGCTGAACGGGTTCGCCCACGCTGCGAGGTCCGAGAACGGCTGGTATTCCAGGGTGGCGTCCACCTTGATCGGCAGCAGGTTGGCACCGCCGATCGCCAACCCTGTATTCAGCAATGGGATTCCGCCACTGTGCGCCGCAGCGACATCCGGGGTGATGGTGTTGATGCCCAGCAGGTCACCGATCGGGTAGAACCGGGCCAACAGGCCGCCGTTGGCGCGGCCCAGGTTGTTCAGCAGGACCTCAGGCAGGATGGTCAGGCTGCCCAGAATCGGGCTGGCGCCGGTGTGGGTGAGGCCGCCCGGCTGGTTCGACAGGTCCGCCAACACCTTCGAGTACGCCTGCCCGGTGGAGAACGCGCCCAGCCCGAAGCCGATGCTGATCGGCACCCGCACGTCGATGACATCGAGCGCGTTGAGGATGGGGCCGGCGATCGTGTTGATCGCCAGCTGCACCGTGGTGACCAGGGGTGCCAGCAGCGGAAGGCCGGCGGCTTTGTCCAACACAGTGTTGAGCAGGCCGGCCGCACCGACGTCCAGGTACTGGGTGTTGTTGATCGCGTTGGCTACCGCGTTCTCGGTGCCCGGGGTCCAACCCAAGTCGACGCCAAGCATCTTCAGCAGGGTGAATGCCGGCCCGGCCGTGACGATCTTGACTCCGGGGATCGACAGGCCACCGAGGTCGAGCAGGTTGTCGGGGTTGATACCCAGGAGCCCGAGCAGCCCGCCGAGGGTCACGTTGCCGCTATGGTCCATGATGCCCAGGCCCTGCAGCAGCGGAACCAGCGCACCCGTGAGGATCGGCCCGAGCGCCTGGCTCAGCAACGGCGTCAGGTTGAGTGGCAGAGCGTTGAGGATCTGCGGCAGCAGATTTTTGGGAACCTGGTTGAGGATGCCGGTCAAGCTCAGGCCCGAGGCGCTACCGATGGCGCCCAGGTTGAGGGCGTTCACGATCTGCGGCAGCACCGAGTCGACGGTGTTCTGCGCAAGGTTGTAGGCGGCGCTACCGACGCCGAAGGTGAGGTCCGGCAGCGTGCCGGGCGGCGGGAACGGGCTGGTGAACGACGACAGGTCGACGCCAGTGCTCGACGTCGGCAGCACTACCGGCTTGGGTGCCGGCGTGGTCGGTGCTGCGGCCGCAACGGTTACTGCCGTGGCCGTGGTGGCAGCCGCGCTCAATAATGCCGCTCGCTTTGCCTGAGCTCCCACAGTACGATGCCTGCCCGCCATCTGCCCCGCCCCTTCAGCCATCAACGATCTGCCGCCAACTGGACGGACACGTTACCTCATGATCGCCTAAGTAAATTCTTGACCTGCTGATATGTCGATTTTCGACGCACGGTCGCGCCCACTTCGCCAATCCGTCGACACTGCACACGGAGGGCAAATTCAGCAAATTTCTACGTTCTGTAAATAGTTTGCTAGCTGCCCCGTCCTGAAGCTCTGGCGCGGGTCGAACTCCGACCGAAGACGCTTGTTGTCAGCGGACGTGATCCACAACCGGCCGCAGCCCCACAGTGATTCACGTCATGCCGCTACGCAACACCTGCTACCCGAGCCTCGGCACCTCACCGACAAGGACGGCATTCAGATAGCCCACAGTGTGCCCACAGCTAAATTCCGTCGCCACCAACGAACAGGCGACGGGCGTCCCCGAGGCAACTACAGCTGCGGCGTGAGGTCCAGTTTGGTCAGCAAGGTCATCTGCCCGACCTTCCAATCGGCGTCGTGCCGCTTCATTACCAACCGATAAGACTGGTACCGCAACGACGGAATGCCTTTGGTCAGCGGGCTGGTCGCCACCGAGTTCGTGTAGACGATGACGGCGGCCTCGTTTGCACTGATGCTCTCCACCGCCGCACCCATCACCTTGGTCTGGCTGGTGATCTGCGCCTGCTTGTTGCTGGCCACGATGGAGTCGACGAACTTGCGGTATTCATCGGCGAACCCGCCGGACAAATACTGTTGTGACCGGTCCCCCAACTTGTCCATGTCGTCGGGCGTGTAGGACCACAGCGTGGTCACCGCGGCGGATGCGGTTTTGGCCACCTCGAATTTGATCTGCACCAGGGCGCGATCGGCCAGATAGGGCTGCACGACCGCACCGGCGAAGGCCCAGGCACCGACGAACAATGCCCCCGCAATCACGCTGGCGGCCAACAGCTTTCGCCCGACCGGGCGGTGCGGCACCAGCGTCACCGGTACCGTAGTGGCCGCGTCCACGGCCGCCTCGGTCTCGGCCTCGGCTGCCGCCGAATCATCGGGTGCGGCCGGATCATCGTCGACAGCAACGGTTTCCGCTTCGGCCCCGGCGTCGCCGGCAACCTCCGGCGCCGGCTTCTCAGGCGACTCGACGGACGCCGGCTCGTCGATATCGCCGGCGGCATCAGCCTGCGGCGCAACAACATTGGCGACGTTATGCCGGGGCAGACGATGCCTGCGCCGGGCGGCCTTGCCCTGCGGAGCCTCGGCCGCAGACTCCCCCGGGGTCATATCACCGGATTCATGCGGCTGATCTTCCACTGTTGTCCTTCCTGCGCGGCCGTTATCACCCAACGGGTTCCGCTCTCCACGGCCGACTTGCCATCCGGCGTCGTCGTGGTCAGTTTCATGGCGATCAGCACGTCCGCGCTGCCATCGTCGTTCCACCGC
Organism: Mycobacterium sp.; assembly: GCA_031292695.1. GTDB lineage: Bacteria > Actinomycetota > Actinomycetes > Mycobacteriales > Mycobacteriaceae > Mycobacterium. The sequence continues at coordinate 14,824 of JARLGS010000638.1, read as the reverse complement.
TGGACGCCTGCGGCCTCGACCGTCCCCTGCGCCGGCTGCGCTCGCGCCACCTGCAGGACGATGTCATTCTTCTTGTCCTTGAACTGCTTGGCGAACTGGCCTGTGGCCTGGCCCGCGATCCGGTCCACATAGTTGTTGGCGTGGAACGGATCCACCGCGGTGAAGCCCTTCATGAACTCCTCCACGTACCCCAGCACCGCCGCTGACTTCGCCTGGCTGGTCACGTCCCGCTCATGCTGGACCAGCAGGTACGAGCTGGCGCCGACCGCGGCGAGCACCAATAGCGTTGCGAGGCATGCAATCACCGCCAGACCCCACCGCCGCGGTGCCGACTCGACGTCCTTGAAGTACTCGTCGTCGACGTAGCGCTCGGCAGAATCAACTCTGCGGCGCGGGCTCATGAGCGCCCTCCCTGCGGACGTTTCAGCACCGTCAGGCTCGACAACTGCCACCGGCCGTCGCTCGCCTTGACGAAGTCGACCCGGACGGTCGCGGTGATGAATCGCAGCGAGTTCACGTCGACGCCGCGCTGCCCCTGCAACGCGATCAACATCGACGCGCGGTCGGTGTCGGCACTCAACACCGCACTACTCACTGCGTAGTACTGATTGGTCGTCGGCTTCTTACCCACCGCTTGCTGCTGCTTGACCAACTCGTCGCGATAGCTGTCGGTCACCAAGGTCTGAGCCCGCTTGAAATCATCCTTGTAGCTGTCGACGCCATAGCTCAGGATCTGCTCGACCATCTTCGGGCCCTGCTCGGAAATCTGGTGGCGGGCCTGGTCAATTGCCCGATTGTGGCGGTACTGGACGCCGTAGCTCAGCCCCACCGCCGCCACACAGATCAACGCGGCTGCCACCAATACCTGCCCGGCCTGCCGTCGGGGGTCCCGTTCCGGCGCGGGCACGACGCGAACTTCGGTGTGCAGCAACAGATCCGCGAAGGTGCGGTGCCGCTCGTCCCAGAGCGGCCACAACCACCCCAACAGCACGGCGGCAGTATACAGCAGGTGCGCCAGATCGCGCAGCATCAGCCGGCCCATACCTGCCGGGGCGCCGGCCGCCCGCTCTACCCGGATGTTGAACAGTGAGCGCCCGAGGCTCCACCCGGTCATCGAGGGCAGCAGCCACCGGTTCGCCATGACCGCCGCTGCGGCCAGCGTTGCCGTCGCTGCGTACACCCACAGCAGCCAGCTGCTTCGGCCCGTGTAGCCCAGCAACACCATCACCGCGATGACCGCCAGCGGCAGCAGCATGTCCAGGGCAAAGGCGCCGGCCCGGGCCGGCCACGAGGCCAGCACGGGCATCGAACCGGAATCGACCGACTCGGCACTCACAGCACTGGTGGATTCGATGTTCGGCGTCTCAGAACTCACCGTCACGAGGTGACCTGGTCGAGCTTCGACACCTTGTAGGTCCCGTCCACGGGCGCCATCTCGGCCCGCATCCGGTAATCGACCTGCTTGTCCTTCTCCGCGCTGTTCGTGATCTTCACCCGCAGCGCAACCAGGACGTCGATCGACCCATCGGGGTTGCGTTTCTCGACGGCGGCACGCATCGACGAGACCGCTACCTGCACGTTCGCCGCCTTGTAGGCGTCCAACGTGATCCCGCTCATGAACGACGCCTGCGCGGCGTAAGCGCCGGTCGCGCATTCGATGATCTTGGTCTGCGCGGCGATCATCGCCGAGGTGTCCGGCGCCTGACTGACGGTGACGCAGTCCTTGGCCGCCTTCATGGCGGCGGCCTCGTTCGCGGCGAGCGCCTGGCTCTGCCGATGCGACCGCAGTGCGAAGTAGCCACCGGTCCCGACGGCTGCGGCAAGCACGACCAGCACCACGCACACGGTCAGCGCAATGCCCCGCCCGATCCGGGCAGGGCCCTGCGCACCGTCGGAGTTGCCTGATACCTCGCCGGGATTCTCGATCGACTCCTCGGAAGACAGTTCCGTCGTCACTACGTCCTGCGACGTGACGTCGTGTTCATCGGTGGGGTTCAGCTGGCTGGTGCCAGCATCTCCTTCCATCCGTCGTCTCCTGTGTTGCTCGAGTTGCTGACCGAGTACTTCACGCCGTTGGGCCCGACCACCTGACCGCTCTCCGGGTTGTAGGTGGCCGACGCTCCTTCTGCCGGAGTGTAGATGCACGGGTTGGGCTGCTGTCCACTGCAGGCGACGGTGCCCTGGCCCGGTGCACTGATCGGGTCACTGGACGGCGCAGACGCGCGCGCCGGCGGCGGCAGCATGTTGGCGGGCAACGGGTTCATGCCGTTGTTGATCGACGGCGCGGGGATCACCCTGCCAGGATCGACCGGTTGATCACAACGCGCGGCCGGAGCCGGGCAGTTCAGGACCTGGTCCGGATTGCCGTACCACGGGTTGGTGCCCAACGGCTCGTACGGCTTGTTGTCCCGGCATTCGTCCGGGCTGGCCGCGCGCTTGCCCGGCACGTCGACACACGGGAGGTTCCGCGAACCGCGGACCGTGTTCTGGGCGTCCTTCGGGATCTTGCAGTACAGGCCCGACTCCAGCGGCGCAGTCGAGGTGTCCGCCGGGGACCGCCACTTCGACGCCGGCAGGAAGCCCGTCAGACACGGCGGCGGCTGGTTGATGCCGAGCGCAAGCTGGATCGGCAGCTCGTTGGTGTACACCGCAGTAAGCGAATCGACGATCGGGCCGGCCATGGGCAGGACCACCAGCATCTGCTCGAGGCCCTTGTTGTACCGCTTCAACATGTCCAGCACGATCTCGACGTTCGCCAGCGACTGCGGCAGCGCGTCCCGAACCTGGCCGAACACGGCATTCAGCTGATCAGCCGTGGGTGCGGCCTGCTGGATGGCGCCGCGCAGCGCGGCATCCTGCTGAGCCGACTCGCCGGCCAGCACGTTCAGATTCCTGGACCACCGCTGGATCGCGTCGCCGGACTTGACCTGGCTGTCGATGATCGGCGCGGAGTTCTCGACGATATCGTCAACCGAACCGAGATTCGTCTTGAAGTCACCGGCGAGGGCTTGGGTGCCGTCCACCAGGTGCTGCAGCGACGGGCCGAGTCCACCGATGGCTTGCGAGGTGTAGTCGAGCAGCGCCCCGATCTTCTCCTTGGGCAGCGCCTTCAACCCATTCTCGGCGGCGTCCAGCGCAGGGCCGACTTCCTTGGGCACCGAGCCCTTGGTGATGGTCTGCCCAGGAGCGAAGTACTGGTTGGGCTGATTCGGCGACACCAGGTCGATGAACTGTTCACCGACCGCCGACACCGAGTGCACATTGGCCTCAGCGTCGACAGGGACCTTCAGATCGTTGTTGATGTCCATGGTGACCCGAGCCCCGGCCACGGTCGGCTCCACCGCCAGCACCTTGCCCACCGTGGTACCGCGGTAGGTGACGTTGGCGGTCTTGTACAGACCGGCGGAGTTGGGCAGGTCGGCATACAGCCGATACATGCCCACTCCGAGGTAGGTCGGCAGTTGCAGGTAGATCAGGGACAGGCCAACCAGGCCGGCCACCGTCAGGATGCTGAAGATCACCAGCTGGATCTTCAAGAAGCGGGTCAGCATCGCTCAGTACCCCCTCTCCACTCGGGGACCGCCCGGCGCGGTGGCCGGATTCGGGGTGAACCTGACGTCCGGGATCATCGTCGCCGGGTCGCGGCCCCAGGACTGCTCCAGCGCCCGGGCCATGCCCGACAGCCCGGTTCCGGTCAGGATGCCGTTGTCGATCGCGCTCAAGGTCAGGTCGAGATGCAGCGAGATGTTCATGTAGTCGCCGCGGATGACCTTCGGGATGTTGTCGATCGGGAACGGCAGCGTGAACAGCAGCTTCATGGCCGGCACCAGGTTCGGTGCGGTCTTGGCGATCTGCTTGAGCGCCCGTTGCAACGTCGCCAGGTTGGTGTGCAGGTTCGCGTTGCTGCCCGTCAGCGTGGTGTCGGCGGCCTTCGACAACCGGCCCAGCGCCAGCACCGCGTTGGAGAACAGGTCCTGGGTCTTGTCGAAGTGCTCGATCAGCGGCGGGAACTCGGTCAGCACCCGGTCCAGCGTGTCGTTGCGGTTGGCGACGACCGTCAGCAGCTTGTCGCTCGACTGGATCGCCCGCGTGATGTCGTCACGCTGCTGGTTGATCTGGTCGGTGAAAGTGTCCAACCGGTGCAGGAACTCTTTGATCTGATCCGCGCGCCCGTTGAGGATGTTGTAGACCTCGGACTGGATCTTCTCGATGTTCGGCACACCGCCGCCGGTCAGGATGCCGGAGATACCGGCCAGCGTCCGCTCGATGGTCGGGAAGGCCGACGAGTTCTTCAGCTCGATGGTGTCGCCGTTGCGCAGCGGCTCCGACGACGGGTCCGGCGGCTGGTCCAACTCGACGTGCTGCGACCCCAGAAGGCTGGTCTGGCCGATCTTGGCCAGCACGTTGCGCGGCAGGTGGATGCCCGGGTTCAGGTCCACGGTCAGCGTCGGAACCCAGTTCCTCAGCTCGATCGCGCGCACCCGGCCGACGAACACGTCAGCCACCCGGACCCGGCTGTTGGCGTTGAGGCCCAGCGTCTCCGGCATCTGGATGTAGATCGTCGAGTGGCCGTCCACGGTGCCCGGACCACCCGGCAGCGGCACGTTGGCAATGCCGCGCCAGCCGCAGGAGCTCAGTACCAGCGCGGCGGCCGCAACCGCTCCCGCGCGACGGGCGTTACGCGCCCAGCGCCGCGGCTTGGTATCCATCGCCGCACTCATCACTGGCCTCCAACTTCTGCAGGCAGGGCAGGTCCAGCAGGAGCTGGGGCCGGGCCCGGCGCCGGGCCGGCGCCCATCGGGCTCGGATCGGGCGGGTTGTTGTTCGGCAGTGGCGGTGACACCGGCCCCGGCTGCACGTACCACGGCGGCGGCAGCGGGCTGCTCTGGTTGTAGGCGTCCGGCGGACCGGCCATGCTGGTGCCACCGGTCGGCGGGACGATGTCCGGCCCACCCATGAGCTCACCTAGCGACTCCGGGGTGAGCAGATCCTGAGTGGACTGCCCGACCTTCAGCCCCTGCATGCCCGGAGCCGTGACCCAGCCCGCCTCATGCTGGCCGTGCGACCACGGGGTATCGGGCGAGAACACACCCGGCACCGTGGTGTCCTTGAAGCCAGCCGGGGGCTGCAGCCGCGGATCGGAGTAGGTGACCAACTTCGGCAGCGTCATGGCGGTGGTCGCCATGTTGATACCGAACGGCAGGAAGTTGAACTTGATGGCGTCCATGATCGGCGCCAGGTATTCCGCGCACAGTTCCGCGGAATCCTGATAGCCCAACCGGCTGCCGGCCTGGATCGAGCTACAGATGAACTGCAGCGGGTTCGAGAAGTTGGTGACTCCCGGCAGCACGGGCGAGGAGATCAGACCGCCGGTGGCCGGCGAGTAGATGTTCTCCAAGTTGGCCAGGAAGTTCGGGTAGGCGTGCAACGCCCGCTCGAGACCGTCGCGCGGCTCCGGCTGCAGGGCAGCCGTCGTCGCCTCGGAGACATCGTTGATGTCGTGGGCCAGCAAGCCACCGTTCTTGTCCAGGAAGCTGCGCGTCGTCGCCAGGACCTTGTTGAGGTCCTGGATCGCGTTGGCCAGTTCTGTGTCGGTGTTGGTGAACTTGTTGGTGAACGACGCCAAGTCGTTGTTCAGCGAGACGAACTGCTGATCACTCTTGTGCAGCGCGTTGACGAACACCGCCAGGCTCTTGATCACCTGGAAGAAGTCGCCGCGCCCCTGGTTCAGCGTGGTCACCGCGTCGGACAGACCCTTTAGGGTCTTGTTGATCTGCTCGCCCTTGCCCTGGAAGCCATCGGCGAACGACTCGATGATGTCGCCGAACGGACCCTTGGGCTGTTCCTTGGTCGGGCCGAGCTCGGCGAGGATACGGGTCAGCTCGTTGCGCAGCTCGTCGTACTCGACCGGAATCTGGGTGCGCTCGATCGGGATCGTCGCGCCGTCTGCCATCACCGGGCCGCCGGTGTAGGGCGGCGACAACTGGATCACGCGCGATGCGACCAGGCTCGGGTTCAGCACCGAGGCCGACGCGTTCTCCGGCACCTTGTACTTGCTCGAGTAGTGGAAGGTGACCTTCATCTTGTCGCCGGAGTTCTCGATGGAGTCGATGGCCCCGACCTCGACCCCCATGATCAGGATCTTGTCGCCCGGGTACAGCGCCAGCACCTCGGGGAAGTACGCCGTCACCGTGGTGGTGGTCAGCTTCCGGTACAGCTGCAGGCCGAAGAAACCGAGCACGATCGCCGCGATCACGACGAGCGCACCGATGATCAGCGTCGCCTTCGAAAGCTGCGGCTTCTTGATGTTTCGGATGTTGAAAACAGTCGACATCGTGGCGGCCCTATCCTTGCGACCCTGGCGGGAGGAACGGCGGGTTGCCCGGCAGCGGCGGAGTACCAGCCGGACCGGCGTTGGGGCCCGGCCCCGGCGGCGCCGGCGGCGCATTCAGCGGTCCGGGAATCGGCGCGAATCCAGGCGCGATGTCGTTGTCACCCGGCTGCGGGGTCAGCGGAACCGTACGAGCCCCCACCGGTGCGGGCGGCAGCGGTACCGGGGTGCCCGGCACGTCCACTGCCGGTTGTCCCGGAAGAGCGGCGGACGGAACGCCCGGCCCGGTCGGCACGCCGGCCGGATTCGGCTGCGACGCAACAACATCCGGCGCACCGTAGTTGGCGCCGTAGGGGTTGTCCCCGTACGGGCCTACGCCCACGTGCGCGCAGGGCAGCGGGTCGGCCGGACTCGGGTTGGCATCGGGGCCCGGCGTGTACGAGCACGGCGAACCCGGAGGCACGGCCGGGCCGGGGTGTTCCGGCGTGCCTTCCAGCTTCGGCGGAGCCGGCGGCGGCGCACCGTTGGCGAAGCGGGTGCCGTTGGGATCCGGCCACTGCGCCTCGGGAAGACCCGCGCCACGCCAGAAGTTCTCGGGGTCGAGGCCACGCTTCTTGAAGGCCGCATCAACGAACGGCTGCATCAGCTGCGGCGGCAGGATGTTCTCGACCATGACCTTGAAGTACGGGCCCGACGCGATGGCCTCGGACAGCGCGGCCACGAACTTGCCCGCAGCCACCAGGGTGTCGGCCAGGTCCTGCTTGCGGGCCACCAGGATGTCGCCGATGGTCTGCAGCTGCTGCAGTACATGGTTGATGTTCGGGTTCTCGTCGATGGTCGCCTGCAGCTGATGCGACACCTTCGAGACGCGCTCCAGCAGTACGCTGATCGCCTCGCCGCGCTGGTTAAGTGCGTGCAGCAGCGTCTGAGCGTTGACCAGCAGCGCGTTGACCTGTCCGCTGCGGTCACCGAGGACGGTGGCGATCTTGTTGGCGTTGGCCAACAGCGCCCTGACCTGGTCGTCACGTTTGCCGATGGTGTCGGCGAACTTCTGTACCCCCTCGAGCGCGGCGCTCAGGTGCGGTGACGTCTGGTCCGCGGTCTCGGACAGCACGTTCAGCGAGTCCTTGATCGTCTTGGTGTCCCAGCCCTGCGAGGCCCGGGTGACGTCGAAGATCGCGTCGTAAATCTGGTATGGCGTCGAGGTCTGCCCGATCGGCAAGACGCCGCGCGCGGGCAGTTTGTGGGTGCCCTTGGGCTCGATCTCGATGGCTTTGCGGCCCAGGATCGTCTCGGTCTTGATCAGCGCGCGGCTGTCCGAGCCGACGGTGTTGGTGCCGATGTTGAAACCGATGATGACCTTGTCGCGGTCGATGTCCATGCTCTTGACTTCGCCGACGTTCACGCCGTCGATGCGGACGAAGTCACCGACGGCCAACCCACCGGTATCGCTGAACTGGGCGTAGTACGTCGGCGACGCGAAGAGCATCGGCACAGTGGTGAGGGACGCGCCAACCGCTGTGACCAGCGCGACGGCAGCCAGGCCCATCATGCCTCTGCGGACCCGGTCGGATCCCTCTATGGTCCTCACTTCGGCGTGCACCTTCCCGACGGCTGGTTGAAGAGCATGACCGTGCGCACCGGACCACCCGGCTGCAAACCGTTGAGCTTCGCCTCGACGTCACAGACGTAGAAGTTGAAGAAGTCGCCGTAGACACCGCCCGAGCGGCCGAGGATCTTCAGCGCCTGCGGGACCTTCTGCAGCGTGTCGTTGAGCTGGTCCTTCTGGTCGACCAGCGACTGGGCCGTCGTCTCCGTATAACCGAGGGTGTCGTGCAGCAGCGCCCGGTTGTCGCCCAGCAGGTCGCCGAGCGAACCGGCGGCATTGCTGATGCTGGCCACCGAGTCGGCGATCGGATCGGCGCGCTTCTTCAGGCCGGTCACCAGCGCCTCGAAGTTCTTGAGCGTGTCATCGAACTGCTTCTGGTGCTTCACCGTGGTGTCCAGCACCGTGTTCAGGTTCTTGATCACCTCGCCGATGGCTTGGTCCTGATCACCGATGGCCGACGTGAACTGCGCGGTCTGGTCGAGGATGTCGTTGATGGTGCCGCCCTCGCCCTGGAAGATCGTCACGATCGAGGAGGCGATGGTGTTGACCTTCTGCGGGTCCAGCGAGCGGAACAACGGGCGGAAGCCACCGACCAGCGCGTCCAGGTCCAACGCGGGGGCGGTCCGCTCCACCGGGATGGTGCCGCCAGGCGGCAGCACCTGGTTGCTGTCACCCCGCTTCAGGTCCAGGAACCGGTTGCCGAGCAGGTCCAGGTAGCGGATCGACGCGGTGGTCTCCTGGTACAGCGCCACAGACTTGTCGACGTTGAAGTGCACCTTCACTTTGCCGCCGGGGATCAACTCGACGTCCGTGACCTTGCCGACCTCGACGCCGAAGGCACGCACGAACTGATCGGCCTTGAGCCCGCTGGTGTTGTTGAAGATCGCGGAGTACTCGTTGTTCCGGCTGAACCGGAACTGACCGAACACGATGAAGATGCCTGCGGTGAAGGCCAGCAGGACCGCGGAGAAGATGGCGAGCTTGATCGCCGTGCCCTTGATGCTCATGGGTTGATCGTGTTCTCCCCGTCTTGACGACCCCAGACGTACTCGGATGCGAACGGCGCACCGAGACCGAAGTGGTTGTACGGCGCGATGGACGCGCCGGTGTCCATCACCATGTAGGGCATCGGGAGGATGTCCTTGGTGACCGTCCAGCAGCCCGGCCGGCCCATCGGTCCGCCAGAGGCGTTGATGCGCGGCAGGTTGTCCGGATAGACGTACTGATTCGACGCGCCGACGAGTTCGGTGTGGGTCGTCAACGAGTAGCCATTGCCACCCAATCCCTTGGCCGCGGCCGGGGCACCGGCCGCGAAACCACGGAACAGACAGTTGAGCTCAGGGCTGTACTTGTCCAGCAGCGCCGACGTCGGCAGCAGGTCCTGCACCCCGCGGACCAGGTACGGCCCGCCGCGCTCGAAGATGTCGCCTCCGGTGTTGCCGAATCCGACCGACGACATCAGTGCCTGGTCGATATTGCCGCGCTGATCGTTCAGGGTGTGCGCGGTGGTCACGGCGTTCTTCAGGCCGTCCCACAGGTCCGGCGACGCTTTCGCGTACACGTCGGCCAGGTCCGCGATGCCCTTGGTGTCATGCCGGATCGACGGCATCCGCTGGTTCAGGTCGGTCAGGATGACGTTGCCGTTGACCAGCGACTGACCGAACTTGTCGCCCAGCCCATCGAGCGCTTGCGCGGCCGCGGTCAGGGTCTGGTTCAGCTTGATCGGGTCGACCTGCTCAGAGATCGCGGTGATGGTCTCGAACAGCGTGTTGAACTCGGTCGTGACGCAGGCGGTCGGCGGCGTCGGCGGCGAGCACTGCGAAACGTTGATCTCGTCGCCGCCCTTGAGCCGCTCCGGCGACGGGTTCGGCGGCGAGGTGAACGAGATGTACTTGTTGCCGAAGGCCGTGGTGGCCAGCAGCTTGACGTTGACGTTCTGCGGCAGCAGGTGCAGGTACTGCGGATCGACGTTGAGCACCAACCGGGCTTCCGGCGTCTCGCCGGGGGCGCCCACCACTTGGGCTTCCTTCAGCCGGCCGATCGGCACGCCGTTGTAGGTGACCTTCGAGCCCGCGTCCATGGACAGGCCGGACCGCGGGGTCAGGACGTAGAGCTGCGCCTTGGTGTCGAAGTACCCGCGGAACTGGGACCAGGTGAGGACCAGCACCGCGGCGGCGATCAGCGCCAAGATCAGGCCCGCGATCTTGTAGGGCGGGGTGCGGTCCGAATTGAGTTCTGCGTGTACCTGACCCTCGGCAACGGGCGGCTGTGGATTCGTCATTCGCGCTACACCGTCAGGTTGAAGTTCGGGTCGGTGCCGTACAGCGCCAACGAGAAGAGCAGGACCACCGTGACGATCGCGATCAGTGAGGTCCGCATCGAGCGACCCACCGCCTCACCCACACCCACGGCACCGCCACTGGCGTAGTAGCCGAAGTACGCGTGGTTCAGGAGCACCACGACCGACATGATGATGACCTCCAGGAAGGACCACATCACGTCGTCGACCCGGAGGAAGGTGTGGAAGTAGTGCTCGTAGGTACCCACCGACTGCCCGTAGAACAGCGTGGTGACCAGCTGTGCGGACAGGAATGACAGCAGGATCGCCATCGCGTAGAGCGGGATGATGACGACCATGCCGGCAATCAACCGGGTCGACACCAGGAAGGACAGGGACTTGACGCCCATGACCTCCAGCGCGTCGACCTCTTCACTGATTCGCATGGCGCCGAGCTCGGCGGTGGCACCGGCGCCGACGGTCGCGGCCAGCGCCTGACCGGTGACCACAGGTGCGACGACGCGGATGTTGGCCAGCGCGGCGAAGAAGCCGGTGAACGCGGCGACACCGATGTTGCCCAGGGAGGCGAAGCCCTGGATGGCGATCAGTGAACCTGCGGCCAGGGTGACGAACCCGATGATGGCCACCGTGCCGCCGATGACGGCCATAGCGCCGGTACCCATGCCGACCTCGGCGATCAGTCGCAGTACCTCTTTGCGGTAGTGGCGGAGAGCGTGTGGGATGTGCGCGACGGCCGTCACCACGAATACCGCGACATGGCCGAGGCTGTCGAACAACCTGCCCGGTGCGCCACCGAAATCGGCGAGTGTCGAGAAGAAGCGGGGGAACCGCGAGCGCAGAACTGTCGATGTACTCATACCGCTACCCCGCCTGCGTTCCGAACTTGACACCGATGGTGGTCAGCACCACGTTCACCCCGAACAGAGCGACGACGCAGAGCACCAGAGTCTCGTTCACCGCCGTACCGACACCCTTCGATCCGCCGGCGACAGTCAGACCGCGGTAGCAGCCGACCAGACCGGCGATCAGCCCGAAGATGGTGGCCTTGAGCACCGAGATCACGACCTCGGGGAAGCCGGTCAGCAGGGTCAGGGTCGAGACGTAGGCGCCGGCGTTGACGTTCTGGATGTACACACCGAAGAAGTAGCCGCCGACCAGACCGATGATGATCACCGCGCCGTTGAGCATGAAGGCGACGAACGTGGAGGCGACCACGCGGGGCACCACCAGGCGCTCGATCGGATCGATGCCCAGCACCTCCATGGCGTCGATCTCTTCGCGGACGGTCCGGGCGCCCAGGTCGGCGCAGATGGCCGTCGACCCGGCTCCGGCGACCACCAGCACCGTCACCAGGGGGCCGAGCTGGGTGACGGAACCCAGGGCGGCGCCGGCGCCGGAGACGTCAGCGGCACCGAACTCGGCGAGCAGGATGTTCAGCGTGAAGATGATGAGCACCGTCAGCGGGATGGACACCGCCAGGGTGGGCAGGAACGCAACCCGGATCAGGAACCAGCACTGAAGGACGAATTCCTTCCACTGGAACGGTCGGGAGACCAGTGCCTTGAACGTCAGGATGCTCATCTTGACGAAGCCGCCGATCTTGCTCAGCGGCTTGTCCAGCTGGTCCTTGAGGTAACCGACCAGGGTATCGTTCGAGGCCATTACCGGTCAGCCTTTCCGTCCGGAAAACGGCCGTACCGCGGATTCACGCGTCGCACGCCCCCTCCTTAGCCCATCGCTCGAACCGAGTGATGTCCGTCTCGCTACTGGCGGGTAGTAAGACGGACCACAGGAGAGTACCCGATACGCCACGTACCCGGTAACGCATCGGATGGATAATTGCCTTGAATTTCAGCAAACCCTGCACGGCACATCCGCCCTCCGCTCAGGTGGTCGAATTCTCCTGGTGAAACGTCACTTGCCACGCTTACGACCCACTTGTATCACCGAACTGCGCGCGGAGTTCGGTTTTAAGCACCTTCCCCGACGGATTTCGGGGTAGCGCTTCGACGATTTCCAGCGCCTTGGGGTGCTTATACCGCGCCAGTCGTTCGGTCAGGAAATCGTCGAGTTCCGCTAGTGTCAACGCGTTTTCGCTGCCCGCGCCCGCACCGACCGCGAGCGCCACCACCGCAACCGGTACCTCTCCCCATTTCTCATGCGGGCGGCCAATCACCGCGACCTCGGTAATCGCCGGATGCGCGGCCAGGACATTCTCGACTTCGGCGCAGTAAATATTTTCGCCGCCGGAAATAATCATGTCCTTTTTCCGGTCGACGACCCAGATGTAGCCTTCTGCGTCTTGGCGAACCAAGTCGCCCGAATGGAACCAGCCTCCGGCGAATGCCTCGGCAGTCGCCTCGGGGTTGTTCCAGTAGCCCGCCATGAGGGTGGGGGCGCGGTAGACGATCTCCCCCACCTCACCGACCGGAACGTCGTTCATGTTGTCGTCCACGATCCGCGCTGCGACGGTCGGGATGACCCGCCCCACCGAGCCCAGCTTCCGCAGTGCGTCCTGGCTCAGCAGCATGCAGGTGACCGGAGACATCTCGGTCTGACCGAACGCAGCGAAGATCTGTGCGCCCGGGAACGTGGCCGCCATCTCCCGCAGCAGGGTGTCCGATGCGGGCGCCGCGCCCCAGGACAACACCCGCAGTTTGACGTTGCGTGGCTGCGCCCGTTGGGCCGCGCAAACCGCCTGCCACTGAGCCGGGACCAGGAAGATCGCCGACACCCCCTCGGCCGCCAGTACGTCGAGCAGGGCTCCGGGATCGAAGGCACCCAGCGGGTAGATCACCGTGGGCAGGCCCAGCAGCAGCCCGGTGATCATGTTGCCGATGCCGGCGATGTGGAAGAAGGGCACACCGATGAAGCCGACGTCGTGGTTGATATCCGGTTGCACGGTGAACAGGTTCGTCATGCCCTGGCCCATGATGTTCACGTGCGTGAGCACCGCGCCCTTGGGATATCCGGTGGTGCCGGAGGTGTACATGATCAGCGCGGGTGAGGCTTCCGGGATGTCGACAGGCGCCGGCGGATGGCCGGCCTCCGCGATCACGTCCTCGTAGCCCAGCATGCCGTCTCCGGTGTCTCCGCCGGCGACGATCACCGTGGCCAGCGACGGTTCCAGCTCCCGCACCGCGGTCGCCACCGGAGCCAGGACCTGCTCGGTGACCACGGCTTTCGGCCCGCAGTCACGGACCAGGTAGGCGATCTCCGGCGGGGTCATCCGAAAGTTGACCGGGACCGCGATGGCGCCCAGCAGGTTCACGGCCAGGAACGCCTCGACGTACTCGGTGCGGTTGAGCATCAGGATCAGCACCCGATCGCCGAAGCCGACGCCGCGCCGGCTCAGCGCGCCGGCCAGCGCGGTTACCCGGCGGTTCAGCTCGCCCCAGGTGACCGTGTGCCCGACGAACCGAAGCGCGGTCTGGTCCGGCTGCATGAGCGCGTGCCGGGCGAGGTGGGTGGTCCAGTTCTGCCGGCGGGCCAGATAGGGCTGCTCAAGTGCTGGGGATGACACGGTCTGCTCCTGTGTCTCGATCGGCATCACGGCGCCGATTCTGGAACTTGGTTGATATTTGATCAAATATTGTGTTGCCGCCGTCACAATAGGACGCCGGCACCACCCGGACAACCTCCGGGCCCCCGATAGCCCCTACCGCGAAGAAGGAACGGCGTGAGCATCTCGGCCGACCCCCCGCCCGGCCTGCGCCGGCGGGAACAGCTGTCCGACGAGGTGGCCGCCCACCTGCGGTCCGCGATCATGTCGGGGACCCTGCGACCAGGCACCTATGTCCGGCTCGACGAGACCGCGGCCGCGCTCGGTGTGAGCATCACCCCGGTCCGTGAGGCGCTGCGCACGCTGCGCGGGGAGGGCATGGTGCATCTCGAGCCCAACCGGGGCCACGTGGTGTCCCCGTTCACCCGGGATGACATCGCCGACATCTTCTGGCTGCAGGCGATCATCGCCACCGAGATCGCGGCCACTGCCGCACGCCGGATCACCGAGCCCGAGATCGCCGAACTCGCCCGGATCGTCGACGACCAGGCGGCCGCGGTCGCGGCTCGCGATGCCGAAGCAGTTGCCTTGGCGGAGTTCAAGTTTCACAAGGTGTTCAATCGCGCTGCGGGCCGGACCAAGCTGGCCTGGTTCCTGCTACACGCGGCCCGGTACCTACCGCCACACATCTATGCGGCCGATCCGCACTGGGGCGCCGGAGCAGTGTCCGCTCACCGCAAAGTTGTTGCGGCCCTGCGAGAGCGGGACGTCGACGAGGTCGTGTCGCACACCCGGAGCCTGTTCGACGACGCCGCCCGGCGCTTGACCACCCGTCTGGACGAACTCGGCCTCTGGACCGCACCACCCGCCGAAACGGACGAACGGGCCGGAAAGTTCGAGTGAGATCGGCCATTTCGTCGATCTCGGCGCGCCCCGGGCCGGGGGGCTAGCCCCAATACCGTTTAGTTAAGGTGGGCGAACGGTGATGTTGGTTGAGTGCTGAGGTTGGGGCCAGTGCGCGTGGTGCGCGCGTTTTACGTGCCATTTGGGCATTTTGCGTTTGATGACCCGTGGTGCTGATCG
>JARLGS010000637.1 GCA_031292695.1 Mycobacterium sp. | reverse complement strand
GTGCGGCCCCTGCGCGGCGACGTGTCTTGCGCTGCTTGAGCATTCGCATATCTCCTCATTCGTGGAATCATCTGACAGTCGCCGACACTAACCCATTTTCGCAAGCGTCGTGAATTGTCTAATTTCGATAACGACGCCGAACAAAACGTTATTCAATTAGCCAGACAGCAAATTGCAGAGTCTCTGCACAGATAACGAAAAATACTGGTGTTCAGCGCTTTACCGAACTCTATTCGATCTTTGGCAATAAGTTTTCTTCCCACTACTCAGACCGACAACAGTCGTCGCGCGCCTTGGCCATAACGCCTCCGGGCCTGAATTCATATCGGCGCAATACAGAATCCATACGAATTCCCCAGGTTTGACGCGGGCAGGTCCGCCGAAATATCCGAGCTGCGACGGTTCCGGGTATCGCTCAGCAGCTCATTCACGGACAGAACCCGCCTCCGGCCACTAACGTGGTGCCGACACGGCCATGCCCAACCGAACACGGAGGCGCTACCTTGCAGAATCCGGAAGCTTTTCTCGAGGCCCTCACCGCCGACCCGTCAGGCCGCGTGTTCGCCGAGCCTTACCACACGCCCGACGGAGCGACGGTCATCCCCGTCGCAAAGGTTCGTGAGTCCCACGGCACCACGACCGCAAAACCGCTCGGCGTGTTCGTCCTCCGCGACGGACAGACGTCATGGGTGCCAGCGGTCGATGCCGACCGAATCGCCCTGATCGGCGTCCTGACCGGCTTGGTCGCCGCGGTGATCGGGACGCTCGCGGTGCTGCGGCGCCCGCCGTGGCCCGACCTGTCCCACGGCGGGCATCTGGCGTCGCGAAACGGTCACTGACAACGGAATTCGCTGCCGCCATGAAGCCTGCGGCCGAGCGATTCCGTCATTGACAAGCTCCCGGTGATGCCACCGATGGGCCATAGCCATCATCGGACCGCGAAACTCCACAAACTCACAGTCACCTCCCAGCCTCAAAACCGCCAGCTGGGGCGTCAATTCTTCCTACTGTTAGACGGTCTGAGCCGGGCGGGCGGAGGGAACGGCCATGGGTTGCGCACGCTATGTCGGTCGAGTCGGGGAATTGGCTGTCTTTCTTGGGGTCGGCGTATCGCTGACAACAGGGCAGTGGATCGCCTACGCCGAACCATCCTCATCCGCCACGTCCGAATCCAGCGCCTCGTCCAGCAGTGCATCCTCAACCGGTACCCACACCTCTGTCACCGACGGGGCGACACCGACCCCGAAACACTCACCGGTTCCGGCGACCGCGACCCCAGCCACCGCACCGTCGACGACAACAGCTGGCTCGCCGCAGTCAGCCACCACAGTCCATGACCCCACGCCGCCATCGGGCAGCGACAGTGAAACATCCACCCATCACGTCACCGCGGGCACCCACACCAGCAGCACCGCGCACACCCCACTGAAGTCGACCGCAGCAACGGTCGATCAATTGCCCAGCGCCCCACCTAAAGTCACCCAGCCAAAACCCACAGCAGCCACTACCACAGCCACAGCCACCCACCCCCTCGTGCCAGCCGCCGTGACAGCAGCGACCGTGCCGACGCCGACCGCCGCAGTGGCGACGATCAAACCGGCCGCAGCCATCACATCGACGGTCGTCACTCCCGCACCATCAACACCGGCCCTCCCGCCGGTCCTGGGTCAAGTAGTCACCGCGGCAAAGCAACTCCTCCAAATGGTGTTGGGACCGCTGGTTTCGACACTGCCGTCCAATGTGCCCGCTCAATCCCCCGTGCTGTGGACGGTACTGGCCTGGGTGCGCAAGGAAATCGAGACGAACCTCTTTCCAGCCCAGGTGGTTACCCCGTGGACGACGACTAGTCCCAACCTCCTGGTCAATCCCAGCGCAGAACTGGCCGACCCGTCACTCACCGGGAACAGTTCGGTGACCATCCCCGGCTGGACGGTGACTGGCACCCCGACCGTCATCCAATACGGCAGCCCGCGCGTCATTCCGTTGGGACTCTCGACGCCGGGCCCGACGTTGCCCTCGATCTTCAACTTCCCCAGCGATCCCCCAACCACTACAGATACGCAGTTCTTCGGCGGCGGCAATGTCGGCACCTCGACGGTGTCACAGACTGTCGATCTGAGCGGTGCGGCATCGAGCATCGACGCCGGCACCCTGCCGTACAAGCTCGGCGGTTGGCTCGGTGGCGCATCGATCGATCCGTCCGAGGCCTCGGTCACCGTCCGGTTCCTGGCCGCTGACGGCACCCAGTTGGGGGTCGGGAACATCGCCCCCGTCGGCCCACTCGATCGCTGGTTCCAGACCGGGCTGCTCGAACGCGACACCTCGGGCACCATCCCCATCGGCACCCGCTCAGCTCAGGTGGTGGTGAACCTGCAGGATTTGAACCCATTCACCCTCGGCTACAACAACGCGTTCGCCGACGACCTGTCATTCAACGTCGGAGCCGCGCTACCCGCACCTCCGCCGCCGACGCCGCCGACATCGACGGTCGGCCAGCTCGACCACGTCTTCATGGTCTACATGGAGAACAAGGGTTACGGCGACATCGTCGGCAGCCCCAACGCGCCGTACATCAACAGCCTGATCAACACGTACGGCGTCGAGACGGATTACTACGCACTGACCCACCCGAGCGACCCCAACTACTACCCGATCCTCGGTGGCTCCGACTTCGGCCTCAGCTACAACTGCGCGACCAACTGCATCAATGCGCCAAATCTCGCCGACAACATCGAAGCCGCAGGCAAGACGTGGGCGGGATACGCCCAAGGCATGTCCGCGGCGGGACCCTACACGGCCACAAGCGATTACGCGCCCGACCAGCTGCCGTTCCTGGCATACAGCGACATCTTCAACAACCCGGCTCGCGCTGCGGCGCACCTGTTCCCGCTCACCCAGATGGCCACGGACCTCGCCTCGCCGTCCACCACACCCAACTTCGTCTGGTTCGCGGCGAACGAGGCCAACAACATGGAAGGACCCATCGACTCACTCCAGGGCGTGCTCAGCTACGTCGGGGGTCTGCTCACCAACCATCAGTACAACGTCGCGGCAGGTGACCAGTTCCTGCAGAGCACCATTCCCACCATCTTGAACTCCGCGGTCTGGAATGACCCGACGCAGAAGAGCGCCATCTTCGTCACCTGGGACGAAGACACCGACAACCTGTCGCTGGGCTTCGGCAACGGCGGCAATCACGTTGTCACGATTGCCATCCCGTCACCGGGCGCGGTGGCCGCCGGGATGCGATCGGGCCAATTCACCGACAACGCCTATGCCAACCACTACAGCCTGCTGCGCACCATCGAAAATTCGCTCGGGCTACCGGCGCTGACCGACAACGACGCGTACGCCGATCCCCTGAACGGATTCTGGGGATCGACGCCGCCGGTTGGCGTATAGCCAGACGTCAGAACCAGTCGACCTGAGCGTCGACGGTGGTGCGGTCCAGGCTGGCCAGCAGGTCCAGCTGAGTGGTCACCTTCGGCAGCTCGTAGCGGTAGAAGTACTGCGCCGCAGCACGTTTCCCGTCGTAGAAGCTTCCGGCGTTGCCGCTGCCGGCGATCAGCTGCTCCAGCCAGATCCAGGCCATGACGATGTGGCCGGCAGCCTCCAGGTAGGCAGTCGAGTTCGCCAATGTGGTGGCAACGTCGTCGGCGGCCCACAGCGTCGCGGTCACGTCGACCAGACGCTCGGTCTGAGCCTGCAGCTCACGTGCATACGCGGCCGTGGCCTCTGACTGCAGCGCAGTCTGAACGGTCTCAGTGATGCGCTGCTGCAACAGCTTCAAGCCGGCGCCGCCCTGCATCACGACCTTGCGGCCGAGCAGGTCCAGGCCGTGAATGCCGTGCGTGCCTTCGTGAATGGCGTTGAGCCGGTTGTCGCGGTACTGCTGCTCGACGTCGAATTCGGTCGTGTACCCGTAACCGCCGTGGATTTGGATGCCGAGGTTGTTGGCCTCCAGGCACCACTGAGACGGCCAGCTCTTGGCGATCGGGGTCAGGACATCCAGCAACAGCACTGCCTCGTCACGTTCCGACTCGGTGCTGATGCGGGCCACGTCGACCAACCGAGCGCAGTACAGCCCTAGCGCCAATGCGCCTTCGACGTAAGACTTTTGGGCCAGCAGCATGCGCTTGACGTCGGCGTGCTCGATGATCGCCACCTGCGCCTGCGAAGGGTCCTTGTCGCCGGCCGGACGTCCCTGGGTACGAATCTTCGCGTACTCCAGTGACGCCAGGTAGCCCGCGTAACCGATCGCGGTCGCCATGGACCCGACGGCGACGCGAGCCTCGTTCATCATGTGGAACATGTAGGCCAGGCCGTGGTGCTCGGCCCCCACCAGGTAGCCGACAGCGCCCGGCTCGTCGGTGGGCTGGTGGGTGCCGTCGCCGAAGTTCAGCAGAGCGTTGGTGGTGCCGTGGTTGCCCATCTTGTGGTTGAGGCTGACCAGGGCGACGTCGTTGCGGGTGCCGTCGGTCAGGAACTTCGGCACGATGAACAGCGAGATGCCCTTGACGCCGGGCCCGCCGCCGGGCACCTTGGCCAGGACCAGATGCACGATGTTTTCCGACAACTCGTGGTCACCGCCGGTGATCCACATCTTGGTGCCCGTGACCCGGTAGGTGCCGTCGGCCGCCTTGGTCGCCTTGGTGGTGATGTCTGCCAGGGACGAGCCGGC